>CAYGVJ010000075.1:0-25372 GCA_964353255.1 uncultured Solibacteraceae bacterium | reverse complement strand
CGCCAGCCCATCAGTTGCGCGCGCCAGGCCACGTCGGCGTCCTCGCGGTAGGTGAAGAAATCCGTGTCGAAGAACTCCCCGTCGATCATGACGTCGCTGATCATCTCCCGCCGGTAGAGCGCGGCCGCGGCGGTGGCTCCAAAGACGTACTCGAAGTCCAGGAAATGCCCGTTGTCCTCTTCCTGGCTGCCCCGGTCCAGGTGCCGCAGCATGGGGTTGAAGTAGATGCCGGTGGAGTCCACCAGGGGCCTCTCCGGCAAGGCGAAGCTGGGCCGCATCGTCAGCAGCTTGCCGCAAACCGTGCCCACCTTGGGGTCGATGTGCCCGGCCTCCAGCAGGGCCTCGATAAAGTTCGGCAGCAGCAGCATGTCCGGGTTGAGCGTCAGGACCCAGTCCCCCCGCGACAGCTTGATGGCCTGGTTCTGCGCCGCGGCGAAACCCGCGTTGGCCTTGTTGTAGTAAAGGCGGCAGTGGTCTTCGAACTGTTCCAGGATGTCCCGCGTCCCGTCGGTGGAGCCATTGTCGATGACGATGACCTCCTTGTGCGGATAACGCTGGGCCAGCACCGACTCCAGGCACCGCTTGATGAACCGGCCGCTGTTGAAAGTGACTATCGTGATCGAAACCAGATCGTTCAACGGCATGCCAATCTTTGGAGGCCGAGCCAGACTATCCTACCATGAACCCGCGTGGCTTGTCTGGCCCGCAAGACCAAAATCCCCTCGAGCGCCCGCAGAGCGGAACGCAAAACAACCGCCAGGCACATCACCCTGTGTGCCGCCGGGCTGAAGTGCTTGCCCGAATACCTCAGAAGACTATCATACCAATAAAGCTGGCGGCGGTCCCAGGGCAACTGGTCGGCTGAATGCCCCCCCCTGTGCCGGGCCACCGCCTCCGGCACGTAACGGATCCGATAACCGGCCGCCCGCGCCCGCTGGCAGAAGTCCACGTCCTCGAACCACAGCGGGCGGAAGGACTCGTCGAAGCCGCCCAGTTCCCGCCACGCCGCGCGCCGGACCATCAGGAACGCCCCGGCCGGCTGCTCGACCTGCGCCGGGCGGTCCAGGTCCAGGTCGTGGCAACGGTAGCGGCGGTTGACCGGATTGCCGGGCCAGATCCGGTTCAGCCCCAGGACCTCGCCCAGCAGCATGAGCGGGGTCGGCAGACGCCGGACCGCAAAGCCGGCCTGGGGCCGCCCGTCCTCGCCCAGCAGCTTGCCGCCGGCCGCGGCCGTGTGCTCGTCGCAGGCCGCGGCCAGGGTCTCCGCCCCTGCTTCGAGCACCGCATCGGGATTCAGCAGCAGGACGCAGGGGCGCTCCACCGCCTCGATGCCCTGGTTGGCCGCGGCGGCAAACCCGCGGTTCCACGGGTTCGAGATCAGCCTTGCCGCGGGCCGCCGCAGAACTTCCAACTGGGTCTTGTCCTCCGAGGCGTTGTCCACCACCACCAGCTCAGCGCCCGTGGCCAAGGCGGCCTCGAGGCACGCGCCCACCACCGCCTCCGAGTTGTGCGTCACGACGACGATGCCGAACTCTCTCATCTCAGCCATGTCAGGGCAAAGTACAGCCGCCAAAACGCCTCGAAGCCCGCCTGGCGCTGAAGGCGAAAGATCTCCTCTTCGCTCACGCGCAGAATCCTGCTTAGCCGACGCGGACGGGCGCCCCTCCAGGCTGCCTCACGCCGCAGACCGCCCCACATCCGCAGGGCTTCCCATTTGCCCCGCAGCCAGGCTCCGGGCCGGCCCCGGCGCAACGCCACCAGACCCCAGAGCAGTTGGGCTGCCAAAATCGGCCAGCCCCATCGCCCCAGCTCAGGCGGGGAATAGTGCTTCGCCACCAACAACAACTGGTTCCGCGAGATCATCCGCACCGTGTCCCGATGCCACACCCCCAGCGTCGCGCTGCCCGTGTGATAGGCCACCGCGCCCGGCACGTAGACGCCCCAGCCCCCCGCCAGCGCGCACCGCAGGCCGAACTCCACGTCTTCCAGGTAGGACTCGAACCGCTCGTCGAGCGCCCCGACTTTCTGGAAAACCTCGGCCCGCACCAGCGCCGCGGTCAGCGGCGCCAGGCGGATTCTCCTCGGCCGGGACCACTCGGGTCCATCGGGGAGGCCATGCCCGGCCCGCCAGGCGCACCCGCCGCGGCAGAGCGCATCGAAGGTGCCGTCGATTCGGCTCCGGTCGTGGCCGCTGAGCAGCTTGCCGGTCGCAAACCACGCGCCCGCTTGCCGGGCCGCCTCCCGCAGCCGCTCCAGCCAGTCGGGCGCCGGTTCGACGTCGTTGTTCAGAATGGCCACCCATTCGGTGCGGGCCTCCGCGAGGCCGCGATTCACCGCCCCGCTGAACCCGGCGTTGCGGCCCAGCTCGATCACCCTGGCGCCCCGGCTGCGGGCCATTTCCACCGACCCGTCCTCCGAGCCGTTGTCCACCACTATGACCTCGCTCAGCGGGTGCGTCTGGGCCCGCAGCTTCTCCAGCAGCCGCTCCGTGCGCTGGCGCCCGTTCCAGTTCGGGATGACGGCGGTCACCCGACGCGCTTCTTCAACAGGAACCATAGGTTCTGGAGGCCGTCCCGCCAAGCGTGGAGCTTCGTCTCCCCCACCCGGGACGAGTACATGATCGAGATCTCCCCGAACCGGATGCGCGGGTCCTTCAGCGCTTCGATCTTGATCTCCTCGGAAAACGCCATGCCGTCGGCGGTCAGCTTCATGCGCTCCAGAATCGACCGGCGGAACACCCACATGCCCGATTGCGAGTCGCGCACCCACTGGAAATAGAGCACCGACATGGCCAGCGACAGGATCAGGTTGCCCACCTTGTGTTTGAAGCTCATCGCCCGCCGGTCCCGGACCGGGAAGCGCGAGGCGTTCAGGAAATCGACTTCCAGGTGGAGAAAAGCTTCGAGCAGGTAGGACAGAGCGTCTACCGGATAGCTGTGGTCGCCGTCCAGAGTGATGATCAAGTCGCCTCGGGCGCTGGCGAAGCCCTTCCGGTAGGCCCGCCCGTAGCCGCGCACTTCCTCCTGGATGACCTGCGCGCCGAAGGAACGGGCCACCTCCGCGCTGCGGTCGGTCGAGCCGTTGTCCACGACAATCACTTCATCGACGAACTCCGGCATCTGCCGCAGGATCTGCTCCACGCCCTGCTCTTCATTCAGGCACGGGATCACGACGGTGATGCTCTGGCCCTTATACAATGGGATCTGCTATGAAACGAACTGTTCTATTATGCGCCATTCTGCCCGCGGTCGCCGTGCTCGCCGCCGCCCCGGAGCTCTCTCAGGTGCGCTCGGTCTACCTGTTCCCCATGGCCAACGGCTTCGACCAGTACCTGGCGAACCGGATCACCGCCAGCGGCCTGTTTCAGGTAGTGGCGGATCCCAAGAAAGCCGACGCGGTGTTCACTGACCGCCTGGGGGCCGCCTTCGAAGCCCGCCTGGCCGAACTCTACCCCGAGACCCCGCCCAAGCCGGTTGAACAAGTCAAGAAGACAGACAAGGACAAGCCTGAGGAAGCCACTCCACCGGCCGAGGTCACCCGTTCTTCTTCTTTTGCCCGCGGCAAGGGCACCATCTTCCTGGTCGGCGTCAAGGCCCGCGCCGTCCTCTGGTCCGTCTACGAGCAGCCGAAGAACACTCTCCCCGCCGAGCTTGACCGCACCGCCCGCCGCATCGTGGACGGCCTCCAGCGGGACCTGAAAGGCAAGTAGGCCGACAAATCTTCTCGCCCATACATGTGTGATTGCGTGACGGGCACGAATTCAGGAATCCTGCTGCGCCGCCAACACAGTGCTCACTGCTTGGTAGAGCCGCCGCGCCGTCTCCAACGCTCCCGTCGCCTCCTCTTGGTCCGGTTCGCGGGGCGCATCCAGGTAGCGGAAGACAACGGCGTAGTCGGTCAGATCAGCGGCTTCCCTCAGTAGCGGAGCCAGCGCAGGATTCAATGCGGCGCACTGCTCTCCCAGTTCCTTTAGGTCGTGCGTCTTGCGGAAAGGGACATCGCGAAAGGAGAGAAACGCCTTGGCGGTCTTCTCGGCGGCTTGCTGGCTGTGGAAGACGGATCGCGACGGCTCGTGCGCCGCCAGGAGCCGCGCAGCGTTCAGGTCTTTGCGGGCCTGTGCCAGCCAACGGTCGGCCTCATCACGCCGCGATTCTTCTGGCGTCATACAACAGCTTCCCCTCGCGCGAAATCGTCGCCGGGAGCGACGCCCTTACGTAGGCGGCGCGCGTGTCGAAGTCGCTGGCGGGCCAGCGAACCACGTCTGCGGCGGTCCCAATTCCCCAAAGAGCGCGGTGTACGCCCGGCCGGTAGAGACTCTCCGGCGCGTCATCCGGCAGCACGACACAGAAGTCCAGGTCGCTGTCCAGACCGTCCTCGCCGCGGGCGACCGAGCCGAACAGATAGATCCTTTCCGGATGGTAGTACTCCACCAGGCGGCGGGTGATTTCGGCGATGGCTTCGTCCCGCGTCATTCACTCCCTATTATGCGTAACCAAACGCCTCACGTGTTTTCGGGCGACTAAACCCCCGGTTTGTCTACGCCCACCCTGCCCTATACGCCGGATCGACGTACTGGTTCGCCGCCTTGCTGTTGGTCACCGTCATCGACGCGGAGTCCCACAGCAGCTTCTCGCCGGGCAGCCGTTGCACCAGGCAGCCCAGCAGGAAGGCTTCGGTCACCGGCGCCTGCGCTGCGAAATTCGCAGTCGAGGGAGGACCGCCCTTGCAGGCGGCAATCCATTGCTCGATCACGGGGTCTCGCCGCTGCGCCGGCCGCCCGCCCGCGGGACGCTGGTACTTCGGCGAGGCCGGCAGCACACGCGGGTTGTCGCCGTTGAAGCCGCCCAGGATGATTCCCTTGTCGCCCACGTACATGACGCCCTCCGAGCTGCGGCTGAAGTAGCGCTTGGCTTCTTCGTCCGTGAGCCCCTCCGGCCGCGGCGGCTTAAGCTCGCCGTCGTACCAAGTCAGCTTCACCGGAGGCAGGCTGCCTCTGGCTGCGAAGTAGAGGTGCACGATCGAGGCTTTCGGGAACGTCTCCTCGAACGGCTCGCTGGTGCTAGCCTCCACCGCCACCGGCGGCGCCAGGTTCAGGATCTTGAACATCCCCGCGAAGCTGTAACAGCCCATGTCGCCGAAGGAGCCGCAGCCGAAGTCGTACCAGCCGCGCCACACGAAAGGCAGGTAGGCTTTGTTGTAGGGCCGTTGCGGCGCGGGCCCCAGCCACATGTCCCAATCCAGGCCCGGCGGGACGGTTTGCTCCTCCTTGGGCCGCTCCACTCCCTGGGGCCAATAGGGGCGGCTTGACCAGTTGTGTACCTCCCGCACGGGGCCAATGGCCCCATCGGCGATCCACTCGGCCACCAGCTTGGTGGTCTCCGAGGACGGATTGTTCACCGTCAGCGAGGTAGCCACCTTCGTCTCCCCCGCCGTCTGCGCCATCCGCCGGGCCTCTCCGATGCTATGCGCCATCGGCTTCTGCCCCAGCACGCGCTTGCCCCGCTTCATGGCCGCGATCCCGATGGGCGCGTGCCAGTGATCCGGAGTGGCCACGTAGACCGCGTCCAGATCCTTCTCTTTCTCCAGCAGCTCGCGGTAATCGCGGTAGGCCGTGCAACCCTTCCACACGCCCGACGGCTTGTGTCCTGCGTAGTACGCTTCAACCAGCCGCTGCGCCGGCTCGCGCCCCCCGCAGCCCAGGCTCGTTCGGAAGTTGTGCGTCAGCATCACCTCGCCCGGCGAGGCCAGGTCTTCGCCCCAGTTCTCGTAGCCCGGCCCCAGCGTCCGCCGCGCCTGTTGCTGCATCGCGTTGCGGCTGTATTCCGCGTAGTCCTTGCTGCCCTGGCTGCAATCGCAGACCGCCACCACCTGGATCTCCGCCTGTTGCAGCAGGCCCATGGTCACCACCATGCCCTGCCGCCCCATGCCGATCGCCGCCAGCGTGATCCGCTCGCTCGGCGCCACGTAGCCCGTCCCGCCCAGCACGTGCCGCGGCACAATGGTGAACGCCCCCGCCGCCGCGAACGCGCGCCGGGAGATTCCCGCCGAACCAGATTCCCTCATCACTCGCTCCTTCATCCTTGTTTGAATACCACCCGGTTGACTATGGCCTTCACTTCGAGCACGGTCTTCACTTCGCGCTCGACCAATTCTTCCGCAGTGGGCTTCTCGCCCGGACGCCGCCGGGCGCCCATTTCGATCGCCCACCACCCCTGGTATCCGCCTTCCAGCGCCGTCGTCAGTAGCTTTTCCATGTCGTAGGCCGGATCGCGCTCCGGCCCATAGCTGCCCTTGACCGACAGCGCCTTGCCGTACCGGATAGTCTTCCGGACCGCCTCGTACCGGTCGTCGCCCTTGTTCCAGTTGCCTAGATCCACCATCAGCCCGAACCTGGGATGATTCACCTTCTTGACCAGCGCCAGCAGGATGTCCGGGTCCGAGGAGGCGCGGCCGTGGTTCTCCACCAGGATGTTCAGACCGCTGTCCTTGGCATATTCCAGCAGGCTGTGCATAGTCTCGGCCGCGCGCGCCACCAAATCAGGGTCTTTGCGCCAGTCCTCCGGCCCCCCATACATGTTGCAGCGCACCGAGTGGCAGCCCAGGAAGTGCGCGATGTCGATCCACTTGCGGTGGGCGATCGCCGCGCGGGTGCGCTCGGCGCGATCCTCGGCGGCGGTCGAGCCCTCGCTGTCGATCATGATCACCAGCGACTTCACGCCGAAGTCCGAGCAGTTCCGCTTGAGTTGCTGGAGGTAGTTGAGCGTCGGGTTCTCGAAGAACTGGTTGACGTGCTCCAGGCCCTCGATCTGAAGCCGCTCCCGCAGGATGCGCGGCATCTCCAGCAGCTTCCACTTCCCCGCGAAGAAGCTGCTGCTGAATGACCAGGCGGCCAGCGAAATCCCGCTCTCGACCGCTGCCCCGCGGGCGAGCGCCGCGGCTGTCGATGCTCCCACAAACGCGCGTCTCGTCTGCCTCATCTCCGCCTCCTGTAGCGTCACATATCGTACCCCATTGTGGGGCGGCCTCTCAGGCGGGGTGCCCTCTGGGCCCCGGCTCTCAGCCGGCCCCGGTCTTCGCTATCATGGCGGTCATGAAGCGAACCATAGCGATCATCCTGCTGTTCGCCGCGGGTCTGCTCGCCCAAAAGCGGCCCATCACCCATGAGGATGTCTGGCTCATGAAGCGCGTGAGCGGTCTCGCCGTCAGCCCCGACGGAAAGTGGGCCGTCGTCTCGGTCGCCGAGCCGTCTTACGACGACGCGAAGGCCGTCTCCGACCTGTGGATTGTGCCCACCGACGGCGCCTCCCCCGCGCGGCGTCTCACTGCCACCAAGGGCGGCGAGAGCGGCGTCGTCTTCTCGCCCGACTCCACCCGCATCGCCTTTTCGGCCAAGCGTGAGGGGGACGATGCTAACCAGATCTACGTCCTGCCCCTTGCCGGAGGCGAAGCCGCGCGCGTCACCTCCATTTCTACCGGCGCCTCCAACCCGCAGTGGCGGCCCGACGGCAAAGCCATCCTCTTCCAGAGTCAGGTCTACCCGAAAGCCGCCACCGACGAGGAGAACAAGAAGATCGCCGCCGAACGCAAGGCCCGCAAGTACAATGCCCGCGTCTACGAAGACTTCCCCTTCCGCTTCTGGGACCGCTGGCTCGACGACCTGAGGCCGCACGCCTTCGTCCAGGCGCTGGAGGACGGCGCCCAAGCGCGTGATCTGCTGGCCGGCACGAAGCTCGCGGCCTCTCCGGGCTTCGACGGCAGGCGGGGCATGGGCGATGCGGAGCTGGAGGCCGTCTGGAGCCCCGATGGCGCTTCCATCGTGCTCAGCGCGACGGCAGACCGTAACGTCGCCGCCTACGCGCCCACCACCACGCATCTCTACCGCTTGCCTGCCGCCGGGGGTGAGCCGGCGCCCATTACCCAGGGCGCCGACAGCTACTCCAGTCCCCGCTTCCGCCCGGACGGCAAGGCGCTCTATGCCCTCCACTCGCGCCGCGGCGACCAGCGCCTCTACAGTCTCTCGCGGCTGGCCCGCATCGACTGGCCCGCTCCCGCCGGGCAGCCCAGACTGATCACCGGCGGCTGGGACCGTTCGGTGAGCGCCGTGGCCTTCTCGCCCGACAGCCTGCGCCTCTACTTCGCCGCCGAGGAGCACGGCCATGACAAGTTGTTCGCCGTGCCGGCCGACGGCGGCCCCGTCGAGCCGGTCCTCGAAGTCAAAGAAGGGTGCTACTCGGCATTGGCCGTCGCCGAGCGCGCGCCCGCGCTCCTGCTCGTCGCCACCTGGGGCTCGATGGTGCATCCGGATGATGTAGTGCTCGTGGACCCGAAGACGCGGACGCACCGCTTCCTGACGGCATTCAATAAGGAGCGCCTCGATCAGATCGATTGGCAGCCGCCGCTCCACTTCTGGTTCACGGCGAAGTCCGGCAAGCGTATCCACAGCCTGATAGTGCTGCCGCCGGACTTCGACAAGTTCAAGAAATACCCGCTCCTGTTCTTCCCTCATGGCGGGCCGCACAATATGTCCAAGGACCAGTACTTCGTCCGCTGGAACTACCACCTGCTCACCTCGCCGGGCTACGTGCTCATCATGACCAACTACACCGGCTCCACCGGTTTCGGCGAGGAGTTTGCCGCCGCCATCAACCAGGACATTCTGCGGGGACCGGGATCGGAAATCGAGCAAGCCGCGGATGCCGCCATCAAGGAGTTTTCCTTCATCGACGGCTCGCGCCAGGCTGCGGCCGGAGCCAGCTACGGCGGGTACTTGATGAACTGGTTCGAGGGGAATAGCAAGCGTTTCAAGTGCCTGGTGAATCACGCCGGCCTCACCGACAATGCCTCCATGTGGGGCGCGACCGACGGCGCCTGGTCCTGGGAGCGCCGCAACGGCGGGCCGGTCTGGGAACTGAAGGGGGTATGGCGCGACCAGAGCCCCTCCGCCTACGCCGCCAACTACAAGACGCCGATGCTCATCACTCACGGCGAGCGCGACTTCCGCGTCCCTATCAACCAGGCTTTCGAGATCTACAAGCTTCTCCAGCGGCGCCAGATACCGTGCCGGCTGGTGATCTTTCCTGACGAGAACCACTGGGTGCTCAAGGGCGAAAACGCCCGCTACCACATGCAGGAGGTCCTGGCCTGGCTGAAGAAGTACCTGTGAGCCCCCTCACTTCCCCGGCGCCGGATCGACATAGACCGGATTGCTCCAGGCCATTTTCTTGTCGGACTCGCGGGTGACGCGGGCGCGGACATAGACCTCGTCGCCCGCGACCGTGTAAGCCGCGGCGAAGACGCGCGGGCTGCTCTGGACCATGCGCCCGCCGGCGGCCAGGAAGTCGATTGTGCTCGGCCGGTCCGTGGTGACGGTTATGGTGCGCTCCAAGACATTGATCGAGGCGATGGCTGCGCCGTTGCTGGCGTAGAAGTTGCCCGCTTTGAGGTTCTCCATCAGATCGCCGGCTTCGGCGCGGTCGGCGAAGACGCGGGTCGAGGCGGTCTTGCAGCGCGAATTCGTGACGTCGTGACAATCGTCGGTGGCCACCAGGAAGAATCTGCGCCCGCGCGAGAGCAGGTAGTCCGCCCGCCCTTCGGCGTTCGAGTTCGGCGCCACCAAGGAATTCCACACCTCGATGCCGTGGTAGCCACGCACCGCCTCCAGCTCGGCATCGGTCCAGTTGGGATTGGCCGGATAGCCCCCGGGCCAGTTGGGGTGGTTGAGGAAGAGGAATCCCCCTTCGGCCAGGGTGTGGTCGATTAGGCTCTGCTCGTCGCCGCGCAAGGGTGCGCTGACGTTGATACGGTTCAGGTGGTTGCCCTGCGGGCTTTGCTCGACTCCGGGGATGAACGCGATGCCGGCGACGCCGGGGTCGGGCGTGACGCGCTCGTGGTCGGTGATGGAGATGAAGTCGTAGCCGGCGTCTTTATAGGCGCGCACTACGGTGGCCGGATCCTGCGTGCCGTCGCTCTGGGTGGTGTGGACGTGCAACTGCCCACTGTAGACCTGGGCTTTGGTGAGATAGGGCGAGGCCAGGGCGATGCCGGTGGCCGTGCTGCCGGCCTCGAGCGCCAGCGTCACGCCGGACTGGCTCCGGACCCCATTCACGATGATTTCCAGCGGCACCGCATCCCCTACGGGCGCTTGGCTGGCAACCAGGATGTTCACCTGCAAGACGCCTGTGACCAGCCCCGGCGCCGCCCCGGCGTAGAGCACCGGAGCAGGAACGCCGCCCAAGGTGGCCCCTACCTGATGCAGCGGCAAGGCCTCGTCCGCCACCCTCCCGTCCTCGGCGGGAGGCGAAGTCCAGCCGCCGGCGGTGGCATAGACGCTCACGACCGACCCTTTGCGAGCCGCGTTGCCGGGTCCGTTGACCCGGTAGCTCGGGCAGTTCAACACCGCGCCCTGGCCCCGGCCGGTGGCATTGAGGGTGAATATCCCAGGCGCCACCGCCGCCACCGGGACGCTCACCGCGGGTGAGGGCTGGCCCCTGTATTCGACCTCAATCCGTGTCGCGGACCGGCCCGCCAGCGCCAAGGGGACCACCGCGCTGACCTGGGTCTCGGAGACATAGATCAACGGGGCCGGGATGCCGTCAAACAGCACCCGCGTTTCAGCCAGCGTGGTGGTGACGCGACGGTGGTCCGCCGTCAACTGCATGCCGGCCGGGCGGGCTGGACCGAGGCCGCTGCCGAATATGGTGACGATCCCGCCCGGAGCGACGCCGCCGGCAGCGTAGCTGGCGGCGTTGACCACGCCCGCCGCGGAAAACTGCGGCGCCGCCGCCAGCGCCCCGCACGCCCACACCCCCGCCGCCAGCGCAACCAGCCCTAGTCGGACTCTCCGAACCGCGACCTCCATGTCCGTGGTCTTCTTACTTTAGTCCTGCCTCCTGCTTACTGACTTCTCTCCCCCGCCTCCAGCGGGTTCACCCACCGAAGGCCGACAAACCGGCTGAAGTCCCGGTCCGTCGAGGCGAGGACCGCCCCCTGCTCGAAAGCCAGTGCTGCCAGGGCCGCATCCGTCAACAGGGCGCCCGCCGCCTGGTTCTCGGTCGCCAGGCGCTCCAGAAGCTCCGGATGGCGAGGACCGGGCTCGATCACACGCACCCTGGGCAATCGCAGCCAGCCGCGCAGAATCTGGAACGCTTCCTCGGCCCGCAATGGCCGAGGGAACAAACGCGGGTTGGTGGAGATCCGCAGGAAAGCCCAGAGTGTCAGCCAGGGTAGGCCGATCCATTCCGGACCCGCAAACAACGATTTCAGCCAGCCCCGCGCTCGCTCGTGCTCCGGCGCGTCGGCGTTGTAGGCGTAAAGCAGGATGTTCGCGTCGAGCACAGTCACCGGTAGTTCTCCCCTTCCGCCAGCTCCAGCAGCGCCGACACGTTGTCGTAGTTGAGGCCCGGGCGCACCCCCATGTGCCGCGGCTCAATGCGGAACTTCCGGGGCGCGGCAGGTTCCTCTTTGGCGAGCAGCCCCACCCGGAGAGTGTTGTTCAGGGCCTGGCGAAACGGGATGCCCTGGGCACGGCTGGCTTCCTTCAACCGCTCGAAGACATCCTCATCCAGGGTGACGGTCGTCCTGATGCTCATGATGCCTCCATGATAGCATCTTCTGCATCAGTGACCGCCCCGCACCACTCGCTTCTCCCGCACTACCCCCCGGTAGCTTTCCACCAGCCTTCGCGTCAGCGCCGCGGCGTCCCAGTTCTCGACCACCTCGCGCCGTGACCGCTCGGCCATCGCGCGGGCCTGCTCCGGCTGCTCGAACAGCTCCAGGATCTTGGCCGCAAAGCCCGCCGGCTCGTCGGCCAGCGCGCAGAACTCCCCATCCTGGCTGCCCAGGCCCTCCGCCCCCAGTCGCGTGGACACCACCGGGATGCCGGCGGCAAAGGCTTCCAGCAACTTCACTCTTACCCCGGAGCCGCTCAGAATCGGGCACACGAACACCGCGTAGCGCCCGAGCGGTTCCCGAACGTCTTCCACGAAACCGCGCAGCTCGATGCCAGCAGTGTCGGGGAGCGCGTGGCGCGGAGGCGGGTCCGAGCCGACCACCACGAGTCGCGCGTCCGGACGGCGCGAAAGAACCCGTGGCAAGACCTCCTGCGCGAACCAGTTCAGCGCGGCCTGGTTGGGCGTGTGGCGGAAGCTGCCCAGGAACAGCATGGTGCCGGCTTCACGCCCGTCCGGGCAGAAGCGGTACTGCGAGGTGTCCACACAAGCGCGCAACCCGGCCTCCACCCGCCCGCCCAGTCTGGGCAGGAACTCCAGCAGGTAGTCCCCGTTCTCCCGGCTGCACACCTGAATGCGGTCCAACCGGGGCAGCAGCCGCATCTCGTAACGCAGCGCGCGCAGGTACTCGATCGAGGCCTTCAGCTTCCACAGCGCGCCGTGCGGCTCCTTGAGCGCCCGCCCGATCGACTGAAAGTAGATGTCATGCTCGAACAGAATCGAGGCCAGCCTCCGGTAGCCCCCCGCATACTGCCCCAGCGGCGTGTACTCGAGTTGGAGCACGTCGATCTGCCGCGTGTAGAGCTGCCGGTGAATCAGCCAGTCCAGGTCCGCGTTGGCGAACTCGCGGACGGCGTGGGGCACGATAGACCCGAAGGCTTTGGGCTGCCCCGTCATTCTCACCAGGAACTCGGCTGAGGCGCAGCGCTCGACCAGTTCCGCGTGCGCCTCCCGCTCCTCCGGGTGATCCAGCAGCACGATCAAGTGCAGCTCGCACAGCCGCGCCAGCTCCTCCACCGTCGCTTTCATGAACACCCCGCCACCGTGCACCGGTGGGCAGATGGGATACGGCGAGACGAACAGCACGCTCAGCCGGTCGTCGTCACCCGGCGCGGGCAGGTCCCCGAAGCGGTCGCGGAAGTACCCGCCCCGCGGCCGCAGGAACGCTTCGCTGTCGCTGATAGTGGCCAGCGCGCGCGCCCTCCACCGCGACCGCAACGCCCGCGGCAACCGCCGGAACGCTCGCCACAGGCCCCGCAGGTTCACTCGCTCCGGCGAGTCCCCGAACAGCAGGCTCACCAGCGCGTCCCCATACACGAACCCGAAATGCGGCAGCAGCCGCCGCCATTCGTGAATGTTTTTCCACGCAAATAGAATGAAATTAGTCTTGTAAACCGCCTGAATTTCTTCTTCGCCGAAGTGCTTTCCGATCGTCCCGCGATGCTCGTGGCGCACCACGCTCCTCGGCTGGTAGAACACCTTCCAGCCCCGCTTCCACGCCCTGAAGCCCAGCTCCGTGTCTTCCAGGTAGAACGGCTTGAATAGCGGGTCGAATCCTCCCATTTCCAGAAAATGCCGCCGATTGAAGGCGCAGGATCCGCCGCCTCCGTAAAAGCACGGGTAAAGGTCCGTCACGCCGGGGTCAATGCGGTGCCGCACTCGCAGCAGGCCGTTTTCCCACCGGGCCTCCGTCAGCCCCGTCTCCTCACGTTTGCGCGCCGGGTCGCTGAAGAAAATCTGGCAGGCGACGGCGAACACTTCACCGTCCGCGAAGCCTTCAAGCAGCGGCTCCAGGAAGCCCTCCTCGACTCGCATGTCGTTGTTGAGCAGCACGACAATGTCGTTCGCGGCCGCGCGAAAGCCCGCGTTGGCGCCCTCGCCGAAGCCCAGGTTCTCTGTGAGCGCCACGACCTTCACCCGAGGGAAGCTGGCCCGCAGGAACTCGGCGCTGCCGTCCGAGGACCCGTTGTCCACTACGATGATCTCGTTGGCCGGTTTGCTGGCGAGGGCGGCCACCACTGAGGGCAGGTTTCTGGCCAGCAGCTCGCGCCCGTTCCAGTTCGGGATTACCACGCTGGCAGTGTTACGCGACGGAGGATCTGCCGGAGCCGCCGGGGACCGCCTGCGCCCGAACAGCCACCAGCCGGCGTCGGCCAGAGCCAGGGCCATGAGCGCGCCCAAAATCAGCAGGGGCGAGGTCAGCAGCAGGGGCAGACCCAGCAGAATGCGCCGTAGCCGCTGCATCTCACCTGTCACCCAGCCGTGGGCCCAACCCCAGGGCCCGCCCCAGCCTCAGCCAGCGAGATGCTCGAGCCATGCTCAACTGGGTCTCCGCCTCCCTCAGTTCCGCCTCCAGACGCTGCCCCCACCACGTACGCTCTTCCACGGTTGCCTCGGCGGTGTCCAGCAGCCGCACGCATTCGGCCAGTTCCTGGCACCTCGCCGTCAGTTCGGTCGTCAAACGTCGTTCCGTCTCCAGCGCCCACTCCGTCCGCTTGCGGACTTCCTCGTCCAGTTCCTGCACCTTGGCCTCGTAGCCGGCCGCCACCTCCCGCGCCGCAGCCTGGTGCTCGGCCAGCTCCTGCTGGAGGGCTACGACGCGTTCCCTGGCCGAGGTGAGCTGGGCGTCCAGTTCCTTGGCCCACTGGTTCTGGCGCTCAAGTTCCTCGTTCTGCTGCCGGAACATTTCCACCAGCTTTTGTCGGTCCGCCAAGGCCTCGGCCAGCCACCGGTTCTTCTCCTCCAGTTCTCCTTCGAGCCTCTGAATGTGCAGCTCGCGCTCCCGCAAAATGTTGGCCGCTCTGGGAACATAGACCAGGGTGCGGAACTCGACCGGGGCGGCCTTGGAGCAAAGCGCGATGAAGAAGTGCGACTCCTCCGGGGTGCCGGCACTGCCTTCCACGTGTGCCTCAGCTTGCGAGAATACTTGAGGCGGCTGGAAGAGCAGCCCCTCGGCGTGGTTCTGCAAGGCTATGGTCACATACGGGAAACGCTTCCTCAGCTCCTGGCGGAATTCCTGGAAGTCGAACTCGTGCACGTGGTGCGGATTGGGCTCCGCATGGCCCCGCGAGGCGCCGTAGTAGGCCTGGTTGGGAGTCGAGACGATGAACAACCCGTCCGGAGCTGTCACCCGGCGCATCTCCTCCAGGAACGCCGGCCAGTCCTGAAGGTGCTCTATGACTTCAAAAGCCACTGCCAGATCCAGGCTCGCCTCGCCCAGCGGCAATTGCGTGCAGGAGGCCCGCAGGAACCGCAGGTTCGGCATCGCGTAGTGCTGGCGCGCGTAGTCTATGGCCTCGGCGGAAATATCCACCGCCACGACCCGCAAGGCTTCCATGGCCAGCCGCGCCGAGCCGTACCCGGAACCGCATCCGGCATCGAGCGCCCGGCGGCCCTTGGCGAAGCGCGCGGCAAACGTGTAGCGGGCCACGTGCTGGTTCCACAGGTCCTCGCCCACTTGGCCCGGGACCACTCGCTCGCCGGTGAATTCAATCAAGCTTCCTCTCCAGGCGGCTGTTCAGCTCTACGCGGCAGGGCAGGTGCAGGAAGCCGTAGACTTCAGCGTCGGCGTGCCCCATCTGAACCGTGACAGCGTTGTCGATCCAGTCGCACATCCGGTAGCTGTATAGCGTTCCGTCGGCGATAGCCGGCGAGAAAGAGAACGAGCCGGGGTACAACTCGGGCAGATCGACGTGGAAATCCACCGTGTGCACGTCACCGGGCATCATCGCCGGGACGTCGATGCCCTCCCGCGCCGTGTTCGTGCCCGAGAAGTCCATCCCCAGGTGATTCCGCAGCATGAAGCCGATGATCGGCAGCGAGATCTCCTCGTGGGCCCGCACGCTGATTCGTACCACGATGCGGGATGACGGCTCCAGAAGCTGCACCGGGCGGCCGTAAGCATCCATGACCGCGATGCCGATGACTTCCGCTCGCCCGTCTCCGTGCCGGTGATCGATGTTGGGGATGCGCTCGACGACCTCCGGCGCCGTCGCGCGCTCCACCGTCCGCTCCGGGCGCGGGCGCCGGCTGAGAGTGAGGTACGCGGAATCCTTCTCCACCATCGCGGCCAGGTACTTGGCTGCAACCAGGTCAGTCTGCCCCAGCTCCTTCATGCGGCCTTCCTCGAGCCACAACGTCCGGTCGCCGATCGCTTTCACGTCTCCGATCGCGTGAGAGACGAACAGAATGGTGATGCCGCGGGAGCGCAGCTCGTGCACCTTCCGCATGCAGCGCTGGCGGAAGTAGATGTCCCCGACGGCCAGCGCTTCGTCCACCAGCAGGATCTCCGGGTCCACGTGGATGGCGACGGCAAACGCCAATCGCACCACCATGCCGCTCGAATAGGTCTTAACCGGCCGGTTGATGAAATCGCCGATCTCGGCGAACTGCTCGATCTCCTTGTACTTTCGGTCGATGTCGGCGGTCGAGAAACCCAGGATCGCGCCGTTGAGGTATACGTTGTCCCGGCCGCTGAATTCCAGATTGAAGCCTGAGCCCAGCTCCAGCAGAGCCGATACCCGGCCGTTGGCCTTGACCGTGCCCTCGGTGGGCTGGAGAATCCCCGCCACGCACTGTAGCAGCGTGCTCTTCCCGGAGCCGTTCTCGCCTATGATGCAGAAGGTCTCGCCTTTGCGGACCTCGAAGGTCAGGTCCCGGAGCGCCCAGAAATCCCGGTGAAAGCGGCGCCGGTTCAACGTCACCAGCTCCTTCAGGCGGTCTCCCGGCGACTCGTACACCGCGTAACTCTTCGAGACCTCGGCGAATTCCACTGCATTCACGGCGTGCTCTCTTCAAGACGACTCTACTGAACGGTAGCAGTCGAGTCAAATCAGTGGCACAGACTTTCCAGTCTGTGTTTGGTGCGCAGGCCCTGCGTCGCTAGGCTACAATTGGGAATGCAGGCCGGCGTAGCTCAGGTGGTTAGAGCGTGGGTCTCATAATCCCAAGGTCGCTGGTTCGAGCCCAGCCGCCGGCACCACCGCTCCCTCAGCCCGATTCGCTCACGATGATCGCGTAGATACGCTGAAGGTCCTCCGGCGAGTAGTACTCGATCTCGATCCGCCCGCGCTGCTCGTCCTTCGCCACGATCCGTACTCGTGTCCCGAGCACCCGCTCCAGTTCCTCGATCGCTGCCTTAGTGTTGGGATCCTCGAGGACTTCTTCGGGCGCCTTCGGCTCCCGGGTGGCGGTTATCCGCCGCACCAACCTCTCCACCTGCCGCACCGAGAGGCCCTGCGAGACCGCTTTTTCCGCCACCTGCCGCTGGAGGTTCTCATTCGGCAGTCCGAGGATCGCCCGGGCGTGTCCCGCCGAGAGGCGACGCTCGGCGACAAGCTGCTGAACATCCGCCGGCAGGTTCAGCAGTCTCAGCAGGTTCGTGATTGTGGTGCGGTCTTTTCCCGTGCGCCGGCCGATCTCTTCGTGGTTTAGCCCGAACTCGCGCGACAGCCGGTCGAATGCCTGGGCGGCCTCGATGGAGTTGAGATCCTCCCGCTGGATGTTCTCTATGAGAGTGGTCTCGAGCAGCCGGTCGTCGGCAACCTCTTGAATCAGCGCGGGCACCTCCGCCAGTCTCGCCAACTTCGCGGCTCGCCACCGCCGCTCGCCTGCCACGAGTTGGTACCGGTCGCCTCGCCGCCGCACCAGGAGAGGCATGAGCATGCCGCTCGCCTTCAGCGATTGCGCCAGTTCCGCCAAGCGCTCCGGGTCGAACACGCCCCGGGGCTGGACGGGATTTGGATCGATGGAGTCCACCGGCAGATGCGCCATGACTGGACCCCCGGATGGCGGGGGCGGAACTGGGGTCTGGGGTGTCGCGGGGGCGCGGTTCCCGAGTAGTGCGCCCAGCCCCTTACCCAGCGCCCTGCGCGGACCGTCTGACGGCCTCGTCATGGTCGAGTATCTCCTTGGCCAGCCGGATGTAGCTCTCCGCACCCCTTGACCGTAAGTCATAGAGAATAATGGGTTGACCGTGGCTGGGCGCTTCGGCGAGACGTATGCTTCTCGGGATCACGGTCTCCAGCACCTCCTCTCCGAAGAACTCTCGGAGGTCGGCCGCCACTTGCCGGGCCAGGTTCGTCCTGTCGTCGTACATGGTTAAGAGAATGCCCTCCAGCTTCAGCGGGTGGCCGTAGTGCTCCCTGACCCGGTCGATGGTGTCCATGAGTTCGGAAACGCCCTCCAGCGCGAAGAACTCGCACTGGATGGGCACGAGCACCGAGTCCGCAGCTACCAGCGCGTTGAGGGTGAGCAGATCCAGGGCTGGCGGGCAGTCAACCAGTATGTAGTGGTAACGATCGCGGATTGAGCCCAACTTGTCCCGAAGCCGGCGCTCCCTGTGCTCGACATCGACTAGTTCGAGGTTTGCTCCCACGAGGTTCTTGTCTGCGGGAACCAACTCCAGCCCCTCAAAGCTCGTGGGATGCACGATGTCCTGGAGTTCGACCTCGCCCAGAAGGGCATCGTAGAGCGTAGGCTGTTCGGGATACTTCTCAACTCCCAGCCCGGACGTGGAGTTTCCCTGGGGATCGGAATCGATCACCAAGACATGGAGGTCGTTAGCCGCCAGTGCGGCGCCCAGATTGATCGCCGTAGTGGTCTTGCCGACGCCCCCCTTCTGGTTAGCGATGGCTATGACTTTACCCAATCGGCAGCCTCCTATGGGGCGAAACACCATCCTAGCAGATGTTTCACGTGGAACACACCTCCCCCACGAGCAACAAACGCCGGTTTCCCCATGGGAGCGGCAGCGGTTCGTCCCAATGGAAGCCGGGTGAGTCAATAATCCGAGCGGCATCGCAGCCGCCCACTAGCAAGCCCACCTTTCGCCCTAGCCTGTGAGCGATGGGCAAGACCACCTGCCACCTCACGGCCCGGGATACGACCCATTCGAAGGATTCCGCCAGCCGCTCGGCCCGCCCCGCGTACAACCGGACGTTTGGCAGCTCCCGCGACGCCTCCCGCAGGAAGACCGCCTTCCGCTGGTGGGATTCCGAGAGCGTGAAGGAACAATCTGGGCGGAGTACTGCCATCGGGATACCCGGAAAACCGCCGCCTGAGCCAAGGTCCAGCACGGAGAGGGGCCTCACTGGCAGGCGCATACCCAGGAACAGCGACTCACAGTAGTGGCGGACGACGGCATCCTCGAGCGTGCGAATCGAGGTGAGGTTCAAGACCCGGTTCCACCGCGTGAGCAGCAGGTAGTGCCGGTGCAGTTGAAGGATCCGACACCTCGGAAGCGCACCCACAGGGGAGAAATGCAAACTCAGCAGACGAGTGAAGTCCTCCTGGCCTGCCGTCTCGAATCTCCTACTCTTGCGTTCCAAGACTCAAGTACACATGCAGAACCGCGATAGCGGCCGGCGTGACGCCGGGAATGCGCGCGGCCTGCCCCAGGGTCTGAGGCCTGACCCGGTCGAGTTTCTCGCGGACCTCCCTCGACAGCCCAGGAATCTCCGAGAAGGAGAACTCCTCGGGTATTCGCTGCCTTTCGGAGGTCCGCAGGCGCTCGATCTGTCGCTCCTGCTGCGCCATGTACCCAGCGTACTTCACTTCGGTCTCAATCGTCGTGAGCACTCCCCGGGCAGGTTCCTCACCGAGGTGTTGGCGAGCCCAGCCCGTCAGCCGGCTGACACGGGCTTCCGGCCGTTTGAGCCATTCCAGGATGACGGGCCGGTCGTTTGCGGCCACGCCAACGAGCTCAGGCCCGGCCCGAGTCTGCCGCATGGCGTCCAGCAGGCGGGCCTTGTGGCGCCGCTTCGCCAGAAGGAGTTCCCAACGCTCCGCGCTGGCCAGTCCAACGCGGTGGGCGATCGGGGTTAGTCGCTCGTCGGCGTTGTCAATGCGCAGGTGTAGCCGAAACTCGGCGCGAGAGGTGAACATGCGGTACGGCTCGTCGGCGCCTTTAGTGACGAGGTCGTCGATAAGGATACCGGTGTACCCTTCGGCTCGGGAAACCGTCACTGGCGGGAGATTGCCCAACCAGCAGCCAGCATTGATGCCAGCCATGATCCCTTGGCAGGCCGCTTCCTCGTAGCCCGAGGTACCATTGATTTGGCCGGCCAGGAAGAGCCCGGGAATGGACTTCACTTCCAGCGTGTGCCGCAGCTCCCGCGGATCGATGGCGTCGTACTCGATGGCGTAGCCGGGGCGCAACATTTCGGCCCTTTCGAGGCCGGGGATGGAGGCCACCATCGCTAGTTGCACGTCGATCGGCATGCTTGTGGACATGCCGTTCACGTAGATCTCGTAGGTATCTACTCCCTCGGGCTCAAGAAAGATCTGGTGCCGGAGCTTATCGGGGAACTTGACGATCTTGTCCTCAATGGAGGGGCAATAGCGCGGGCCTCGGCCCTTGATCTGGCCGCTGTAGAGGGGCGATCGCGGGATCGCTTCCTGAAGAATGCGCCGGGTCTCAGCGTTGGTGTAAGCGATGTGACAGGGGATCTGCGGGCGGTCTATCTTCTCGGTGAGAAACGAGAAAGGCGTTGGCTCGGGATCGCCGTACTGGGGCTCGAACGAATCCCAGTCTATGGTCCGCCCGTCCAGGCGAGGAGGCGTGCCGGTCTTTAGCCGCACCCACCGCAAACCGAGGTTGCGCAACTGGCTGCCCAGCAGGTTCGAGGGAGGCTCGCCGTTGCGCCCGCAGGCGAAGGTCACCTCGCCCACATGCGCCAGGCCGTTCAGAAAGGTGCCGGTGGCGACAATGACGGCCGCGCTCGGCAGGCGCCGGCCATCGCGAAGAAGCACTCCTCGAACGCCGCGGCTCTGATCCTCGATAAGCAGTTCCGCCACTTCAGCCTGGAGGATACGCAGGTTGGGCTCCTGTTCGAGGACTTCTCGCATCTTGCTGCGGTAGCGCTTCTTATCGCACTGGGCGCGGGGCGACCAGACTGCTGGCCCTCGGCTCGTATTCAGCAGACGGAACTGTATCCCGACCGCGTCGGTGACCTCGCCCTGGAGGCCGCCCAAGGCATCCACCTCACGCACCAAGTGCCCCTTGGCGATTCCTCCGACCGCCGGGTTGCAGGACATCTGGGCGATCAGGTCCAGGTTCATGGTGACCATGGCGGTCTTCAGGCCCATGCGGGCGCAGGCACGCGCGGCTTCGCAGGCGGCGTGCCCACCGCCCGTCACGACGACATCGTAACTGAGCTGGCGCGTCAATACTTGCACGTTTCTGGAGCTTTCATCCTATTCTAGGGGGAAGGCGGAAGTGGCGGCAAGGCTTGAAATAAGCCGCGTTAATAGGGAGAGCGGGAATTGAAAGCATTGGTTATAGGAAGCGGCGGGCGTGAGCATGCCATTCTGTGGCGGCTGGCGCAGAGTCCTTCGGTGGAGAAGCTCTATGCTGCGCCGGGCAACCCGGGAATGGCGAGGGTGGCAGAGTGCATCTCGGCGGCTTCCAACTCGCCCAGCGAGCTGCTCCGGGTGGCGGAGGCGGTCGATGCTGACCTGACCGTGGTGGGGCCTGAGGCGCCTCTAGTGGCCGGCGTTGTGGACTTGTTCCGTGCACGCGGGCGGGCGATCGTGGGGCCCACGGCCAACGCGGCGCGCCTCGAAGGCAGCAAGATCTTCGCGAAACAGTTCATGCAGCGGGCGGGCATACACACGGCTCGGTTTGTGACCGTGGACAACGAAGCGGATGCGTTGCCGGCACTCCGAAGCTTCAGCTACCCGGTGGTTCTGAAGGCGGACGGGCTGGCGGCGGGAAAAGGGGTGGTGGTGGCGCCCAGCCGCGAGCTTGCGGAGGCGACTCTCGATGGGCTGCTGCGCGGGGAGCTAGTGGGAGAAGCGGGCAGGCGCGTGGTGATTGAGGAGTACCTCGAAGGCGAGGAGGTGAGCTTCATCGTCTTGAGCGACGGCAGGCGTGTGCTGACGCTGGAGCCCACGCAGGACCACAAGGCGGTCTACGACGGCGATCAGGGGCCGAACACGGGGGGCATGGGCGCTTACTGCGACAGCCGGATCGTAGGCGAGGCGGAGAGGCGGACGATTCTGGAGACGGTTATTCAGCCGGTCATTGAGCGCATGGCGGCGGAGGGGTACCCGTTCACGGGCTTCCTGTACGCGGGGCTGATGATGACGGCTGAAGGGGCGAAGGTGCTGGAGTTCAACGTCCGGATGGGAGATCCGGAGGCGCAGCCGCTGATGCACGCGCTGGAGGGGGACTTTGCGGAGGTGTTGAGGGCAACGGCAGAGGGGGAACTGGGGGGTGTGAAGCTGTCGTGGAAGCCGGCGCCGTCGGTGTGCGTGGTGATGGCGTCGGAGGGTTACCCGGGCACGCCGCGGACGGGGGTGCCGATTAGAGGCATCGAGGAGGCGGAGGCGGCGGGGGCGACCGTGTTCCATGCCGGAACAAAAGCGGGTCCGAATGGTTTGGTGACCGCGGGCGGACGCGTGCTGGGGGTGACGGCCTCGGGGGAGGACCTGGCGACGGCGATCGCGCGCACGTACGTGGCGGTCGAGAAGATTCGCTACGAGGGGATGCACTACCGGCGGGACATCGGGCAGAAGGGGCTGAAGCGCTGGGAGGTGTCCCAGTAGTGGGTTGTTCACCCCAGGGCGGCACTGCTCGATCGGGTGCACCATGGGCAGCAGTAGGCACCGCTGGTTGGAAAGAGACTCCGCGAAATCCCCGGCAACTGGTGAAATGCCCGATTGACAGGATCTTGGCGGTTAGTCACCATGGTGGTGGGAGGGGCGCTCACCTCCATCACACATGGTAGGGTGAGCAGCTCCGCTGGCGACAAGGGAGCAGGGGCGAGAGAGCCCCTGCAGCACAGAGAGTCGGGAGAGCGTTTTCGCGAGGCATGGAATGACAGCACCAATCAGGTTTGAATTCCGGGCGGAGAAATTCGTCGCATCCGTAGCTTATTTTGCCCAGACCTGCCCGGGAATGACCAAGCTGAAGCTGTGCAAGCTGCTCTATTTTGCGGACAAGGAGCATTTGGTGCGCTTTGGGCGGCCGATCACCGGGGATCATTACTATAGGCTGCCGCACGGCCCCATCCCGACCAGGGGGCTTGACCTGTTGAAGAGGCACGGTTCCCCGGCAGATGTGGCGCTCTTGGAGAAGTATGTTGCGGTGGTCGGGGCGACCATTCGTCCCGAGCAGGCCCCGGACAAGAGGGTGTTCTCGAAGTCGGACCTCGAAGTCCTGGAGGCTGTCTCGGGGAAGTATGGGCGATTGACGGCATGGCGGCTTCGCACCTTGTCACACAGGGAGCGCGCGTGGCTGGAGGCGAACGAGAACGGCCCAATGGACTTTGAGCTCTTTTTTGGGGACGACCCCGACGCTCTTCGGGTGAAGAGGCTGGTGGAAGCCCAGCAGGAATCAAGGTGCGTCATCTCCCCGTTCCATGCCTCCAGTTAAGAAGCTGGACCTTTCTCCGGGCACGGTTCTTCACGTGCACGGCTACGCTTCACGGGGCCATCCGCCAAGAAGCAAGTTCCTACTTGTGATCGGCGCGGAAAGCGACACGCGTGTTCTGGGCTTCCTGATCTCGTCCCAGGCGCACTGGATGAACAGTGCCCCTCACTAGAAGGAAACCGTTGTCATCCCGGCCCGGGCGACGGATTTCCTCAGTCGCGAAAGCTACATCCAGTGCTGGGAGCTGGAGCGACTCGATTTGGAGCGGCTCGAAGACGGTCACGTATCGGGTCAAGTGGAACGCTGCGGGAAGCTGCCGGCGAGGTACCTTTACAGGATTCGTGATGTGGTCAAGAGCGCCTTCTTGCTGGAGCAGGGGGATGCCGAGGCGGTGCTGCGTGTGTTGCCTCAGTAGCATCCAGACACGAATCGAAACCGGGATGTGCCGGAGCAGGCAGCCCCGCTCGGAGGAATCCTGCTCCAGACGCTCCAGGGAATAGGCGTTTCAGAAGTCCAGCTTCCTGCTCACATCGGGATGCCGTTGTAGGTTCTCGGTGAGTTGACCGGGGGCGCGGCTGCGCTCCACGGCGCGTAGCACACCGACTTGAGGAGGCAACGGCGGTCTCCGCCGGCGCTCTTGCGCCGTTGATCGTGGCCGCAGCACGGACTTCACACCGTTCGCCGTGAGGCCGCGACGAGCCTGAGTCTCCCCGCTGCCGTCAGTCCGAAGCTGTCAATCGACGACGCCCTCTTCATGCGGGGGTTCCCCGGCGGCTCCTCAGAGTTCGCAGCGCCGGGTGACCGCGATCTTACTGCGCGGCCCGCGGGCGGGCGAGTGCTGGGCGTTACGGCGTCGGGCGAGGACCTGGCGACGGCGATCACGCGCACGCACGCGGCGGTGGAGAAGATTCACTTCGAGGGGATGCATTACCGGCGGGACATCGGGCAGAAGGGGCTGAAGCGCTGGGAGGCGCCCGAGTGAGCTCCCTGCTACCGCGTGTACACCGTCAATTCCTGGCTCGTGGTTGAGCGCCACTGCTCGAGCGGCCCAGCGCCGGCCCGCTGGAAGAACTCCGCCAGCTCTCGGTGTGCAGGGCGCGCGCGTGCGCGTACTCGAAGTACAGCCGGTTGCGCCAATAGCGCGGCGCGGTGTTCCTCCAGCCGCGCGAGAATCCGCCCCACGTTGGCATCCGCGCCGCGCGCGCCACCAGCGGCCCGGCCAGCACTTCCCGGCGGGTGATAGACATGGCGAAACGATTCTACTATGAACCGACGAGCGCCGAAGTAGCTACTTTTGAGCTATAATGGCTATGTGGTTACCGTGGCCAGCAGGGAACTGAAGAATCGGCTGGGCAAGTACCTCGATATCGTCCGAGGGGGTGGAGCGGTGCGGGTCACGGACCGGGGAAGGCCGGTCGCCTGTATCCTGCCTGCCAGCACCCCCCAAGAGCAACAGACCGCTGAACTGCTGGCGACATTGGTCGCCAAGGGCAGTGTAACCCTCGGCAGCGGCAAGCTGCCTCAAAGGAGGAAACCCGCGGTTCTGACGCCCGGCAAGTCCATCGCTGAGATGATCGCGGAGGACCGCCGGTAGTGCTCTATTTGGACAGCTCGGCGTTGGCCAAGCTCTACGTCGCGGAGCCCGGCAGCGACGAGGTGCGAGCGCTGATGGAGGCCAACCGCGGCCGCCTGTTCACGAGCGTCGCGACGTGGGCGGAGGTCCTTTCCGCGCTGGCGCGCTGTCGGCGGGAGAACCGATTTGCAGCCCGGGAATACCGACTCCAGCAGAGGGCCTTCTCCTCGGACTGGAGTGCTCTGCATGCGATCGAGGTGGCACTGCCCGTACTCGCGCCCGCCGAGCATCTGATCGAGTTGTACGCTCTGCGGGCCTATGATGCCATCCAGCTCTGCTCGGCCCTCTGGATCGGCCGACCGGTGTTCGCCTGCTTCGACGAGCGCCTGCGCCGCGCCGCCGCAGCCGAGGGGCTGTCAGTGGCACCGCAGTGAACGGAGTCTGGCACACGGATCAGGGGAAGCGGCCATGCGAGATGCGCTCCGGGGCCGGGCGGTCGAAGTAAAAGGCGCCGCGCCGCGCGCGCCACCAGCGGCCCGGCCAGCACTTCCCGGCGGGTGAGGGACATGGCGAGACGATTCTACTACGCCCCGTGCCCGGAACAGGCAGGAGTCGCTCCTTCGGGGGCCGCCGGAGTCGCCCCGGACCGTAATCCGTACGTAGCGAGGGATTGCCTGGGCGGGACGCCCAGTGGCGTAG
>CAYGVJ010000074.1:0-25477 GCA_964353255.1 uncultured Solibacteraceae bacterium | reverse complement strand
TATCCTCGACAAGGTACGCCGCTGTAAAGAATTAAATGGGACGGCACACTAGTTGCCTTCGCCAACGCGGACGGTGGCCAGTTGATACTAGGTGTCTCCCAGGACCACCGGGTTGTCGGCGTCGTGGAACCCGACAAGGTCCGCCAGTACGTGGACAACGTGGCGGTCAACAACTGCGTGCCGCCTGTGACGGTTACCGAAGAGCTGGTCCGGCGCGGGGCCAAGGCGGTCCTGGTGGTCAACGTCACCAAGGGGGAACAACGCCCGTACAAGACGAACCGGGGGGTCTACTTCACTCGGACGAGCTCTGGGCGGCGCCAGGCGTCCCGCGAGGAGCTGCTCCGTCTTTTCCAGGCCTCCGAAAGCCTCTACTACGATGAGACCGCACTCGCGCGGCTGGGCGTCGAGGAGATTTCCCTCGACGCCGTGCGGCAGTTCCTCGAGCAAACCGCCCAAAACCAGGCGCTCCTCGAAATCGCACCGGAGCGATTGTTCCGCAGTTGGCGTCTGGCGAAGGGCGATCACCCTACTGTAGCGGGCATCGTGCTTTTCGGGCGGGATCCACAGGCGCACCTGCCCTATGCCCAGGTCAACGCGGCGCGCATTCCTGGCAGGGATGTCGCCAACGAACCCTCGGATCGAAAGGACCTGGGAGGGCGCCTGCTTGACGTCATCGATCAGGCTGTGCGCTTTGTCCGCCTTCACTTGGCTGTTCCGCACAGGATCCGGGCTCTGGAGCCCGAACCCCAGCCCGAACTCCCGGATGAGGTCCTGCGAGAGGCGATAGTCAACGCGGTCGCACATCGGGACTACACCGTACACGGGCCGGTCAGGCTGTTCGTCTTTGACGACAGAATCGAGATTCACACGCCAGGCAAGGCCCCCAACACGGTCGATGAAGAGGCCATGCGAGCGGGCGCGCATGTGGTCCGGAACCCGCACATCTATGCGCGGCTTTCGGACGCCGGTCTGGTGACCCGGGCCGGCAGCGGAATTCCCCGCATCATCAAACTCGTGAGACAGGCCACTGGCAGGGACGTGATCATCCAACTCCGTGACTTCGAAGTCCTGCTTTCCATCCCCCGCAGGCGGCGACGGGTGCGGTGACGTCCCTACAAAGCCGGAGAACCCTGCCCGCCCAAACCGACTATTTCCTTTAAGGGAAACCTGGGACCTATGACTGCCTTCGCCAAGGGCGTGGTGGTATCTCTGCTGCCAGCCTGCCTGCTGGCCGGCGGCACCATCCTTCAGATCCAGGTGATCGAAGGGGAAGGGGCGGTCATTGCGGCCGGAGCTCGCATGACGCGCGGCCTGGCGGTGAAGATCACTGACGACTTGGGGAAGCCGGTCCCGGGTGCTTTGGTGAGTTTCCGGCTGGCGGAGGACGGGCCGAGCGGGGTGTTCTTGAGCGGCCTGGCTACTGAGATCGTTGCGGCCGGCGAGGACGGCGTGGCGTGGCTGCCCACAGTGCGCTGGAACCGGGTCCCGGGACCGGTGCGGATCCGGGTGGTGGCGGTCAAAGAGCAGTCGCGCGCGGGTACCGTGGTCCCGCTGTACCTGTCGGCTGGCGGCAACGGGGCGGACGGTTCCCCTGGGGACCAGCCGCGTGCAAGCTTGCGGACGCCGCCGAAACGGAGCAAGAAGTGGATCATGCTAGGGCTGGTAGCGGCCGGCGCCGCCGGGGTCGGCTTCAGCACGGGCTGGGCGTCGGGGCCGCGCCGCGAACCCGCTTCGGGACCGGAGCCGCCACGAGTGGGGCCGCCGGTGATCAGCCTCGGGAGGCCTTGAGTGGCCCAGGCATTCCTGCTTGTGTTAGTAGCACAGGCATTCTTGCCTGTGTTGGTGGCACAGGCATTCTTGCCTGTGTCTTCCCCTTTGGCCGGATGCTCACGCGATGAAACCGGTCATTTGCGTTACATCCTGGGCCTCCCGGGCAGCTTCATCCTGAGCGCCCCCGTCCGCTCGGAGGTTCTCTCCGTCGGCTGCTCGGAAGATCTCATCCTGGTGAAAACCGCGGACGCCCTGGAGCGGCTCGACGGAGAGGGACGCACCATCCGGCGCTGGCCGGCGCCCGCTGGAGACGCCCTGTTCGGCTTCGGGCAAGAGCCCCGCTCCTGGGTGGTCTACTTCCCACTGACATCGCAGTCGTACCTGGCCACTGGTGACGAGTTGCGCCCGCTGGCGCTGGACCTAGGGGCCTGGGGCGAAGACGTACTGGCCGTGACATTGACTGGCCAAGACGAGGCCGCGGTGGTGGTGCGCACAGCGAGCGGACTGCGGTGGCTGAAAGTCTCTCTCAGCGGCGGCCACCTCCGAGAGGACCGCGAGCTCGCGGGGGCTGTGGCGCCTGTCCTGGTGCTTCGGGATGGCGCGATTGTGTGGGGCGCGGGTGAGGATCTGGTCGTTCAAGCACCCAACGGAACCCAACGGCGCGCTTCCCTGCCGGCGCCCCTCACACAAGTCGAGCTGATGCGGGAGGGTTGGATTCGCCTGAGACTCTCGCGCGGGGCCGGGAGCCTGGCTGTGCGGCTACTGGAGCGCCGGGACGAACTCTACGGTCTCCCCGAGGCGCCGCAATGAGGGCCCGCTGGCTGATCTTCGCACTGCTGGCGCCTGCCGCGCTTCTGGCGCAGTTGCAACTCTTCCTGGTGGAGGGCCAGGTGGAGCGCCCGGTCGTGGGAGCACTCGATCTTGGCGCCATCGACGCCGGGGATGCCCTCGAGGCAGTCCTCCGGGTACGGAATCCAGATCCGTTTCCCGCCCGCCTGGAGACGCTCTCGGCGGCCGGCGTCGGGTTTGCGCTTGCGCGCGCCGCTTCGACGCCTTTGACGCTCTCGCCGGGCGCGGTCTTCGACTTCGCCGTCCGCTTTGAACCCGCCTCGGCAGGCGCCTACAGCGCAGTCCTCACTGTGAACAACCTCACGGTCCTGCTCCGCGCGGTGGCTCTGCCCGCCCCGGTGGTTTGGCTGGAGCTCGAGGGCGTCCGATCGGTGCTGGGTCCTTCGAGCAGCGTGGACTTTGGGAGCGTCGAAGAAGGTTCGAGCCAGGTGCGGCGGTTCATCCTGGAGAACCGGAGCGCTGCCGAACTGAGCCTCGCGGTCGGCGTCACCGGAGCGGCTTTCCGCGGCCCGGCCGGGATCACCTCGCCCGTTACGCTGGCTCCCGGCAAGACAGCCTCCTTCGAGGTTGTCTTCGAACCTCTTACCAGCGGCGTCCAGGCAGGCGCGCTGGAGATCAACCGGCGAACGTTTCGTCTGCGCGGCGTTGGATTGGATCCCCCTTTCCCCAAGCCCGAAATCGTCTTCCAGCCCGCGCCGGCCAGCAGCGGCCAGCAGGCCAGGCTGGCCGTTCGCCTGGCGTCCCCATCCCCCCTGGATGGCGCCGGCCAGGTTCGCATGGAGTTCCGTTCCGCCGTGCCCGGCGTGCCAGACGACCCGGCGATTGAGTTCCTCCACAACAGCAAGCGCGCGGCCACCTTCGTCGTGAAGCGCGGCGCGGAGGCGGCGGATTTCGGCGGGCGGCCCGAAATCTATTTCCAGACCGGCACCACGGCGGGCTCGATCGTCTTCACCGTGGAATTGGGCGAGCAGACCGCCGCGGCCACCGTGGCGATGGCGCCCCTCCCGGTGGTCATTGACTCTGTGCGGGCCACACGCGGGACGGGCGCCATCGAGGTGCGCGTGGCCGGCTTCGACAACTCGCGTTCCACCACGCAAATCGTCTTCACCTTCTTTGACCGAGCCGGCGGCGCGGTGGCGCCGGGACGGATAGTCGTAGACGCCGCGGGCGAGTTCCGGCGCTACTTCGAGACCTCCAGCGTGGGAGGCATCTTCGAGCTGCGCGCCGCGTTCCCGGTGACCGGCGACGCCGCTTCCATCGCTGAACTGGAAGTCGAAATCACCAACGCTCTCGGCGTTGCTCGCAGCGGGAGAGTGCCGGTGGCTCGTTAGGTGTCAAAATGGAGGCGTGCCGCCTGTCGCCCTGACCATTGCCGGCTCAGACCCCAGCGGCGGAGCCGGCATCCAGGCCGATCTCAAGGTTTTCCACCAGTTCGGAGCATACGGCGAGGCCGTCATCACCCTGGTGACGGTGCAAAACACGGCGACCGTCAGCCGGGTGGAATGCCTTTCAGCGGACCTGGTGCTGGAACAGCTTCAGGCCGTGCTGGAGGACATTCCGCCGCAAGCGGCCAAGACCGGGGCACTTGGAAACCGCGAGATCGTCGAGGCGGTAGCCGCGGCAGCCGCCGGGTTCGACTTCCCTCTGGTGGTTGATCCGGTAATGTTAAGCAAGCACGGCGCGCCGCTGGTCTCCGAGGACGCCTGCGAGGCCATTGTCCGGCGTTTGCTCCCGCGCGCCTTCCTGGTGACGCCCAACCTGCATGAGGCCTCCGTCCTGGCGGGTATCCCGGTGGGCAACGTAAGCGACATGCGCCGGGCGGCGAAACGGATCGCCGCCTTGGGGGCGCACGCAGTATTGGTCAAAGGAGGGCACCTGGCTGATGCGGCCACTGATGTCCTGCTCGCGGGCGGAAAGTTCCATGAGTTCCCGGCAAAGCGCATCGAGACCCGGCACACCCATGGCGCCGGCTGCACCTATTCGGCGGCCATCACTGCCGCCCTGGCGCGGGGTCTGGAACTGCCGGAGGCCGTTCGCCAAGCCAAGGCCTACCTGACGGAGGCTCTCCGCACCGCCCCCGGACTGGGGCACGGCGCAGGGCCCCTCAACCACCACGCCCCGGCCTTGACTTCCGCTTCGGAGAGGCGTACATAAGGGCCAAGGGGGTCCTCGATGCCGGCTTTGGGCAAGCGAGGCAAATCGGACCTGGAGGACCGGCGGGTGATCGTCCTGGAGTTCCTGGCCGCCACCGCCATCTTCTCCATCATCGCCCTGGTCCTGTACATGGTCTTCAGCTACCGGCCGGGGTAACACAGGCATTCGTGCCTGTCTTGGTGGCACAGGCATTCTTGCCTGTGTTTCCCGCGGTTTAGGACCATCAGCGGTGCGAGAGCCTGTTCGCGACGGGGGATTAGACTGGCCCACCGACCAGCTTAAGATGCCGGAAAGAAGGCTGCGAAATGCAGCGGAAGTCGTTACCAGCCAAGGAGTTGCGGCCAGAGCCGGGCCGATGGCGAGTTCGTCTTAGGCTGCCCGGGACCGGGCTTACGCTGGTCAAGCGAAACAGGAGTCAAGCAGCTACAATTGGGAATGGCATGATACCCGTCACCGAACTTGATCGAATCGCTGAGGCCCGCTTGGAGGACGGGAAAGCCCTTTTGGCCGCAGGGCGCTATGATGGGGCCACGTACGTCTGTGGGTACGCCGTGGAGGTCGGGCTGAAAGCTCGCATCTGTCGAACTCTCGACTGGTCCGACTTTCCAAGTACCGGTGGAGAGTTCCAAGCGTACTGAAGTTTTCAGACCCACGAGTTGGACGTGCTTCTGCGCCTGTCGGGACAGGAGGCACGCATCAAGCAGCAGCATTTCGCTCTGTGGAATGCCGTCGCGGTGTGGAAGGCCGAATCGCGCTACAACGTCGTCGGCACGATCCAAAAGGCCGACGCGGAATCGATGATTAACGCGGCTGAACAGCTATTGAAGGCCCTATGATCGCTACCGAGTTGCCCGCGAAGTTCGCGAAACTGGAATCCGACGTCGCTGCCGCAAGGGGCGACTTCACACTATTTGCATTGTTTCTCCGAGAAGATGTTCCGGACCGGTGCGATCTGATTATCTCTGCTCCCTGGGCATCGGCAGATCAAAAAGGGTCCCTCGATTATCTGGTCAACAGAATCAAGTCTGACTTGGGTCCCGCGGATCTGACCCAACTGTCCCGCATTGTGTTCATCGACCCCACGGACGTTTCCGTGCGAGCCCTCAACCAGGCCATTCACGTGGAGCATGGGTCTGTGGAATTGCGCGACAGCAGTTTCTTCGGTCTCCCAATTAAGCATGCCTTCATCATCACGTCTAAGGGGCCAAGTACCGCTGCCGCGTGAGGCCCTGCTTGACTAGTTAGGGCCTTCGTCATCCGACGTGGATATGCAGAGAGCCCGAATCAATCCGCCGCTGGTCTTGAGCTTCGATGACGTGTACCGCGCCATCTCGGAGCAGCCCGGGGCGCAAACGCCAGGCCTCCAAACGACGGGCGGCGTTCCCTTCGTGGCTGAAGCCAAACTAAGCGAAGATGGCCGGCGCTTTATCGCCCTGCCTCACAGTAACCGGATCTACGAGGAGGACTGGGGCTATATGACGAACCACATGGGTAAAGTCGGGCAGAGAATCGGGCACTACTCAGTGCCACTCGATGACTGGGTGCGGAGGCTCTAACTACGCGCTCCAGCCGACCCGCAAAAAGCACGGGCGTCTGAACGCCCGGGTCCTTAGACTCCGACATCGGGAAACGGGCAGGTTGCGCGGAACCCTGGCAGGCGTCAGATAGCTGTCGTGAAGTCCCCTGGGCACTCCGAGTCCTCACTGGCCGCTTAAGTTAACGCCTGTGGGGGACTGGAAGGGGTGAAAAAATCGAAACACAGGCAGGAATGCCTGTGCCACTGTCCCCACGGAAACCAAGTGACATTGGGCCTTCACCGTGCGTTCCCCTCAGGCGCCTCAAACCGCGAGCGAACCAACGCCAGGGCTTCCTCCGGCGTGCGTATTTCGCCTTCCAACTGCGCGTCCTCGACCGCTTTCAGCATCCGGGCGAACAACGGCCCGGGCTGGTAGCCCTCGCGGATCAGGTCGTGCCCGTTGAGCAACGGCCGGGGCTTCAACTGCTCGGTCGAGAACTCCTCCAGCTTGGACTTGGCGAAGTAGTAGTTGTCCAGCATCCGGTGGCTGGAGGCGCAATCCAGGCGGTGCAATTCCAGGTGCTCGTCGAAGTGCTCCATGCGCAGGAAGCGCTTCAGCGTGCTCGGGCGCATGCGGGTCACGTCCTTGAAGCGCAAATGGTGGGCGGCCAGGGCCGCAACGTGGTGGATCTGCTCATTGGAAAAGCGCAGCCGCGTGAGGATCCGGGAGGCCATCTCGGCGCTCCGCTCCGGGTGGCCGTCGAAGCGGATGCGCTCCCGGAAGGCCAGGGTGGGGGGCTTGCCCACGTCGTGGAGCAGGACGCCCAGCGCCAGTGTGACCGAGGGGTTGCGCATCTCCTCGAGCATCATGTGCACGTGCGTCCAGACGTCGCCTTCGGGGTGGAACTCGGGCGGCTGGGGCACGCCTTTCATGGCGGCTACCTCCGGCAGTATCACCTCCAGCAGACCGGACTCATCGAGCAGGTCGAGACCTCGCGCGGCCGCGCCCTCGGTGAGGATCTTCACCAGCTCGTCCCGGACCCGCTCCGCCGAGATCAGCCGTATCTTCTCGCGCAGGCGCCGGATGGCCTCCAGGGTCGCGGGCTCGATCCGGAAGCCCAAGCGGGCGGCGAAGCGAATGGCGCGCAGCATGCGGAGATGGTCCTCTCCGAACCGGGCCTCGGGATCGCCGATGGCCCGGATGATGCCGGCATGGAGGTCTTCGCGGCCGCCCACGAAATCCAGCACCTCGCCGCTCGCGGGCTCCAGCAGGAGGGCGTTGATGGTGAAGTCGCGGCGCAGCACGTCCTGGCGCGGGTCGGTCTCAAACTCCACCGCGCTGGGGTGGCGGCCGTCCAGATAGGAGTGGTCGCTGCGGAAGGTGGCCACCTCGACCTCGGCGTCCTGCTCGCGCACCAGCGCCACGCCGAAATGCGCCCCCACCAGTTGCGCGCCCGGAAACAGCGCCAGCACCCGCTCGGGGCGGGCGTCGGTGGCCACGTCGTAATCCAGCGGCTCGCGGCCCAGCAGCAGGTCGCGGACGCACCCGCCCACCAGGTAGGCCGCGTGGCCGCAGATCCTCAGCCGCGCCGCCACCCGCTGTGCCAAACCCGCTGCACCGGCCTCCCCCATACACTATGATCGTAGAATAGACGATGGGACTAGCGAGGAGCGTTTGATGTCTTCCCCGGCGGGCCGCCTGACGGCTCCTCCGAAAGTAGTAGTCGCCACCACCGTTGCGCTGTCCTTCATCTCCTTCTGGCGCGGCGCCGCCATTGTCCTGGCTGACCTGGCCTCCTCATCCTTTTACGCCGGCGGCATCGCCGAGCAGGCGATTGGGAAATCGGCGCCTTGGTTTGTGCTCGGTGTCATGCTGTTCAGCTTTGCCGTGCGCTCCGTCTACATGGAGAGCTGCTCGATGTTCGTGCGCGGCGGGGTCTACGTAGTGGTCCGGGACAGCATGGGGCCGATCATGGCCAGAATCTCGGTCTCCGCGCTGGTGTTCGACTACATCTTGACCGGCCCGATCAGCTCGGTGACCGCGGGGCAGTATCTTGGACGGCTCGTCAATGAGGTCAGCGAGCTGCTGCATCAGAGTTTCCGGCTCAACCCGAACTACTTCGCCGCCTTCTTCGGCGTAGCGGTGACCGTTTACTACTGGTGGTACAACGTCAAAGGCATCCAGGAGTCCAGCAGCAAAGCCTTGCGGGTCCTCCAGATTACCACCGTGATGGTGGTCATGCTGCTGATCTGGTGCCCCGTCACCTTGCTGGTTCAGGGACCAGCTACCGCGCCTCCGGTTCGTGTCCCGGGCTACTCGGAGTTCGGTCCACAAGCTCTAGGGTGGCTTGAAAGCACGTTCTGGCCCCACATCCCCTTTGTGGCCATCATGATTGCCTTCGGGCACTCGTTCTTGGCGATGAGCGGATTCGAGACCCTGGCCCAGGTCTACCGGGAGATCGCCTCCCCGAAACTGAAGAACCTGAAGCGCACGGCCAACATCGTTTGCGTCTACGCGGTGCTGTCCACCGGCCTGGTGACTCTGTTCGCCGGGATGATCATTCCCGACGAGTTGCGAAAAGGTTACGTGGACAACCTCATCGGCGGCCTGGCTATGAACCTGGCCGGGACGCCGCTGATGCGGCTCGGCTTCCACATCTTCGTGGTGATTGTGGGCACTCTGATCCTGTCGGGGGCCGTAAACACGGCGATCATCGGCGCCAACGGCGTCCTCAACCGGGTGGCCGAAGACGGAGTGCTGGTGGACTGGTTCCGCAAGCCTCACCGGCGATTCGGAACCACCTACCGGCTGGTCAGCCTCATCGCCCTGCTGCAACTGGTCACCATCATCGCCAGCCGCGGCGACGTCTACCTGTTGGGCGAGGCTTACGCCTTCGGCGTGGTCTGGAGTTTCTGCCTGAAGGGGCTGGGCGTGACGGCGCTGCGCTTCCAGCGTCACGACCAGGAGTACAAGACCCCGCTGAACCTGCGCGTTCGGGGAGTGGAGCTGCCTATCGGCCTCATGCTCACGACTCTGATCTTGTTCCTGGTAGCCGTGGCCAACCTGTTTACCAAGCGGGTGGCAACCATCTACGGGCTCGCCTTTACGGTGGCGCTTTTCGTGGTATTCACCGTGTCGGAGCGCATCAACGCCAGGAAGCAACGACAAGAGAAGAAGGGGCTGGAGCATTTCAACCTCGAACTGCAGCCCCAGGTGAGCGCGGAAACAATGCAGGCCCGGCCGGGCAGTATTCTGGTGGCGGTCCGCGATTACACCCGCCTCACCCACTTGCGCCAGGTTCTCCAGAAAACCAACCTGCGGCGGCACGACATCGTGGTGATGACCGTCCGGCCCGTGCTGGTCCGCAGTGGAGAATATGAACTGGCCGACGACCAGCTCTTCGCCGACTACGAGCGGGAACTGTTCAGCCGGGTCGTCGAGATAGCCGAAAAGGAGGGCAAGCCGGTGGAGCTGGTGGTTGTTCCAGGGGTGGATCCCTTCGACGCCATGGTGCAGACCGCCGCCAAGCTACAGGCTTCCCGGCTGGTGAGCGGCGTCTCGGCGCGCATGGACTCTAACGAGCTGGCGCGGCGCATCGGCCGGGCCTGGGAGAAACTGCCGGAGCCGCGGCACGCCTTCTCGCTGGAGGTGATCAGCCCCGACCGCCCCTCCGTCTACGTCAACCTGGGGCCGCATCCGCCGCGGCTCTGGCCGCAGGATCTGGACCGGCTGCACGAGATGTGGCTGCGCTTGTCCGGCGAGGAATACTTCGGCGCCAAGCTGCATCACCGCGACGTGGCGGGAGTGGCCCTGCGCCGCCTGGAGCGTGACCTCGCGGGCGAACGTCAGGCCGAGGTCACCGAGGAAATGCGCCGCGAGCTGGGGAAATAGGCCCGGATTTCGATGCTAGTCCTTAACGGCGCTGGCGCAAAGACTTGAGGAGGTAATCATGAAAACCCTGAGACATCCGTGGGCGGCGACGATCGCGCTGGTGCTCGCGCTGCCCGCCTTTCCCCTCGTGGCCCAGGAGGAGGAGGGCGCGAAGCTGGCGGACACCCCCTACTTCACCGGCATGCCGAACTATCGCATTTACGAGGCCGATGACAAGGAGTTCGAGGCCTGGAACTTCTACAACGGGAAGACCTGCGTCACGGTCGAGGGGCGGAAGTTCCACCGCGCCTACATACTGAAGGAGGGGGCCAAGCAAGCGAGCGAGCTTCAGATCGTCCGCAATTACGCGAACGCGATCAAGAGCATGGGCGGGACGATCATCTTCGACGGCCTGGCGGCGGACTCGTGCGCCGAGCATACCGGTTACCGAATGGTGGCCGGGAAGGTCGTCAAGGGCAGCGACGAGCTCTGGGCCGAGATCGTTGCTTGGGGCGACGGCGACAGCTACTCCATCACCGTGGTCGTGAAGGAGGCCATGAAGCAGGACGTCACAGCCAGCGCCCTCTTCGAGGCGCTCAATCGCGAAGGGCACGTCGCCCTCTACATCAACTTCGACACCGGCAAGGCGACCATCCGACCGGACTCGCAGCCGGTCATCGACCAGGTGGCGGAGATGCTACAGACGAACGCCGGACTGATGCTGAGCGTCGAGGGGCACACCGACAGCGTCGGGACGCCGGCCTCGAACAAGATCCTGTCGGAGAACCGCGCGAAGGCCGTGGTGGCGGCGCTCGTCGCGAAGGGTATCGACGCAAAACGCCTGACGGCCGTCGGCTGGGGACAGGGTAAGCCCATCGCCGACAATCAGACCGAGGAGGGGCGCGCGAAGAACCGCCGGGTCGAGCTCGTCAAGAAGTAGCGGGCGCCCGACGCCGGCCATACCAACTCCATTTCGCAATACCGAAATAGGCCCTCAGCTTCGCACCCCGGCCAGCGTCCGGAAGAAATCGGGATAGGAGACCGCCGCCGCCTCCGCGCCCGCCAGAGTCGATTCCCCTTCTGCCAGCAGCGCGGCCACCGCCGCGGCCATGGCGATCCGATGATCCCCGAACGAGTCCAGTTCGGCGGCGCGGAAACGCTGTTGCCCGGACACTCGGAAGCCGTCCGGACGCACTTCGATAGAGATGCCCATCCGCCGGAGGTTCTCGGCCAGCGTGGCGATGCGGTCGGTCTCCTTGACGCGCAGCTCGGCGGCGTCGCGCACCACCAGGCCCTCGTCGCTGGCCGCCCCCAGCACGGCCAGCACCGGGAGCTCGTCGATCAACGCCGCGGTGAGTTCTTTCTCGATTACGCCGCCCCGCACGCGCGAGTGCCGGACCAGGATGTCGCCAACCAACTCGCCGGCCCGCTGCTCGACCTTGGGAATCCGGATGTCGGCGCCCATCCCGGTGAGGAAGTCCAGCAGGGCCGCGCGCGTTGGGTTCAGGCCAACTTGCTCGAGCGCCAGCGCAGAGTCCGGCGCCAGTAGCGCGGCGACCAGGAAAAACGTCGCGGTCGATAGGTCACCCGGCACTTCCAGCTCCCGGGCTTCGAGCCGGGCCGGCCCGCGCACGGCGATCACCCGCTCGCGCACTTCGATTTCCGCCCCGAATTCCCGGAGCGCCAGCTCGGTGTGGTCCCGGGTGCGTACTGGCTCGCGCAACGTAGTAACGCCCTCGGCGTACAGCCCTGCGAATAAGACGCAAGTTTTCACCTGGGCGCTGGCCACCGGGAGGGTGTAGTCGATTGGGCCCAGCGCGCGGCCGTGGATTTCAAGCGGCGGGTAGCGGCCCGCGCGCGCCTGAATCGAGGCGCCCATGGCTTTGAGAGGCCGCAGGATGCGGTCCATCGGCCGCCGGGAGAGCGACTCGTCGCCGGCGATCCGCGTGGTGAAAGGCTGCGCCGCCAGAATGCCGGAGAGCATGCGCATGGTGGAGCCGGAGTTGCCCGCGTCCAGAACCCCGGCGGCCTCCTGGAGTCCGTCGAGGCCGCGGCCTGAGATGAGTACCTCGGCGCCTTGTCGCTCCACCGGTGCGCCCAGGGCGCGCAGGCACTCCAGCGTGGAGTGGCAGTCGGCCCCGGTGGCGTAGTTGCGAATGCGGGTGACGCCCTCGGCCACCGCTCCGAGCATCGCGTAGCGATGCGAGATGGACTTGTCCCCCGGAAGCCGGAGCGCGCCGCGCAACGGCCCTACGGGACTGATTCTCTCGAGCATTCAGAATCCCTGTCCCCGGCGGCTACTCGACCGGGTACGGCCCCGGCCGATCGACCACGAGGTCGTTATCGGAGGCGTCCACACCTCCTACCATCAGTTCCACCGCCCGCGCGTGGTCTCTCATCTGCCAGTGAAACTCGCTCTCCTCGCCCGGCGCGAGAACTTCCTCTGCGGTCAGGCCGCGCTGCGTCGTGACCACCTGGCCGCCGGGTGCTCGCAGGTGGAACAACAGGGTCAGCCTCCGGATGGGCTTGGCGCCGCAGTTCCCCACGCGCCCGTCGATCGTTATCAGACCCTCGGTGCGGCGGGCGATCACCTCGATCACCCGCACCTCGGGGGGCTTGGGCGGCTTGCGTTTCTGCTCCGCGTCGCACCACAATGAGGCGAGCGCCAGAAGCAGTGCAGGTCCGCGCCGCATGAACTCATAGTCTAGCAAGGAGCCTCGAAACCATGAACAGACGCCAGTGGATGCTGGGAGCGCTGCTAGTTCCTGCCGCCCGCGCCGTTCGGGCCGCCCCGGCGGCGCCCAAGAACATGGTCATTGCCAGCGCCAACGGCCTGCGGGCCTGCGCCCGGGCCAGAGAAATGCTGGACGCCGGCCAAGACACCCTGGATGCGGTGATCGCGGGCGTCAACATCAATGAGGAAGACCCGGAAGACAGCTCGGTCGGCTACGGCGGGTTGCCCAACGAGGAGGGTGTGGTCGAGTTGGATGCCAGCGTCATGCACGGCCCGACCCGCCGGGCCGGTGCGGTCGCCGCTTTACGGGGCGTCAAGACGCCCTCCAAGGTGGCCCGGCTGGTCATGGAGCAGACCGACCACTTGCTGCTGGTCGGCGAGGGCGCCCTGCGCTTCGCCAAAGCCTTCGGGTTCCAGGAAGAGAACCTCCTGACGGAGAAATCGCGGCTGGCCTGGCTGGTCTGGAAGAAGTCTCTGCGGGACCCGCGCGGCCACAACAACTGGGGCGAGGGGCTGTCGGCGCCGTCCAAGAAACCGGCGGCCTGGTTGCGCCAACAGTTCCCGGACGCGGACGAAGCCCTGCTGACCTGGGCCTGGGAGGTGGCCGTGACTCCCCCGGTGGGCACCATCAACTGCCTGGCCCTCAACCAGAGGGGCGAGATGTCGGGCGTCACCACCACCAGCGGTCTGGCCTGGAAGATTCCGGGCCGCGTCGGCGATTCTCCTATACTGGGCGCCGGCCTGTGGGTGGATCAGGACGTTGGCGCAGCCGGCTCGACTGGCCGCGGCGAAGAAAACATCCGCGTGGCTGGCGCGCACACCATCGTCGAGAACATGCGGCGCGGCATGTCACCGCGCGAAGCCTGCCTGGACGCGCTCCAGCGCGTGGCCCGCAACTTCAACGACGACCGTGCCAAGCTGGCGCAGTTCGACCTCAACTTCTACGCCTTGCGCAAGGACGGCGCGTACGCCGGGGCGTCTCTGTGGAGCGGCGCCGGGCGCGCGCGCCGCTTCGCGGTCAATGACGGAGGCGAGAGCCGCCTGGAAGAGTGCGCGTACCTGTTCGAGAGGCGGAGTCCGTAATGCCGGGGGGCGGCTACTGCCTGGCAAGGGCCACGCGGTGCAGCCGCATCGGCACAACCCGCGCGTAGCGCTCGAAATCTTCGTCCAATGCAAAGATGGCCCACTCGCGCCGGCGGGCGACGGCGCAAATCAGCAGATCGGTGGGGGCCCCGGTGATTCCTCTGTCTCGCAGCAGGTTGAACAACCCGGCAGCTTCCACGTAGTCCGCCGTTTCGATCGGCGTGTCGGCGAAGGCCGCCAGCCGTTGCTCCAGCAGCGCAAACTGCTGCTTGTGGCGCAGGCCCGAGAGCAGTTCCTGCCGGACAGGCCCTATCATCTGAACACGGCCTTCTCGCACCAATTCCGACCACTCCCTCACCACTAGCTGCTGCTCGGGACTCAGGTCTTTCGGCCTCCTACGGAGAGCCAGGGACCACACCGAGGTGTCCACCAGGACCATCACGTGCGCCTGGCCCGCCGCAACTGCTTGTAGCTGTAATCCGGGCGGTACTCGAGTCTTCCCGCCAAATCCAGGATCGCTACCTGCTGGCGACGCCGCAGGTACTCCTCCAGCGCCGCGGTCACTGCTTCCTTCTTCGTCCTGTGGCCGCCGGCCCGCTTGACGTCTTCGATCAACCGGTCGTCGAGGGCTAGGTTCGTCGCCATGTGTCGCTCTCCCCTACACTTAATTCTACACAAAGCGCTGTGTGAAATCGCCCCCGTCGTAGCCGCTCAGGCGGCGCCGCCTGCGAGCATGGCCAGGGCGATCGAGCGGAGCTTGGTCTCCGGCGACTCGGCGCGCGACAGCACCATCAGCGGCGCCTGGGCGCCCACCACGATGCCGCAGGATTCGCCTTTGGCGAAGTAGAGAATCGAGCGGTAGAGTATGTTGGCGGCTTCGATGTCCGGGGCGATGAAGATGTCGGTGTTCTCCACCAGCGGGCTCGCGACGCCCTTTCGCTCGGCAGCGAACTTGCTCAACGGCACGTCCAGCGCTACCGGGCCTTCGACGTAAGCCCCGGTGAGCTGTCCGCGGCGGTTCATCTGGGTCAGCGCGGCCGCATCGACCGTCGCCGGCATGGCGGGGTTCACCAGTTCCAGGGCGGCGAGCAGCGCCAAGTTCGGCCGCGCGATGCCGATGGCGTGCGCCACCTGGATGGCGTTGCGGCAGATGTCGGCCTTCTCCTCGAGCGTCGGCGCGATGTTCACTCCGGCATCGCTCATCAGCATCAGGCGGTTGAAGCCCGGGACCTGGAAGACGATCACCTGACTGAGGAGCCTCCCGGTGCGCAGGCCTCCCTCTTTGTCGAGCACAGCGCGCAGCAAGGCGCCGGTCGAGATCTTGCCCTTCATGAGCAGGTCGGCCCGGCCCTCCCGAACCATGGCCACAGCCCGGTGCGCCGCTCTGGTCTCGTCGGGCTCGTGGAGGATCTGCTCGTCGGCAATCTCAAAGCCCGCGGCCCGCGCCAGCGCGCGTATCTTCTCCGACTGGCCGACCAGGGTTCCACTGGCCAGGCCGGTCTCGGCGGCGCGCTTGAGCGCTTCGATGACGTCGGGATCGTGCCCGGCCGCCACGGCAATCCTGGCCGGGCCGCGGGCGCGGGCGGCCTCGACCAGCTCATCCAAAGTGCGGAACATGGCGCTCACAAAACCGCGTTCGCGATGGCCTCAAACTCGGCGTCGGTCAGCAAGCCTTTCTTCTCGATGGAAGCCTGCTTCACCCGGGCCAGAATCTCGTTGGCCTGCTCGGGCGTGGCCTTCAGACCCCGCCGTTCGAGGTGCTCTTCCACGTTAGCCAGACCGCTGCCCTTGCCCAGCACGATCTCGACTGCCGGCCGCCCCGCCAGCTCGGGCAGAAAGGGAATGTACTCCAGCGGTTCGACCTCCCGGCACCGCCGATGGAACATGCCCACGATGCCCGACTCGATCTGGTAGAGCCGCTCGCCCACGATGGGCCGGTTAGGCGGAAGCTCGTACCCGGCGACTTGTTGGACCAGCTTGGACAGTTCGTAGAACTTCTCCGTCTTTATCCCCACATCGACGCCATAGAGGCACAGCAGCGCCATCACGGTGTCTTCCAGGGGAACGTTCCCGGCGCGCTCGCCGATGGCCGAGACGGTCACGTGCGCCACCGAGGCCCCGCTGGCCAGCGCGGCCAGGGTGTTCGCCACGCCCAGGTGGAAATCCTCGTGGCAATGGATCTCGATGGGTTTCGCGAACCGCGCCTTGAGCTTGCGGACCACCGCGCCCACGGCCTGGGGAGTGCAGCCGCCGAAAGAGTCGGCCAGGGTGAGCGCGTCCATGTGACCTTCCGTGGCTACGCGCTCGATCAGGTCCATGTAGCGGTCGAGATCCGAGCGCGTGCTGTCGATGGTGAAGAAGACGGTGTAAAGCCCGGCTTCGCGCGCCGCCAGCGTCGTCTCGACCGAGGAGCGGATGGCCCACTCCATAGTCTTGCCGTAGGCGTTCTTGATGATGTGGTCACTCGAGGGGATCTCGGTGATGATCCCTGTGACGCCGCACCTGCGGGCCAGCTCGACGTCGGCGGGCATACAGCGGGCGAACGCGAAGATCTCTGAGGGCAACCCCAGAGCCACGATGTCCTGGATGGCGGCTTCATCTTCCGCGGAGACCGCCGGCATGCCGGCCTCGATGCGGTGCACGCCGGCCTCCGCCAGCTTCCTGGCGATGGCCACCTTCTCCTGGCGGCGGAAGACCAGGCCGGCCTGCTGCTCGCCGTCGCGCAGCGTCACGTCATGGATCTTGATCTGGCCGGGGAAGTGCAACTGCTCGCGGACCTCGGGAAACCAGTTCCACGGGCTGGTGAAAAACTTCTCCGTCTTCCAGGGTTGGCTCATCCAGGGCTCCTCTGAGTTGCACTCGAAAGGCCCATTATAGACTGCCGGATGGCGCAGCGCGTCTCACCGGCCGCCAACTGACGATCAGGTAGGCCACCAGTCCCACCAGATTGGTGAAGAGCACGAAGACCGCCCACAGCGCGGCGGCCTCTCCGCGCGCGCGGGCGTCGAGGGCGACCCACAGCGGCAGCCCCAGCCAGTAGACGGCGAAGCCGGCCAGACCGGTCAGCAGCAACGTAATGTAAGGAAGCCCCGGAGGCGCCCCCACCCCGGGACTGACGTCATAGGCCAGCACTACCACCGCAGCCAGGCCCCCGGCGCTGTTCGGCAGAGCGCGCGCCATGTGGCGAAACACGTCGTTGTGCTCGCCCTCGCGCCGCATGGCCGCCACCGCCAGCAACTGGAGGCGCTGGGTTTCGGCGAGCGCACCGGGGCCCAGCGCCGCGATGGCCGGCGCCATGTCGTCTCTAGCGAGATCCTGCACCTTGTCTCCAAGCTGGCCCGGCCCGCATCTGCGGTACACGATTTCTCCATCCGCGGCCACCGCCCACACGCAGACCACATAGAGCGCCTTCTCCAGTTCCCTGACCGCCGCGATCAGGCGCGGATCGCGCGCCGATTCCACGGTCTTCGGGAGCAAACTCCGCCATGAGTCCTCGACCGCCGCTCGCGTCACTCCGGTGTCCACCAGCATCCGTGAACGCCGCTGCGTCAGCACCGTGCCGGTGACGGCACTGACCAGGATTCCTGCCGCTGCCGCCACCGCGATCCAGTTCCGCTTAGTCCACATGAGAATGCCTCCTGCTACGGACGAGCACCAGCGCCGCCAGAGGGCTCAGGCCCAGGTTTCCGGCCAGTGCTATGCCGGCCAACACCTGCCACCAGGAACCAGGGGAGCCCGAAAGCGCCACCAGCACCAACGCCGCCAGGCCGGCCGCCGACGCAGCCACCGCCCACAAGGGAAACGCCGCCGGGCGCTCCAAATGAACCGCCGCGCGCGCGACCACCTCGCCCACCTGCGCCTCGCTCATGGGGCGCGCCTCAGCCGCGAGTGCCTCCCCGAGCAGCCGCTCCAGATCCCCATCGCTCATGGCTGGCCTCCCTCCTTGAGCTGCCGCAGCAGGGCTTCCCGAGCCCGCGTGAGCAGCGATTCGGCCGCCTTGTACGACCGGTTCAGCCGCGCCCCGACGCCCTCGACGCTTTCGCCTTCGACGTAGCGGGCCACCAGCGCCCGGCGGTAGTCCTCCGGCAGCGACCACAGCGCCTCGACGACCGCCGCGCGGGTCTCGGCGCGCTCCAGAAGTTCATCCGGCAGCGGATCGCTGTCGTGCCGCACGGCTTCGACCGGCAGGTTCTCGCGGCCCCGCCGGCGCAGTTCGTCGGCTGCCTTGTGCCGCGCGATGCCGCACAGCCAGGCAAACAGCGGCACCGCGCCCCGATAGCTGGCGATGCCTTCCACCGCTGCCAGCAGCGTTTCCTGTCGCACGTCGTCGGCCGCCGCGGCGTCGCCGGTGCGGTGGTACGCGTACAAAAACAACGCCTCGCCGTACACCCGGCAAAGCTCTTCCCAGGCTCGCGGGTCGCCCCGCTTCAGCCTGGTGACGAGTTCCGTTCCGGCGCTAATGCTCAATCTCACTAGTAATGTCGGAGTCGGCGCGCTTTTCCTTCGGCGGGCGTCAGGGGGAATTGACGCGGTCCCCCGCTGGTGCCCCCGCGCTCTCACCGAACCAGTCTCCACTTTGCGCAGCAACACTTCAAGGCCTCATTCCTTGATAAGCTGCCTTCGGGAGCGGTAATCTTGTGATTGGAGCAGCGTTGGAATGACACAGGTCACTGAAGCCGTCTACACACGGGGTGTGCTCAAACCCCTGGGCGAACTGGGCCTGCGTGAAGCGCAGCGAGTGCGTCTGATTGTCCAGCCTCTTGAAGACATCGGCGGGGATGAGCGCTCCTCGGCGTTGAGGCGGCTGCTGGCAGGAATCGAGGGGATGGAGTTCCACTCTTGCGGGCGCCTGCCCACCCGGGACGAGCTTCATGACCGCCCTTGACACCAACGTTCTCATCTACAGTTGCGACAAGGGCGACCTCAGACGCCAGGCAACGGCCCTGGAAATCATTTCGACCACAACGGACGCCGTGCTGCTCTGGCAGGTGGCCTGCGAGTTTGTCGCCGCCTCCCGCAAGCTGAGCGCGCAAGGCTTCACGGCTGCCCACGCCTGGAACCGGCTGGCGGAGTTCCTGGGCCTTTTCCCGCTCATTCTCCCAACTCCGGGAGTATTCCACCGTGCGGCGCTCTTGCACACGGAGCATGGCTGGTCCTTCTGGGACGCCATGATCGTTGCGGCTTGCCTCGAGGCCGGTGTCAACCGGCTCTACTCGGAGGATCTCCCCGGCCACGATGTGCCGGGTGGGCTGGAGATCGTCAATCCGTTCGCATGAGGTAGCACGCCACCCGTATCTCCCGCTCCTCGCCCGCCACCACCTTCAGCTCGATCTCGAGGCGCTCCTCCGGCCAGAGAGCCGGGAAGCGCTCGCCCCACTCGACCAGGACCACGGCCTCGCGTTCGAGCAGCTCCTCGATTCCCAGCGTGGCCGCTTCGCGCGCTTCCTCCAGGCGGTACAGGTCGATGTGGTAGACCGTCGGGCCGACGCCGTATTCGTGAATGAGGGTGAAGCTGGGGCTGGAAACGTCCTCGGGCAGCGCCGCGCCCAGGCCCTTGACGATGCCCTTGGCCAGCGTGGTCTTGCCCGCCCCAAGCTCTCCGATCAACAGCACCACCGCGGGAGGCTTGAGCGCGCGCGCCAGCTCCTCGCCCAGCGCGATGGTCTCCTCTTCAGTGCGGGTCCGGAACACCTGAGAGGACACGCATCGCCTCCGGGAAGAACCGCAGCAGGTCGGTGGCCAGGAGCGTCTTCTCGCCAAGCTGAGCCGCGCCCAGCTCCCCGGCCAGCCCGTGCAGGTAGACCGCCGCGGCCACCGCCGCCTCGGCTTGATCCGGAAACTGCGCCAGCAGGCCGGCGATGACCCCGGTGAGGATATCGCCGGTGCCCCCCGTTGCCAGGGCCGGCGTGCCGGTGGGGTTGATCCAGACTCTGCCATCGGGGAAAGCGGTGAGTGTCCGGTAGCCCTTCAGCACCACGATGACCTGCCGCTCCATGGCGAAGGCGCGCGCCACGCCCACCCGGTCGGCCTGCACTTCTGCCGCGGTTTTGCCTGTCAGGCGCGCCATCTCGCCAGGATGCGGAGTCAGCACGCGCACGGGCGACAGGCCAAACGGCCTGTCCCACGAGGCCAGGGCGTTCAGCCCGTCGGCATCGATGACCATCGGCTTGCGAAACTCCTCCAGCAGGCGGCGCAGGAAAACTACCGTTTCAGGATGCGTTCCCAATCCCGGGCCCACGGCGAGCACATCCTTGGTCTCGATCAAGGCAGCCAGCCGCCCGTAGTCGAAGCTGCACGGGGAGATCGAACCGGCGTCGGTTTCGGGCAGCGGCTCGGTCATCAGTTCCGCGCAGTGCGCGGCGATGACCCCGATGGCGGATTCCGCCGAACCCACCGTCACCAGCCCGGCGCCGCTTCTGAGCGCCGCCATGCCGGTCATGGCCGCCGCTCCGGTCTTGCCCCGCGAGCCGGCGATCACCAGCACGTGCCCGAAATCGCCTTTGTGGGCCCAGGGCGCGCGCGGGGCAAACAAACCGCGGAACCACTCCGGCTCGACTAGCGAGAGATAGATCGCGGGGTCTTGCTCGAACAACTCGGGCGGGCTTCCGATTGGGGCCACGCGCAGGCGTCCCACCCGCGCGCAGTTGGGCGGCAGCACCTGGCCCACCTTGGGCGCGGTGAAGGTCACGGTGTAGTCGGCGCGGACGGACTCCCCTTCGGTGGTTGCGCTGTCACTCGCCAGCCCGGACGGTATATCCACGGCGACCACCTGGGCCTGCAAGAAGCCCGTGTTGATCTCCCGAATCAACTCGAGCATCCGGCCCGTGACGGGACCTGCCAGGCCCGTGCCCAGCAGCGCGTCCAGGACGATAGTGGCGCCGCGCATCTCGGGCGTGATCTCGCCCTCCACCGGGCAGCCGCAAACGCCCAGCGTCCGGTAGTTCTCCGCCGCCTCGCCCTTGAGTTCTTCCGGGGCGGCGGCCAGCACCACGTGGAGCGAGCGCGGGCGGATGCGGGTGTAGAGCTGCCGCGCCACCACCATGCCGTCGCCGCCGTTGTTGCCCTTGCCGCACAACACCACTACGTGGTGGGCTGCCAGCGGCGCGAAGGCCTCGGCCAGAAACTCGACCACGCGGCTGCCGGCGTTCTCCATCAAGATGATGCCCGGGATGCCCAGCTCGATGGTGCGGCGGTCCACCTGGCGCATCTGGGCGGCGTTGAGGACTTTCATGCGTGCGCCTCCGTCAGCAGTTGTTCGAGCCTGCGCAGGGCCTGATGCTCGCCCATCACGATCAGGTAGTCGTCGGCCTCGATCACCGCATCGGCCGGCGGGTTGAACAGCATCTGCCCGTCCGCCTTGCGTATGGCCAGCACGATGACGCCCAGCTCCCGCCGCACCTGCAACTGCTTCAGGGAACGGGAGACGAACTCGCTCGCGGCCGCCACGCGGACCTGCTCGATGCCCACGTCCAGCCCGACGCTCTTGGTGGCCACGTCGAGGAACTGCACCACGTGGGGCCGCAGCAGCGAGAGGGCGAGCTGATGGCCGGCATTCGAGTAGGGCGCGAAGACCACCTCGGCCCCGGCGCGGCGCAGCTTCTCCTCGGCTTCCTCCTCGCCGGCGCGGGCGGCCACCTTGAGCTGCGGGTTCAGGTTCTTGGCCGACAGGATCACGAACAGGTTGTCGGCGTCGGTGGCCAGCGCCGCGATCAGCCCGCGGGCGCGGGTGACCCCCGCCTCCAGCAGCGTCTGGTCGCGCGTCGAGTCCGCGTTCAGGGCCAGCATTTCCGCGCGGATGGCCCGCTCGACCCTTTCCGGGTTGCGGTCCACCACCACAAAAGGCACCCCGGCCTGCTTGAGCTCGGAGGCCGCGGCCCGCCCCACGCGGCCGAAGCCGCACAAGATGTAGTGATTCTCCAGTTTCTCAATCATGCGTTTGACCCGTTGTTTGCCGAACAGCTCGGGCAGCTCCATCTCCACCACCGCCTGGGTCATGGCCCCGATGGCGAAAAACATCGTGGTGACGCCATAGATGATGAGGAATGAGTTAAAGATCCGGCCCGCCTGGTGCAGGGGCCGGATCTCCTGGTAGCCGACGGTGGTGATGGTGGTCAGCGTCATGTAGAAGGCGTCGAAGGGCGGGTAGCCTTCGATCAGGACAAAGCCGGCCGTTCCGCCGGCCAAAGCCGTCAGGATGGCCAGCCCGATATACAGAAACCGCCGCTTCAGCCGGTCCATGACGTCGTCACAACCTTCGCGCTACCAGCATGGTCATGTCGTCCTGTAGCTCGGGGGAGCCGGTCCAATGACGCACCGCTTCCATCACCGCGGCGATGATCTCCTCGTTCTCCCGCCCCGCGCTCTTCAGGATCAGCTCGATCAGCCGCTCTTCGCCGAACATCTCTCCGTAGTCGTTCTCCGGCTCGGTCACCCCGTCGGTGAAGCACACCAGCAGGTCCCCGGGCTCCAGTTGCAGCGTGCTCTCTTCGTAGCGCGAGAAAGGAAATGCGCCCACCAGCGTCCCGTTCACGTCCAGGCGCGAGACGGCGCCCTGGCGGACCAGCACCGGCGGCAGGTGCCCGGCGTTGGTGTAGGTCATCAGGCCCGTGGCGTCGTCATAGACGGCGAAGTAGAAGGTGGAGAACTTCTCCGGTGAGGTATAGGCGTGAAGCTGCTGGTTCAGCCGCGAAACCAGGGCGGCGGGGGAGAAGTGAAGCGCGCGGTCTCCCCCGGAGCCCAGCTCCCGCCAGGCCTGCAACTGGGCCCGCATGGCGGATAGCACGGTGGCCATCAGCAACGCCGCCGAAATCCCCTTGCCCGCCACGTCGCCGATGGCCAGCGCCAGCTTGGGCTCCTCCAGGTTCAGGTAGTCGTAGTAGTCCCCGGAAACCACGCGCGCCGGAGAGCAGGCCCCGGCCAGCCGCAGGGTCTTCGAGACCGGCACGCTCTTGGGGTAGAGCTGGTTCTGCACCTCGCGGGCGATCTCCAGTTCCCCTTGCAGCCGCTCTTTCTCCTTGGCCACCTCCAGCAGCCGCTCCAGGTTTTCGGTCATGCGGTTGAAGGAGTGACCCAGCTCCGCGAGCTGGTCGTGGCCGCGGACGTCGATGCGGTGGGAGAAGTCGCCCACCCGGACTCGCTGCGTGCCTTCATACAGGCCGTGCACCGCGCGGGTGATGCTGCGGGTCAGGCGGACCCCGATGACCAGCGAGACCAGCTCTACGATCAGGAACAGGATGGTGACCGCCACGAAGGCCAAGGAGGCCAGCGCCGCCATGGTGAAGCCCGGGCTGAATTCCACGGTCTGGCCAAACACGGTGTTCAGCACCGCGGAGTAACGGGTGCGAATGAACAACAACCGCCTGACCACGCGACCCGGCGAGTCCCACACGGCCACCGCGACCGGGCACAGGTAGGTGACTTCCTGGTCCAGGCGGCTGGCGGGCGGCGGCAGGCGCTGGGCCTCACCCCGGGACCGCTCGGGCACTCGGAAGCGCTGGCCCGAAACCACGATCCCGACCCTTTGCCGGCCGGGAGCCGCGCGTACCGCTCCCTCTTCCTCCAGCAGTATGACCACTTCCCCGAGCTGAGGCACCAGGTCGGAGAAGGCGGTCGGGGCCATGGGGGCCAGCAGCGTAGTTTCTTTTTCGCCGCCGATCGCGTGCGCCCACAGATACAGGCTGCCTCCCTTGAGGGCCAGGCCGCTTGCCTCTCCCCAGCCTAGAGGCGGCGCGGTGATCGCGGCGTCCGGCGGGTCGCGCCACTGGCCTCCGTTGCGGGTCAGCAGCTCCAGGCCGGGGAAGCGCTCCCGGAGGTAGGGCGCCAGCGAGTGCGGGTGCGCGCGGGCCGCGCCCAGCAAAACGTTACTGCGCCGGTCCAGCTCCGCGACCAGCAGGTAAGTGGCGACCTGGCCGGTCAGGATCCAGGCCCCGATCCCCACCAGCGTGAGGATCAGCACCACCGGCACCACGGCGATGAACAGGTAGACCACCAGCAGCCGGTTGCGCAGCCGCCAGATCAGCTTCTTGAAGCCCACCTTCGCCAGCCGGTATGCCATCGCTGCGCCGGCGAAGTACAGCGCGACGGTCACCAGCAACTGGAAGGAACTGCCGGGATATGCGAACCGGCCCACCAGGTAAAGCGCCAGCAACGCCAGGAACAGCTTTGCCGTCAGGCCGAGTTTTCTGAGCGCTGCTTTCAGGCGGGTCAGCATGGCAGAATCAGGCGCCTCACCGGGCCAACGGATGGTCGCGGTTCTTCAGAGGAAAATGCACGCGACCTCCCGAAAGTTGGGACTCGTAGAGGGCCATGACCATCTCGATGGTCCACCGCGCCTGGCGCCAGCGGGCCCAGGCCCTCGGCGATCCGCCGCCGCGCCCGATCACGCCCACCCGCCAGCTTCGCATGGTTACGGCGGTATTGTAGCACTCGTCCGGTCTTCGATTCTGCGGGTTGACGGCTGTCCTTAACGCGGGCCTGCCGCCACCACGCTGGCGGCCGGCTACGCCTATCGAGCCTGGGCCGCCGGCGCGGCCGTCAAGGCCCTATCCAAAGAGACGGCGCCGGCGCCTCTCAAAATCACCAGCACGGCCATGGCGATCACGAGCAGGTGATACTCATAGCCTTCGCCCTTCTGGGCGCCGAACCAGTTCATGAAGAAACCGAACTGATGATGAACCATGGCGATCGCCACCACCATGTTTACGGTGATGCCCAGAGCCGCAACCCGCGAAAGCAGACCCACGATCAGCCCCAGGCCGCCGAAAAACTCCGCGGCAATCGCCAGAAACGCGAGCACCGCGGGGATATGCATGGTTTCCGTGAAGAAACTCATGGTCCCGCTGAAACCCGAGCCGCCAAACCAGCCCAGCATCTTCTGCGCGCCGTGCGCGAAAAAGACGACGCCCAGCGCCAATCGCAGGATCGCCGTGGCGGCGTCGTTCTCCGTGCAAATGAGTTTTCGGAACATTGGGCCACCTCCCTGATCTGTTATTCGCTGCCCGGATGAGTTGAGTATACCAGCGCCGAGGCGGCTTGATGAGTGCGGCGACGTCTCCGACCGCGCCTACCGGCAGGCGGTCACCGCCGCCGGGGCCGGCTCCATGGCCGGCATCGAGGTGGACCGCTTCCTGGAGGCGGGGCGACACCTGGCAGTGCAAAAACCTGACCCGCCACGGCAGAAACTCGCCCTGTTCGGATTGACGCGGTGACGCCCGCGCCCTTAAGATGCTGCCTGGAGAAGAGAGAGTCGAGGCATGAGCAAGAGAATTCGCCACATGGGCATGACCCTCACCAAAGAGGAACACGACCAATGGCACGGAAAGCACCCCACGCTCACCCCTAAGCAGCACGGCGCCCTCATGAAAAGACTTGGCGTCACCAAGGAGCAGGACGAGGAGTGGCATCGTACCCACCAGACCCCCGATGGCTTGGTCTGCCGTGTGGGGTAAGACTCCCGAGGTACTTGCAAAATTCCTCGGCTGAGGGCTTGCAGAGGGCTGGC
>CAYGVJ010000073.1:0-25898 GCA_964353255.1 uncultured Solibacteraceae bacterium | reverse complement strand
GAGGACGGCGCCGGCCACTTCGTGAAGATGACGCACAACGGCATCGAGTACGGCGACATGCAGCTCATCTGCGAGGCCTACCAGTTGATGAAGGACGGCCTGGGGATGAGCAACCCGGAGATGCACGAAGTCTTCGCCGAGTGGAACCGGGGCGAGCTGGACAGCTACCTGATCGAGATTACCCGGGACATCCTGGGCTACCGGGACGAAAACGGCGAATACGTGGTGGACCAGATCCTGGATAAAGCCGGGCAGAAGGGCACCGGGAAGTGGACCGTGGTGGCATCGCTGGACGCCGGGACGCCGCTGACGCTGATCGGCGAGGCCGTGCATGCCCGCTGCCTCAGCGCCATGAAGGACGCCCGCGTGGCGGCCTCGAGAATCCTCCGGGGACCCCAGGCCCGCTTCAGCGGCGACAAGACGGCCTTCATCGAAGACATTCGCCGGGCGCTGCTGGCCTCCAAGCTCGTCAGCTACGCCCAAGGCTTCATGCTCATGCGGGAGGCTTCCAAGGAGTACCACTGGAACCTCAACTACGGCGGCGTGGCGCTGGTGTGGCGCGGAGGGTGCATCATCCGCTCGGCGTTCCTGGGCAAGATCAAGGAAGCCTTCGACAAGAACCCCAACCTCGAAAACCTGCTGCTGGACGACCACTTCCGCGGCGTGATCGAGAGGTGCCAGGAATCCTGGCGGCGGGTGGTGATGAAGGCCGTCGAGCTGGGCATTCCGGTTCCGGCGTTCACCACCGCGCTGGCGTTCTTCGACGGTTACCGCAGCGCGCGGCTGCCGGCCAACCTGCTCCAGGCGCAACGGGACTATTTCGGCGCCCATACCTATGAGCGCGTGGACCGGCCGCGCGGCGAGTTCTTCCACACCAACTGGACGGGCCGCGGCGGCGCCGTCTCCGCCAGCACTTACACGGTGTGAGGGCGCCGTGGAGGAACTGACCCGACGGGCAGCCCGGGTGAGGCTGCTGCTGATGGACGTGGACGGCGTCCTCACCGACGGCAGGCTGTACAACGTGCCGGACGCCGTCGGCAACATGGTCGAGACCAAGGCCTTCGACTCCCAGGACGGCATCGCGCTCCAGTGGCTGAACTGGAAGGGCATTCAGGCCGGGGTCATCAGCGGGCGCTCCTCGCCGGCTACCGAGGAGCGCTGCCGGCAGTGCAAGATCGCCTACGTTTACCAGGGGCACATCGAGAAGATCCCAGTCTTCGAGGAAATCCTGGCCAAAGCCGGCGTGAAGCCCGAGGAGGTGGCGTACGTGGGCGATGACCTCACCGACTTGGTCATCATGCGCCGCGTGGGTCTGGCGATTGCCACGGCCAACGCGCGGCCGGAGGTGAAGCGGCATGCGCACTGGGTCACCCAAGGCGAGGGCGGCCGGGGCGCGGTGCGCGAAGTGGTTGAGCTGCTGCTCAAAGCCCAGGGATACTGGGCGGAGATTCTCCAAAAGTACGAGGCCGTGCCGTGAGTGAGACCATCGGAGTTCTGGTGCACGCTGAACCCGGGCCCGGCGTGCTGCACCAGCTCACCGGCGCCATCGCGCGGTGCCGGGGGGACATCGCGCTGGTGGAGATCATCGAGAACCGGCTCCCGGAGGCGCGGATCTACTTCGAGATCGACCTGCCGGGCCCGCCCGAGGAACTGATCGGCGAGTTCCGGAAGCTGTCCGTGGTGCGGCAAGCCCTCCTGGTGAACACCTTCCAGAAGATCTACGGCAAGCGCATCATCATCGTGGGCGGCGGCGCGCAGGTGGGCCAGGTGGCCATCGGGGCCATCTCGGAGGCTGACCGGCACAACATCCGCGGGGAGCACATTTCGGTGGACACCATCCCGTTGGTGGGTGAGCAGCCCCTGGCCGATGCCGTCCGAGCCGTGGCTCGCCTGCCGCGAGCGCGCGCGCTGGTGCTGGCCGGCTCGCTGATGGGCGGGGAGATCGAGAAGGCCGTGCGCGAGGTCCGCGCGCAGGGCCTGCTGGTGATCAGCCTCAACATGGCCGGCAGCGTCCCCGACGCCGCCGATCTGGTGGTCACCGACCCGGTTCAGGCCGGCGTCATGGCGGTCATGGCCGTGGCCGACACCGCCAAGTTCAACGTGGCCCGGCTGAAGCGCAGGGTGTTTTGAGCAGCAGCGCCTACCACAGCGCGACCTTGCGAGTTGGATAATAAGAGGCAGGGGTGTGCCCGTGACCATTGCCGCGAGCGTCGTTCTGCCCGAAGCCGAGATTGCGGAGATCTGCCGCCGCTATCAGGTGAAGGAACTCGCTGTGTTCGGTTCGGCCGCGCGCGGCGAGCTGCGGCCGGACAGCGATATCGATCTCCTGGTGGATTTCCTCCCTGAGGCACGTCCGGGACTGCTCGGCCTGTCGGCGCTGACGCGAGAGCTGTCAGCATTGCTGGGGAGGCACGTGGATCTCGGCGTAAAACCTGCGCTGAAGCCGCTGATCCGCCCCAGCGTCTTGGCCGAGGCCCAGGTCGTTTATGCGGCGTGACCGCCAGAGGCACCATGTCTCGGCACGAGTGCCGAGACGGCAGCCTGGAGAGGCCGCGCCACGAAGCCAAGAGTGCAGGGACGCCCCGCGGTTGCGCGCCCAGATCGCCGAAATCCTTCGCACCGAGTTCCCGCAGTGAGCTCGGGACGACACCGGCGGCGTCGCGGAGACGCTCGAGGGCTGGTTCCGCAGCGTACTACCGCAACGCGGCGTTCAGCACGAAAGCCTTGATGTGCCGAAGTCCACTTGATAGCTCTCGCGCCTGCCGATCGAAGCAATCCTGGGCCGCCTGAAGCGTGACCGTCGGGGTCTGTCCCTTTCGATAATCGTCGTCGTCCCACTGGTCGCAGGCAAACCACCCGACGACGTAGAGGCCGAAGGGACAACGGTGTTCCTTGAGGTATCGTTCTGCCAATTGTGTCTGCATCGCATCCATGAGCTCGCGATTCCAGCAGCCCTTCACCTCGACAATGGCCGATATCCGGTCGTAGGTCCCGCTACCTGGCCCCAGAATGACCGCATCGACATGGATGTCCGTTTGCTCCCCTGGACTCGACCCGACACCACGTCGGATCTGCACTTCGCGGTTGACAACGATCCCCCGGCCCCTGATGTCCCGCTCCAGGTGCAGCTTGATGTAGTCCGACAGCGCCGGCTCGTCTTTGGGTCGGAACACCCCTGTGGGCAGCACGTTCCACAGATATGTGGCTGCTGGAGTCTCACCGTGAAGCTCTGCGTTCAGGCGCTCCAACGACTCGATCAAGACCGCCAGAAGCTGTTCGCCGGTCTGCACGGAGCGCCGTTGCGGGTGGGCGACGATCTCCGACAGGTGCTTGGGCTGAAGCGGCACCCACGAACGCTGGCGCGCTATTTGCTCTGCTTCGAGAAGGGGCCACTTGAGCCAGATCAAGTGAGGCAGTTCTGCCATCGCACGCCGGATTCCCTCGCAGGCCTCCGCCGTTCCCCTCCCTTTGAGCAGCTCCAGGACGGAGGGGCGCCACCATCGTAGCGTCTGGATTGGGCTTACGGCGCCCTGCGGTTCATCTTCGAAGGAGACGTTCCGGGCCAGCCAGATGAAGAGATCCTTCAACTGTTGCTCCGTGAGCCGCTTGGCCACTGGAACCCTGTGCGCCCAGCGGGAACGGTACGTGATGTCTGACAACACCTTCAGACCGAATTCGGTGTCGCGCTGAACGGCTGGCCACACCACGCCCCAGCCCGCGTCTTGGGCATGAAGCACAAGTTCCCGGGCAGCTATCACTGCCCGCTCACGATCCCCCCCTCCGGCCTGGGGGAGAGTGCCTATCGCGGATGTTGCGATTTCTCGGGCACGGGGGACCTCATGTCTCAACAGCTCACCGAGGAGCACGCCGAACGCCTCCGGCTTCAAGCTCGCGTCCATCACTTTGGCAAGAACCATGGCCGCCAGGCGGTCGTCCCAGACAGCCTCTAGCCTTTGGAAAACAAACGCCGTTCCGTGTCTCTCGTTCTCCGCGTCGATCAGCCTGAGCAATGTGTTGAGGACGGCGTTCGGCGCCCGCTGGTAGGCCAGCTCCGCCAACTGGTGGTGTGGCTCGTCGCTCTGCGAACCGCTGGCGAGTGGATGGGCCAGGATTATCGGCACCCACTTTCCCCAGACGGTCTCAGGAAGGGTCGAAACCAACGTGGGCGATTCCGCCGCCAGTAGCAGCAGTGCCCGATAGCCCGCAAGAGCCGCGTCCGTGATCGTATCGGTGCCCAACCACTTCTCGGCCTCGGGGTCGCAAGTCTCCAGGTATCGCTCGGCCGCCGCGATAATCCGTGCTTTGGTCTCCGGGTTACTCCGCCTCCAACCCGGGAGCACGGTCAGATCCGGTTCCAACTCATCGCCGTAGTGGGTGCTGTCGGGCTCAAGGGTGAGCTCCCGGTTGAGTTGCCAGAAGGCGTCCAAGTCGCCAGATTCAAACCGCTCAAGTAGAACCGCGATGCGTTGCTCGGGTGGGGGATCCAATAGCGGTCGCGCGGTCGGTTTCGCCTCAAGCTCCATTTGGGCATACTCAGCCTTCATCGCCTGGGCCCGCGGCGAGTCCAGCTCGACAGGCTCGAGAAGCCAAGAGAGTTGTTCGGCGAGTTGCTTGCTTTCCCGGCTGGCGCAAATGACCGCATCCAGTTGCCCAACGTCCCGGCCGTCGAAGGTCCGTGCTATCAACGCAGCAAGGAGCCGCTGCATCGCTTCCGCTTCGGCTTCCCGAAGGCGATCGATCAACCAGAACGTATCGCTGCTATCGGTCAATACGCGCGGGCGGATCAGGAAAAAGCGATCCTGTGGATCGGTCAGCAACGGGAGTATGGCCGCAACGAGTTCGCGCCGCCTCTCGACGTTCTCGGCCAGTTTTGCCCTGAACGCGGAGGGATGCGGCCCGCAAACGCTCCCCCTGTGAATGCGGAACCATTTCTGCGCGGCGGCGGCCAAGGCCTCCGGGATTCCGGGAACATCGAGGTGGTCCAGCCCCATGGCTAGGATTGCGTCAGCGAGTTCGCCAAGTGGCTTGTCCGGGGCGTGTCCCACCCCACGGTCTTCTACCCATTTCAGCGTCAACGGGAGGTCGCTCGGTTGAAGCCCAGCCGCGATATCGCTGCGCAGAAACCGGCCATACATCCCGAAGAGATTGGGCTGCTTCGGCGGGGTGAGCGCCCCAATAAGCTCCGCAGTCGTAAGGAACCGAGGCCACACGCATTCCAGCCCGCAGCCTTTCAATTCATCGTCTGGATCATCGCCTCCTTGTCCCATCGCGAGGGGCTTGAGCATCTGCTTTGCCCGGTCGTCGGCCATCTGGCTGATCGCGAATGCCGCCTGTACGCGCGCCGCATAGGAGTCGGTTTCATCCAACGCAACCTGAACGAGGTCCTCCTGGAGGGCGAGGATTTCGCAGGCCTCGGCAATATCAATGGCAACGCGGCGGACGACGATATCCTTCTGCTTGTCCCTGATGTACGGGCGAAGCTGCTCCGGGAGGCTCGGGTGGTTCAGCTTGCGGTACATCCTTATGAGGTCCCAGTCGCTATCGACAAGCTTTCCATGGTCATAGAGCACTAGAAGGTGCTCGACCAGATCGGCGCGGTCCTTCACTTCGGCGGTCGCAACATCACTCCGGAGAAGGACCTCGGGATCCGACGCCGTTATGCATCGAAAGACCTCCGCCACCATGCTCGCCAGCCAGGCAGCCGTCTCCCGGAGTTGTGGGACAATCTTCCCATCCGGATGGACGATGAGGGTCATGATGCGGTTCGGAGGGAGTCCGTGCTCAACCAGAAACCGCGCCGCCAGGAACTCCCCATAAGTCTGGTGGGCCCACCCGATGCGATTGAGGCCCCTCGATGAGAAAAGGCCAGTGTCGAGGGTCTCCCGGATCGCGTCCCGATTGACGGCGACCGCAGCGTCCTTCTTGCCCTCGGTGCCGCCGACCAGGTCCTCAAGCCGGATGTCTTCGCTCGGAACATCGCCTTGATCCACGCCGGTCCAGATCGCGTGTCGATTGCAGAATATGGTGATGGCTGCGATGCGGGCGGCGACCGCCAGACGCTGCTCTGCGGTCAGCTCACCAAGAAGCTTGGCGTCACGGCGACTTTGGCTGGTTTCTTCACAAAGGCATCGGCATCCCTCTGCGTAGAGCTCCGCTTGGCTGCCCGGAAAGCCCTGTCGGCGCCGGTACGTGTTCAAGAGGAAGTCGAGCGTCACCGGCTTTATGGCGAGAGGAACCGCTTCCCTTCGCCCGACTTCGCTCAGAAACGCATTTGGATCCACCCCGGTGACTCTTGCCGCCTCTGCAACGTCTATCCGTCGAAGTGGAGCCAGCTCAAACGCCTTCACGGCCTCGCTGCCCCACAACCGCCTCAAGGCGGATTCCAGACCACTCGGCCACTCAGCCGTGCGACAGGCGATCCGGAGGGACAGGCGCTCAACGGGAAGCCTTTCGAGCTCACTGATCAGCACCGCCGAGACGTTGTCGATTCGCATTCGGCATTCATCAAGGCTATCGAGGAACAGATCCAGGTGACGGGTTCCTTGCCGCCAGGAGCAGAGGGCCGGCGCTTCAAAGAGATCTTGGTGCAGCCTTGAGTCGGTCTGGTACGCGCGGAGATCCACCCAGTGGGTGTCGCCGCCAGAACTCGCGGCGCGCTCCTCAGCCCGATCGCGTTCGCCTCCCAGGGCCGTGGACTTCCCGATTCCCGGCTCACCGAGCAAGATCAAGCAGGGATTGGAGGAAATCGACTCAAAAGGCACCACATCGGGATTCCAAGTACCTCCCCACTGTTCATCGGGATCCACCAAGAAGCCCCCGTCAGATAAGTTGATCCGGCCTTCCCTGGGACACCAAAACCGCTTCCAGTTGTAGAGTTCCCCGCCATGACTTCCCGCTCATTCATTCTACAGGCCCTTCCCATATTGTGAACAGTGCCGCGCGGCGTGCATCGCCCCCTCCGCGCCCATCGCTGGCCGATGCCGTCCGCGCCGTGGCTCGCCTGCCGCGAGCGCGCGCGCTGGTGCTGGCCGGCTCTCTGATGGGCGGGGAGATCGAGAAGGCAGTGCGCGAGGTCCGCGCGCAGGGCCTGCTGGTGATCAGCCTCAACATGGCCGGCAGCGTCCCCGACGCCGCCGATCTGGTGGTCACCGACCCGGTTCAGGCCGGCGTCATGGCGGTCATGGCCGTCGCCGACACCGCCAAGTTCAACGTGGCCCGGCTGAAGCGCAGGGTGTTCTGAGGGGTGTAGGGCGGCCCGGTCTATGCGGCTTTCCGCACCCTTACATCGACTCGCAACCCAGCAGCCGCCAGCAGGTTGACCAGCCTGTCGATCGAAAACAGATGGATCCTGCCGCGCATGAGATCCGAGATGCGCGGCTGCGTCACACCAAGCAGCCTGGCGGCCTCCACCTGCGTCAGTCGTTTCACCTCGATGTGAGCAATGAGGGCGTTCATCATCGCCGCCCGCATCCGGAGATTGGCCGCTTCGACCGGACTGAAGCCCAGGTCGCGCAAGACACACCCACTCCCTTTATGGACTCCGCTCTTCATCAGAGGTTCTCCTCTCGTACCAGCTCCTGGTAGCGTTTTCGGCCTAGCGCAAGGTCTGCCCGAGGCGTTCTTCGTGCTTTCTTGACGAAGGCGTGCAGCACGTAGACCGCCTGCTTGAAGCTCGCCACGTAGAACACCCGGTGCTCATTCCCCGCGTGCACACGGATCTCCCTGACGCCAGATCCAACCGACGTCACGGGCCGCCAGTCCCGTGGCTCAAGCCCACGCTGCACGCGATCCAGTTGGAAGCCGATATCCTGCCGCGCCCCTTGGGGAAAGCCCCGGATCCGCGCCAGGCTGTCACCCAGCCAAACGACAGGTTTCAGGACTTCGTCCACTCCATTTGAGATTATACAAAAACTTGTATGAGCCCCCAAGTCAGCGCTGGGCTCCCGGCAGCGTCCCCGACGCCGCGGACATCGTAGTCACCGACCCGGTCCAGGCCGGCGTCATGGCGGTCATGGCCGTCGCCGACACCGCCAAGTTCAACGTGGCCCGGCTGAAGCGCAGGGTGTTCTGATCACCGCTGCCCCCAGACGAACGGCAGGCCCTGCGCGGCGTGGCCCTCCTCGACGAAGATCAGCCCATCGTACGCCTTGGAGATGGCCTCCGGGTGAAGGTTCGATTCCGGGTCGTCCTTGATCCAGCCCGCGCCGAGGCTGTGATAGAGGTGGGGCTCGGCCAGCCACCGGCCCAGCGCGCTGGCCTCGGGCACGGCGCGGAGATCCAGGAACAGAAGCGGCATGCCGGCCGCACTGAAGACCGCGTCGCCGGTCCCCTCCGGCGAAGGCGGCACCTTGTGGTTCACGGGCCCGCCGCTGAGCCTGCCCTTCTCCATCCCCACGGCCCGCACCTCGCCCTGGCGGAAGGCAAAACCGAGGACGTACAGCTTCCGGCCGAACCGCTGGCGCAACCAGCCGCCCATGCTCTTGATTCCCATCTCCTCGCTCAGGCGCACGTGGCCGTTGTGCGCCCACAGCACGAGCTTCTCGGTGGGGTGAACCTGGCCGGCCAGCCACTCGACGTTGCGGGCCATCATCTCGTCGCGGTAGCCGGGACTTGTGCCGGTGGCTCTCACCGCGCAAGCCTGCCGCACGATTTCCGCCGCTTGCCGGGCGTCTCGCCAGGCCGCTGGCGAGGAAGCCCGGTTCAGCATCTCGCGCCGGGCATCGAGCAGCTTCACGACGGTCTCGGCCGCATTGGCCGCGCTCTTGGCCTGCTCGCTATGAAGCTGGCCGGGCTCCTCCTTCAGCTTCCTGACCTCCCGGTAGGCGGTCTCCACGACGGCCACCTCAGCCGGGGCGCTCTGGCGCAGATACTCCCGGACCCGTTCGGCGGCCACGTCCGGGGTCTGCATGTCGAAGGAGGTGAAGGTCAGCGCCGGACGCTCGCCGCGGACCTTGTTCCACGCGCGCATCCACTCGATCATCTCGAAGACTTCCTGCGTGTTCCAGGTCCAGAAGTACATGCCAGACAGCGCGGCGCGGGGATCGCCCTCGCCAGTCTTGATGTAGCGGTCTACGGCGAGTGACTCGGGCCAGTTCGCCTCGATGGCGAACACGGTGAAGCCTTTCTCCTTCACCAGGTACTCGAGCAGGCGGTGCTTCAGTTGGAAGAACTCGCGCGTGCCGTGACTGGCTTCCCCGAGCGCGACGATGCGCGCGTCCCCGACGGCCCTGCCGAAAGGGGCCAGGTCGTCCAGGTTGCTGCCCGCCTGAACGGTTTCGAGCCGCACCGCGTGCCGCTTCAGTTCGGAGGCCAGCTTCGCGGCAGTCGCGCGGTCGGTGAGCGGCGCCACGGCCCGGCTGGACAATGGCGTGGAGTCCTTGAGCTTCCATCCCTCCGCCGTGCGGGTCCAGGTGTCCCGATACGTGTTGATATAGGCCCGCTGCCCGCCGGAAGAGGAATAAGTCCCCTGGTTCTCGACCGAGACCACGGCATCATCTCCCGAAAGCTGGACCGCGATCACCTTGGAGCGGGAGGTAATCTTCGTTTCCCCCTGGAGTAGCGCCTTGATCTGTTCGAGCACCGTGCCCAGCGGCATCTTCATACCGGCGGCGCCAACCGTGGCGTCGGGGAGCGCCAGCGCGGTGATTACATCGACGTCCCCCTTCTCGTAGGCGGCGTCGATGCGGTCGTAGAGTCTCTGAAGCGCCTGGCGCGCGGCGCCGGTTTCAGCCGCCGACGCGGTGCTCTGGATGATCTCGAAAGAGACGTCATCGATCCAGGCGCGTCCCTTGCCTAAGGACATGAGCCCGATGTTCAAGGACTGCGCGTCGGCATCGATCGCGCCGGTGATCTCGTAGCTCCGCCATTCCGATGAGCGGATCGGGCGGTCCCCCATGTTGTCGAAGAAACCCATTTGGCCGCCGATTCGGTCTACCCGCAGCCAGAGTTGCGCGCGGTCGCCCGCCTCGACCGCCTCCAGTCGCACCCAGGCCCGAAACCTGACCCTCTGGCCGCGGTAGGGAGCCGCCTCGAAGCTCTGCATCAAGTTGCCGAACATTTGGGCCGGCTGTTCGGCAGGGACCAACACCACGGCGCATCCCGAGCCGCTGTGGCAGCCCTGGCGGCGCAGTTCGGCCGAGTATCCGGCCTTTCGCAACATGGGCGGCACAAACCAGCCAGGAGGCGCCTGACCGGTTTCGCCTTGCTCAAAGCCGGGATTCGCCGGGCCGGGCGGGGGCAGCGAGACCACCTGGAGCAGGAGCACGCAGAAGGCACTCGCTAGTCTCATGTGAGGCTCCACCCACAGTGTAGGTGACCAATCAGTGACGAGCAAACTCCGACCTTGTACGGGTGTATCCTGGGACTCTATGAATCGGCAACAAGCCTGGGAAATCCTCTGCGAGTACACTAAAACGGAGAACCTCCGCAAGCACGCCCTGGCGGTGGAAGCCTGCCTGGTGGCTTACGCCCGCAAGTTCGGCGAGGACGAAACGAAGTGGTCCGTCACCGCGCTGCTGCACGACTTCGACTGGGAGATTCACCCCGAAGCGCCGAATCATCCGCTGAAAGGCGAACCCATCCTGGCGGAGCGGGGTGTGGATGAGGAAATCCGCCGCGCCGTTCTCTCGCATGCCGGCTACACGGGCGTCTCGCGCGACTCGCTGCTCGAGAAGGCGCTGTTTGCCTGCGACGAGCTGGCCGGCTTCATCATCGCCGTGGCCCTGGTCAAGCCGAACCGGAGCCTGGCCGAGGTGGATGCCCGCTCGGTGCGCAAGAAGATGAAGGACAAGGCCTTCGCGCGCTCGGTGAACCGCGAGGACATCGTCAACGGCGCCGCTGCGCTGGGCGTGGACCTGGACGAGCACATCGGCTTCTGCGTCACGGCCATGCAGGAGCGCGCCCGCGAACTGGGCCTCGGCGGAAACTGAGCGGGGCGTTCTTCGCCCGGATGTTAGAATCAGTCTGGAAGCTAGTCTTGGCCGGTGCTGGGCCCGGGCTTCAAATCCGGCGTGCGGCCCGTCACGGGTTGCAGGTGGGTTCGACTCCCACTAGCTTCCGCCAGCGCGCACGGGCTACACCCCCACCGGCCTCTTCCGATGCCAGTCGGTGCGCTGCTGGAAGACACGGCCCACCTCCAGCAGCGTGTTCTCGGTGAACGGGCGGCCCACGAGCTGGAGCGCGATGGGTAGACCGTCGGCCAATCCGCAGGGCAGGCATAGCGCCGGCAGCCCGCACAGGTTACCGGCGGCGCCCAGCTCGCTCAGGCCGCGTGATTTCGGTTTTGGCCGGTCCGTCCAGCGGCGGTCCAGAGGTTCAGTGATCTTGGAGGCCGGGCCGCGCGTGGCCGGCGCAACCAGCACGTCGAAATCCACGAAGAGCTTCCGCAACTCCTGTTGGATGAGCCGCCGGATGCGCATGGCCTTCAGGTAGTCCTTGGCGGGCGCCTCCAGGGCCGCTTTCAGCCCGGCGATCTGCTTCCGATCGGCCAGCTCATCCACCCGGCCGCTGCTGATCAGCGGCTCGAAGATCGCGGCGCCCTCGGTGTCGATGATCAGCCCGGCGACCGCGCCGTAGGGCAGCTCCGGCAACAGAGCCTCTTTCATCTGCACGCCCAGGCCGCGAATGACTTCGAGCGCTTTCCGAAAGTCAGGCCGTGCAGCAGGGTCGGCCCATTCTTCGAAATCGACCGGCGCGAAGCCCACGCGCACCTCCTTGAGCGGGCGCGCGTACTGAGGGCCGTAGTAGAAGCTCTTGCCGGCCGAACCGGGGTCGGCGGAATCGCCTCCCGCGATGACCCGCAGCACCAGGCCGCAGTCCTCGGCGGAACGGCACATGGGGCCGATTTTGTCCATGGTCCAGGAGAGGGCCATGGCGCCGTAGCGGCTTACCAGGCCATAGGTCGGACGCAGGCCGGTGACGCCGCAGTAGGAGGCGGGCGTCAGGATCGAGCCCCAGGTCTCCGACCCCAGAGCGAAAGGCACCAGCCCGGCGGCCACCGCGCTGCCGGAGCCACTCGAGGAGCCGCCCGACCAGCGCGTGGTGTCCCAGGGATTCAGCCCGGGGCCGAACATCGAGGCCGCGGCATAGCGGTAGCCTCCGCCGCCGGCCAGTTCCACCATGGCCAGCTTGCCGACCAGCACCGCGCCGACCTTGGAGAGCTTGGCCAGCGCCGTGGCGTCGTAGTCGAACACCTGCGTGGCGTAAGGGCGCGCGCCCCAGGTGGTGGGCTGGCCGCCCACGCTGAGCAGGTCCTTGGCGCCGAAGGGAATGCCCTGGAGCGGGCCGCGCAGGCGCCCGCGCTTTATCTCCTCGTCAGCCTTCTTGGCCTGCCGGATGGCGGAGTCGCGCAACAGCAGGGCCAGGGCGTTGTACCGCGGACCGAGCTTCTCCAGCCGCTCCAAAAACGCGCGCGCCAGCTCGGCCGCCGAGAACTGGCGGGCCTTGAGCTTGGCGTTCAGCTCGCCGATCGTGGCAAAAAAAGTTTCCGCGCCGAACTCGGGCATAGTCTACACCTTGAAGCAGAAGGCCGGCTCAGTGGCCATCGGTAGGGCGAACTTGGAGATGGCTTCCTCCGTGCGGCGCAGCCTCTCCGCGGCGGCCTTGAGTTCCTCGGCGGGTGTCTCCGGCGTGGCCGGTGGAGCCTGTGCCGCCAACGGCGCCGCTCCAGCCACCGCCGCGGCCAACTCCCTGCGTGTGAGCTTCATTGGCATATTATAGTTCGCGCAAAGCTCGCCAAGTTAGGACTTCACGAACAGTATTTCTTTGCGTCCTTGGCGGGACCTTGGCGTTCTTTGCGCGAAACCTCAGTTCCCGGCCAGGGCCTCTTGGGCGGCCTTTTCCATGGCGGCGCGCGGGGCGCTTTCCCCGGTCCAGATCTCGAACTGGCGGGCAGCCTGCTCGATGAACATCTCCAGACCCGTGATGACGGTCTTGCCCTCCTGGCGGGCGCGCCGCAGGAGCACGGTCTCCAGCGGGTTGTAGACCATGTCAAAGACCACGTCGGCCGGGATGCGGTCGGGGAAAAAACATTCCTCGACGCGCGGGAACATCCCGAGCGGAGTCGCGTGGACCAGGGCGTCGAAGTGGCGCGAGGCGAGGCTCTCGCGGAGCAGAAGTTCGGCGCCGCAAGCCTTGGCCAGAACGGACACGCGGTCGGGGCGACGCCCCACTATAGACACCTTGGCGCCCGCGTCAGTGAGGGCAAAAGCCGCGCTGCGCGCCGCCCCGCCGTTGCCCACCAGCAGGATGGTGGACCCGGCCAGGCGCAGGCGGCGCTCCAGCGGGATGCGGATGCCGTCCACGTCGGTGTTGGCGCCGCGCCAGCGGCCGGCCTTGCGCCAGACCGTGTTGACCGCGCCGATGCGGCGCGCCAGCGGCTCCAGGGCGTCCATGTGCCGGCGGACGTTCTGCTTGTGGGGAATGGTGACGCTGAAGCCGGCCACGGGCAGCTTTTCCGCCAGGCCGATGAAGTCCCGAAGCTGCGTCGGCGGCACCAGGAAAGGAAGGTACACGGCGCTGATGCGGCGCGACTGGAAAGCGCGATTATGGACCGCCGGAGAGATCGAGTGCTCGACCGGGTGCGCGATAACGCCGTAGATCCGTGCCGTCTTGGATAGCTTCGCGGCGCGATAGAGCTGCCGTAGACGCCGGGCGCAGACCTGGCCCGGGGCGGTCCCCGGGGCAGAGCTCGGGGCAGCATACGTGAACAGCCCGCCGAAGGCCACCGAGAGCACGCGGGACGGGAAACCCATCTCCCCCATGGCCAGCGTGATGAGCGGAGTGCGCGGATGCGCCCGGGCCAGCGCCAGCAAGCGGTAGTTGTCAGAGGGCTTCCGCGGTGTGGTGACCAGCTTGTAGCCGTCCGCCGGTATCCGCGCCATCCGCCGCAGCACCGGCTCCAGGGCCGGCGTGGTCTCGAAGTTGTGGTAGGAGAGGATCAGCCGGGCGCGCTGGCGCAAGGCCTCCAGCCGGGCCGTGGCCGCCTCGGCGCTCTCGATCTCCACGTCCACCGCCGCAGCGCCGGCCTTCACGGCCGCTTCCAGAATACGGAACTGCTCTTCGAGGCCGCCGGTGAACCGGCCGCGGTTCTGGCGGCGCCGGCAGGTGGCCAGGACGGTGCACTCGGGACAACGCTGCAAGAAACTCCGGATGAGCTTGACGCCCTGCTCCGGGTGCTCCAGATAGTCCAGCCGGAATTCGAAAAAAGTCTCGCCCAAGTCGGCTTCGCGGCGCGCCTGCTCGAGCAACGTTTCGGGATCGGAAAAACCCAGCGCAATCAAGATGCGGGGAAGCAGGTCGAGCCGCGGCATGTCAAGCCTGTTCAGAATAGCACAGCGGGAAAAAACCCTAGGAGGCGCTGGCGGCCCTCTCCAGCCGCGCCTTCCACTCCTCCAGGATGGCCACCGTGGCGGTGGCGCCGAAACGCGAGCAGCCGGCCTGCCGGACCTCCAGCGCCTTCTCCAGCGTGCGCACTCCGCCGGCCGCCTTCACCTGTACCTCGGGCCCGGCGTGAGCGCGCATCAGGCGCAAGTCCTCCAGCGTGTAGCCGGAGGGCGCAAAACCGGTGGAGGTCTTGACAAAATCGGCGCGGGCGCGGGTGGAGATCTTGCAGGCGACAATCTTGAGCTCGTCGGTCAGATAGGCGTTCTCGAAGATCACCTTGAGGATGGCGCCCCCCTCGTGACAGGCCGCCGCCATTTGTTGTATCTCGGTCTCGACGTACTGGAACTGGCGGGAGATCAGCTTGCCGATGTTCAGCACCATGTCGATCTCCCGGGCCCCGCGCCGCAGCAGGTCGCGCGCCTCGTAGAGCTTGACCGAGGTGGTCTGGGAGCCGTGCGGGAACCCGGCCACGCTGCCCACCGGCGCCCCGCTGCCGCTCATCCAGGCCACGGCCAGATCCACATCCGAAGGACGCACCGTCACGCTGGCCACGTCGTACTGGCGGGCGATGCGGCAGCCCTCGAAGACCTGGTCCTGGGTCAGCTCGGGCCGCAGCAGCGAATGGTCGATCATCTTGGCGAGATCCAGATAGGTGTTCGGGGGAGCCAGTTCCATAAAACCTCTCCTGTAATGCCTCAGTCTCGGGGGGGCTCATCAGACCGATCTGCAAGTGGGACATGCTTTAGCTTGTCGCCGCACAAGGTGCCTGGACAAGCTGAAGGCTTATCCCACCCGAGACTGAGGCATTACCCCCCTACTTGGTCGTCTTCTTCTTGGTAGTGCGCTTGCCCGCCGGGAGAGGCGACAGCCCCAGCGACTTCAACTGCGCGCGCGCCTTGGCGGCCAGCTCCGAGGTAGGCGAGCGGTCAATCAGCGCCCAGAACTCCTCGGCGCCCCGGTTGCGCTGGCCCATCTTCACCAGGGTCAGGCCCTTCATGAACATGGCGTCCAGCGTCTTGTTGTTCTCCGGGTACTTCTCCAACACGAGGTCGAAGGCCCGGAGTGCGGCGTCCAGGTCGCCGCGCCGGTAGTCAATCTCGCCGATGTAGAACTGGGCGTTGGGCGCCGTGGCTGTCTCGCCGAAGTACTTCAGGTAGTCGGTGAACCCCTGCATGGCCAGATCGTAATTGCCTTTGTCTTTGTCCCCCATGGCGCTGGCGTAGAGGGACTCGGCCGAGACGCCTGCGGGCGGGCTCGGCGGTCCGGCTGGCGCGGGCGGCGGCGCCTGAAGAACTTTCACCGTGTTGCCCAGGTCTACCATCTGGCGTTCGACTTTGCCCAGCCGCCCATTCATGTCCTCGATGGCCGTCTTCAGGCCCTGAAACTCGGAGGCCATCTGGTCCACCTTGGCGCCGATGGCGGCCACGGGACCCACCAGGCTGGCGGCCTGCTCCTTGAGGCGGTCCCGCATCCCGGCGTCCATAACCGCCACGGCGGTGTTGGCCTTGGCCGCATTGTCCAGCGCCTGTTGCACCAGCACCTTCAGCTCGGCCATCTTTTCGTCCACCGCGCGCTGGAGGGTCCGGACCTGCTCCTGGAGCTGCATCACCTCGCGCTGCAACTCCACGTACTCCTTTCTCTGTGCCAGACAGAGCAACGGAGACAGCGCCAACAGCCAGATAAGCGGCCGCAAGTGTTTCATCTCACTCTCCTGGAAGGGACCGCGGGCCGAAGCTACGGCACGACTGCGCTGGCCGCACCGCCTCTCCGGCCCTGCCGTTTCCTGTTCTACTGGGCCACGAAGTGCACCCGGCGGTTCTTTTGCCAGCAGTCCTCGGTGGACTCGGTGCACTGGGGCCGCTCTTTCCCCCAACTCTTGTTGGTCAGCCGGTCGGCCGGAACCCCAAGCTGTACCAGAAACTCTCTGGCCGCGGTGGCGCGCCGGTCGCCCAGCCCGAGATTGTACTCGGCTGAGCCGCGCTCGTCGCAGTGCCCTTCGATGACTACCGTGGCGCTAGGCAGCTCCTGGAAGATCCTCTTCAAGGCATCCGAGTTCCGGGCGAGGGTGGCGCGCGCGTCTTCGCGGATGTCGCTCTTGTCGAACTCGAAGTAGGCGTCCGGGACGTCGCTGGCCAGCATCTCGCCTAGGGAACGCTTGGGCGGCGGCGGCGGCGGAGGCGGCGGCGGCGGCACGGTCACCCGCACGGTGGCGCTCTCGGAGCGGGTGCCCCCCGGTCCCTTGGCGGTCAGCGTGTAGGTGGTGGTATCGCTGGGGTAGACCTGCCGGGTGCCCCTCGCAGCCACGGCGCCGACGCCGGGGGCGACGGCGACTTCGGTGGCGTCGCTGACGTCCCAGCGCAGCGTCGCGGACCGACCGCGCTCGATGGTGCTCGGCTCGGCGGAGAAGGAGACGCCTGGCGCCTTGGGCGGCGGCGGAACTTCCTTGACCTCCGGTTTGGGTGGCGGCGGTGGTGGCGGCGGCGGGGCCTTCTTCTGGCAGCCTGCCGCCACGAAGAACAGAGAAACCGCTAGCAATGCAGCACTGATGTTTCGCTTGCTCATCCTGTCGTTGGCCTCCTCAGGTTTCTGATTCTATCCTAACTCTACCTCTATTTGCCCCACACCGGCATGGTGTTTTGCCCCTGCGTGGTGAGCTGGCGGACCTGCGTCCCGTCGGCCAGCATGGTGAAGATCTGCTGGCCTCCGTTTCGGTTGGAAGAAAAAGCCAGGTGGCGGCCGTCCGGCGCCCAGCTCGGATTCTCGTTGCGCCCGGCGCCATGGGTCAACTGCACATAAGAGCGGGTGGCCGCATCCATGACGAAGATATTGAAATGGCCCGGCGCGTAGCCCCGCGTCCAGGCGAAGGCGATGTGCTGGCCGTCCGGGTGCCAGGCCGGGTTGGAGGCCTGGCCCTCGCTTGGAGTGAACTGGCGCACGTCCGTGCCGTCCAGGTTCATGCGGAAGATCTGCTGCGCCCCGGCGCGCCCCGAAACGAAGACGATCTCGGCGCCGGTCTTGGGATTCACCTTGGGTTCCACCTCGATGGCCCGGACGTAGGAGATGCGGCGCAACTCGCTGCCGTCCACGTTGGCGATAGCGATCTGGGGCCAGCCGCCGATGGAATAGGAGAACAGAATCTGCTTGCCGTCCGGGGTGAACTCCGGCGTAGCCGTCATCGAGGAAACCGGCCCGTAGAACCGCAGCCGCCGCCCCGTTTCCAGCGAGTGCAGGAAGATCGCCGGGTTGCCGGCGGCGTAGCTGGTGAAGGCGAGCATGGTCCCGTCCGGGGAAACGGCCGGAGTGGTGCACACCGAGCTGTAGGAGGTGAGCGGTTTCTGGTTGCTGCCGTCGTGGTCCATGCCCCAGATCTCTTTGACGCCCCGGCCGGCGCGGTTGGAAACGAAGTAGATCTTGGTGCCGGCCAGGCTGGCGCCGCCGAACTGCTTCAGGATGTCGGCGGCGAACTCCTGGGCTGTCTTGCGCGCGCCTTCCTCGCTCAGCGGCCCCAAATACAGCTTGCCGAAGACCTGGGCGTTGGCCAGATCGTTCTGAACGACGTTGTAGAGCCAGCCCCGCAGCACGAACTGGTCGGCCTGGACGGCGGTGTATCCGAAGGCCAGGTAGTTGGCATTGACCGGGGGGCCGGACCAATCCGACAGCCAGGGGCCCTGCCGGCGAGGCGGCTGGGGCACCCCGGCGCGCGAGGGCGGCGAGGGCAGCGGGGGGCGGAAGTCCTCCGGCCGCTGCGGCACTTCCAGCGGGTAGAGGCTCTTGGGCGCCATCCTGAACAGGCCGGAAGCTTCCAGGTCGTTCCACAGCGTCTGGTTGAAGGCGTCCATGAAGCGCTGGGCATCGCCGGCGCCCCGCAGATCGGAGAGGGCGATGACGGCGCGCTCGCCCTTGGTGAGCTTGATGATCACGTCGCTCTGCTGCGCGGTGAGGGCCAGCAGGGCCGCCAGGGGGAAAAGAACGATCGTAGTTTTCCTGCTCATCTCTTCAACTGGAACCAGAACTCGATGCGGGCCGCCTCCCGCGTGTAACCCGGGGGGAGCGTCGGGAAGGGGCTGGCCTCGTAGATGGCGCGCTGCGCCGAACGGTCCAGCGACAGGTTACCGGTGCCCTGGACGAGCCGCAGGCCTCGGATGGAGCCGTCGCGCAACAGCTCAAAGGTCACAATCACCGGGGGCGCGGTCTGGAGCCTGGGATCCACGTCGTCGGTGCGCCACTTCTGCGCCACCCGCTGTTCGAGCAGGTCGCGATACCAGCCGAACTGGGATCCGAACGCCCCGCCGGGCCCCATGCCCACGCCGCCGGTGCCGGTCTGCGCCCCGAACATGGGCGAGGAGAGAGCCTGGCCGCCGCTGCTGTATAGCTGGTTGGGCCTTTCGGTCTCCCGCGGCCGGTAGGGCTCGTTTCGGCGGGCCCAGCGAGACGCGGCCTCGGCTTTCTTGCGTCCGCGGATCGAGATGGCGTCCGGTTCCGGCGGCTTGGCGGTTCGCTCCAGTTCCGCCCGAGGCGGCCGGGGCACGCGGGATTCCGTGTCGTTCGCCACAGGATTGGTGGCGCCCTCGCGGTAGGGAAGAGGGATCTGACGGACCGGCGTGATGCCCACGCTGGAGCCGGCGCCGAGGGCGTGCGGGTTGCCCCACAACACCCGGCCGCCCTGCCCCATCGAGGCGTACAGCGCGATCAGGGAGAACAGTCCGGCGTGGAGGGCCATCGAGCCCAGCAGGGGCCTTCTGAGCGACTCACGCTCCTCCAGGATGTCCACGTGCACCGGCATCGCGGCTATGTGGTGGGACATGCTTTAGCTTGTCGTCTTCCAGTCCTCAACGGGCCTTTTTCTGCAACCCCTTCAGCTTGTCGGCGGCGTCCTCCGGCTGGGTGACCACATTCACGGGAATCTTGGCCTCGCCTAGGGCGCTGATCACCTGGGCCACTACGTCCCAGATGGCATCCTTGTCGGCGCGCACGTAGACGCCCTGGGTGGCCGGGAACCTTTTCCGCACCTCGGACGCCAGCGCGTTGATGTTGACTGTGCTGTCGTTCAGATACAGCCCGCCGCTCTTGGTCACGGTGACGACCGGGAGTTCTTCGGCGCTGTCCTTGACCTGCCGGACCTTGGGCACCTCGACTTCGAGCCCGAACTCCATGACGTGCGCGGTCAGCATGAAGATGACCAGCAGCACCATGACCACGTCCACCAGCGGCACGATGTTGATGTCCGAGAGCGAGGAGATGCCGCGAAAGCGGCTGCGGCCCGAAGAGAAACCCCCGTTGAAAGAGAAAGCCATCCGCTCAATCCCCGAGGCTCCGCTCCGAGGTGTTCAGGAACTCGAGAGCGAAATCCTCCATACGCGCGCCGATCTCCCGGATGACGTGGCCGTAGTGGTTATAGAAGATGGCCGCGGGGATGGCGGCCGCCAGGCCCATGGCCGTGGCGACCAGCGCTTCAGAGATGCCCGGCGCCACCGCGCGCAGGCTGGCGCTGCCGGCCTGTCCGAGTCCCTGGAAAGCGTCGATGATGCCCCAGACCGTGCCGAACAGCCCGATAAAGGGGCTCACCGAGGCGGTGGTGGCCAGCCAGCTCATGTGGCGCTCCAGCTTGGCCAGCTCCTCGCTGATGCCCAGTTGCAGGGTCCGCTCCAGGGCCACTTTGTTGCTTACCGTGCCGTGCGACTTGAGCTGCCGGGCCACCTCCTCATAGCTAAAATCGAAGACCGCGGCCAGGGGACAGGGGCGGAACTGCTCCACCGCCGCAGCCACGGCGTCCAGCCCGTTGCTCTTGCGGAAGGCGCGGAGGAAACGGGTATTAGCCGTGCGCGCGCGGCCGAAACTCATCCACTTGGAGAAGATGATGGCCCAGGAGGCGATCGAGAAGATCAGCAGGATCACCAGCACGGCGATGGGCAAGGGCTTGGCCCGGCTCATCATGTCCCAGATGCTGATTTGCAGCAAGAACGCAGGCGTGGCTGGCGGCGTCAACAGGGCTCCTTGTTCCTAATGTCCTGCTTCGCAAACACTGGGGCGACACCCCCTCGTGGGACAGGCCTTCAGCCTGTCGGACGCAAGAGCTCCTACTGTCAACGGACTTGCGAAGCAGGACACTAGAATCCCATGATACCCCGGAGCCGTTGCCGGGGAAGGAAGTCAGCCGTCAGCGGGACCGCCGGGCCACCATCATCGCCAAGCTGCGCCGCAAGCTGGAGCGCTCACCGGCGGAGCCCGCCTACATCATCACCGTCCACAAGGTAGGCTACAAGTTCCTGGGGTAGGCGGGTTTTTGAGCACCCGCTCACTGTCACGGTGCCTGGGCGATCCCCTCGGGCTCTCCGTCGAAGGTGTAAGAGCGACTGGGCGAGTCGCGTGGGGCGGTCCCTTTCAGAACGGCATCGTCCCGAATCGTGAAGCGTATGGTTTCCACGCCGGTCAGTCCCTGCATCAACCGCGCCACAATTCCAGTAACGTGCGGCGCTGCCATGCTGGTCCCGGACATCCTGGTCGTGCCGCCCCCGGGCTTCAAGGAGAGAATCCCGACTGAAGTGAGGAAGCAGGACTTGCTGACGTTTTCCTGATCTTCTCCCGGCGCCGAGATGGTGACCCCGATGCGGTCCACCGTGTCAAAGGCGCCGTCAGTGGTGAAGTAGGACGCGGTATCGGCGAGAACGGTTCCACTGAAGGACCGGCAACCGCTGTTGGTCCCCCCCTTCGCCGTCGTGCTGGCCACGGCGAACACTTCCGGGTAGGTGGCCGGCACCTGCTGGCGGACGTCCATGCTGGCGTCGTTTCCCGCCGCCACCACCACGACGATACCGGCTTTGTAGAGGGCCAGTACGGCCAGTCGCAGGCTGGGGTTATCGTCAAGCGTCCCGTCGCGTCCGAGGCTCATGTTGACGACCCGTATCGGCGGGCTTACTTGCTGCGCGTTGTCACGGACCCAGTTCAGGCCAGCTATAAGCGTCGAGTCCGTGCCAGAGCCCACGTCATTCAGCACCTTCACGCAGTACGGCGTGGCTTCTGGCGCAACCCCCACGACGCCGATCGAGTTGTTCATCAGAGCGGCGATGATTCCGGTGACGTGCGTACCATGCCCGTCTTTATCCTGGCAGGTGCCCTTAAAGGCAGTGAACGTTTGAGGGGCCACGGCCAGATCTGCGTGCGCCAGGTCGATGCCCGTGTCGGCTACCGCCACGCCGACTCCGGCGCCGTTCGAGCCGTCTTTGGGCACGCCGACTCGCTTGACGCCTTCCGGAGTTACCTGAGGACCAGAGCCGCCGCCCGGTTTTCCCTTTCCTTCCGGTCCCTGTCCGGGGGCCTGGATAGCGTGAATGGCCCGGTCGGGAATGATGTGTAGCACTGAGACGTCGCGTTGGAAAGCGGCCAGCGCATTTACGTTGGGTACCGTGACGGCCGCCGCATCCACGATAGTGTAGTTGAAGCGCAGCACGGCGCCCGCGCGGCTCACGGAGGCCGCCCGGTCAGCCACGCTGGTCCCCGGTCGGAACCCGATTATGTACTTGGCGTTTGCCTCGGGATCGGGAGGACCCGCCGGAGGGGTTCGGACCTGCGCCTGTACCGCTGTGATTAGGCAGAGAGCCGCGCAAGGCAGCGCCCTGATGAGAAACGGGATTCTGGCCCCCTGCTCGGGGGCGGGATTCTTCCTCGCCTCCATTGCCATACCCCCAGTTGTTCCTTCCCCGAGAGATCTCCCCACGCGCACCCAACCCGGCGTCCCCCGGATTCCCCATTATACCTCGGCGGGTTGCGCCGGCGAGTCGCGCCGGGCGGGCTCAGGAGATGCCCAGACGCGCGGCGGCGTCCTCATCCGCGTAGCTGGCCACGATCTCGCCGAAGTAGACGCGGTGAAAATCCCCCTTAGGGTAGTACTCATCACGCACGGCTTGCACCAGGGCGCCGGGATCCAGGTCGTTGCGGTGCAGCACGCGGCACTCGTAATGAACGACGCACTCGGCAATCATCGGCGGGCGCACTTGGCGGCTGGGGAGCGTCGTCAGCCGCGCTTCCCGGAATTTGTCGTGTTCGCGCCCCGAGACCGCGCCGCAGTGGGCCGCCGCGGCTGCCAACTCCTGGGGAGGCACGTTGACCGTAAACTCGCTGACCTCCTCCAACCGGCTGTAGGTGTGCCGCGAGGGCCGCACCAGGACGATGAAAACTGGCCGTCCCCAGATCGAGCCTATGGTTCCCCAGCCGATGGTCATCACGTTGGGCCTCCCATCGGCGCCCGCGGTTACCAGCAGCAATCCGTCCTCGCGCATCCGCTGAATCGTCTGTTTGAAGTAGTCCGTGTAGCGAACCGTCACTTTGGCCATCGAAGCCTAGCTTTCCCCCTTGCGGGCGCCTCTACGGGTATTATCATCCTTATGGAGTTCTTCGAGGTGGTCAAGCGCCGTCGTTCGACGCGCGCGTATGCTGCCAAAGCTGTCGAGCCCGCCAAACTCCAGCAGATACTGGAGGCCGCCAACGCCGCGCCCTCGGCGGGCAACCTGCAAGCCTACGAGATCTACCGCCTGACCGAGAGCCCGCGGCGCCGGGCGCTGGCCAAGGCCGCTTGGGACCAGGGTTTCGTGGCGGAAGCGCCGGAGGTCCTGGTGTTCTGCGCCAACCCGTCGCGTTCGGCGCCCCGTTACCGCCAGCGCGGCACCAGGCTCTACGCGGTCCAGGACGCCACCATCGCTTGCACCTTCGCGATGCTGGCGGCCACCTCGCTGGGCCTGGCCACGGTCTGGGTGGGAGCCTTCGACGACACCGCCGTTTGCCGTGCCATCAGCCTGCCGGAAGGCCATATTCCGGTGGCCATACTCCCGATCGGCTACCCGGCCGAGACGCCCGAGCTGACCCTGCGCCGGCCGCTCGAGGATCTGGTGCACGACGTGTAGGACAGGCCCATGGCCTGTCATCAGGATGGGAACCGCTGTCTCCCCTCCGCTGCTTCTGCCTCCTGACTCCTTCACCTGTGGCACAGGCCTTCAAGCCCATAGGCGTTAAAATAAGGGCCAATGTTGAGTGTGGGCCGTGGCGCAAGCACTCTTGCTTGCCGCCTCGGCCACTCGTGCCGAGGCGGTTTTCCGCGGGTTTCGCCGTGCATCGACAATAGTGTCCGACCCAAAGGGTGCCCCGGCAGACTGAGAGTCCGCGCCACATGCTGTCCCGGAGCGGGGCTTAAGTTAACGCCCACAGGCCTTCAAGCCTGTGGTGCTCCCGTGGGGCGGGCCCTCGGCCCGCGCCGGCCTTCAGGCCGGCCCTCATCCATCACCCCTCCCCTCGCGCGCCCCGCGCCCCTTCCCGCAAACCCCGAAAAACAGCCCCGCATTCCTGCCGGGCCGTTCGTTTCTGTTCCGGGCAACGTCCTACTCTCCCAGTAGGACAGGCCCATGGCCTGTCATCAGGATGGGAACCGCTGTCTCCCCTCCGCTGCTTCTGACTCCTGACTCCTTACTCTGTGCCCAGAATGGGTTTTCACCTGTGGCACAGGCCTTCAGCCTGTGGTGGGACAGCCCCATGGCCTGTCACTGTGCTCAAAAGCCTGTGGCACAGGCATTCTTGCCTGTGTCGCAAACCTGCTTCAATCCACCCGCCCGCGCGGGGCGCGACGATCAACCGCCACCGGATGCGCGGCTGCTCAGGTTGTTTCAATCCACGCGCCCCGCGCGGGGCGCGACGTGCGGAGAGATTAGGTACACCGCCGGATTCTTGTTTCAATCCACGCGCCCCGCACGGGGCGCGACGACGGCGCCGGAGCCGATGAACACGAGGATGAAGTTTCAATCCACGCGCCCCGCGCGGGGCGCGACATGTGCCGGGCTTGGCTGCCCTGCCCGACTGGTTGTTTCAATCCACGCGCCCCGCGCGGGGCGCGACCGCCGAGGAGGTCGCCAAGATCCGGGGCACGGCATGTTTCAATCCACGCGCCCCGCGCGGGGCGCGACGCCTGTGCGGTTCGCGCAAGCACGAGCCAGATTGGTTTCAATCCACGCGCCCCGCGCGGGGCGCGACGCTCAACCCAAAGGACAAACACGTGAAGAAAAAGTTTCAATCCACGCGCCCCGCGCGGGGCGCGACGCCAGCCTACGAGCCAAGCAGCTTGAGGACTTCATGTTTCAATCCACGCGCCCCGCGCGGGGCGCGACTCGCGGCGTGGGCCTCGTCCAGCACCAACAGCTTGTTTCAATCCACGCGCCCCGCGCGGGGCGCGACGCTGGTCGTGGGAGGGGACGAACCAGTGCTCGAAGTTTCAATCCACGCGCCCCGCGCGGGGCGCGACGTGGATTGCGTGGTCACTATGTCGGAGCAGGACCGTTTCAATCCACGCGCCCCGCGCGGGGCGCGACTGGATCATGATGCGCTGCATGACGTATGCCGGCTGTTTCAATCCACGCGCCCCGCGCGGGGCGCGACCCCAGCGGAGTCGTTACCCGCCCAGGGGGAATCGTTTCAATCCACGCGCCCCGCGCGGGGCGCGACACGCTCTCCGTTGCATTGAGAGAGTTGGCGAAGGTTTCAATCCACGCGCCCCGCGCGGGGCGCGACGTGGTCATCATTCGCGCGTTCGTCCGCGCTGAAGTGTTTCAATCCACGCGCCCCGCGCGGGGCGCGACACATGTCGGTCGAACATGCCCACAAGTGCCGGGAGTTTCAATCCACGCGCCCCGCGCGGGGCGCGACCTACATGGCCATGACATCGGGGCACGGCACTGGAGTTTCAATCCACGCGCCCCGCGCGGGGCGCGACAACGCGACAACCTCATCAGGTTCCTGCGCCATCTGGTTTCAATCCACGCGCCCCGCGCGGGGCGCGACCCTCGGGTGGTGCGACGAGACAACAACAGCGGATGTGTTTCAATCCACGCGCCCCGCGCGGGGCGCGACTTGACCCTGTGTGGTGTCCCGCGAAACCGGAGGGTTTCAATCCACGCGCCCCGCGCGGGGCGCGACCTTTTTGACCCTGTGTGGTGTCCCGCGAAACCGGAGGTTTCAATCCACGCGCCCCGCGCGGGGCGCGACCTGCCCGCTCCGGCCCATAGGCCGGACCAAGGGAGTTTCAATCCACGCGCCCCGCGCGGGGCGCGACGGGCTTGCTTTCAGCCATCGCTCAGTAGATCATCCGGTTTCAATCCACGCGCCCCGCGCGGGGCGCGACACGAGGTGATCCATGCCCAAGAATCGCATCTGGACTGTTTCAATCCACGCGCCCCGCGCGGGGCGCGACACTCTGGGGGGCAACGGGGGCACCGCCGTCAAGCTGTTTCAATCCACGCGCCCCGCGCGGGGCGCGACTCCCCTCCTCATCACGATACGTGGCCGTGATCTGTTTCAATCCACGCGCCCCGCGCGGGGCGCGACCACGGTGTCGCCCTGTTCGGCGAGCACCGGCTCGTTTCAATCCACGCGCCCCGCGCGGGGCGCGACGACCGGCGAGGTGTTAATCGGCGGGCCGCTGAAGTTTCAATCCACGCGCCCCGCGCGGGGCGCGACGGGCGATCTCCACCGCCTTGAGG
>CAYGVJ010000072.1:0-27426 GCA_964353255.1 uncultured Solibacteraceae bacterium | reverse complement strand
GCTGAGGTTGATCTTGACGTAGCTGTTGGCCGCCTGTATCCCGCCCAGTTCGAGCACCTGCTCCCGAGCGCGCTCCAACCGTGGATCGTCGGCCGCCAGGCCCGCCAGCTTCAAGGCGAAGTACGCCTTCACCGTGGCGCTCACGTCCGCGGGGCCGTGCGGGTAGATGTTGAACCCGCCGTCGGGCAACTGGCGCGCCAGGATGGAGCGCACGGCTTTCTCCACCAGCGGCCGCGTGGGCGGCTTCCAGACTCCGTCCTCAGGAGGGTGCAGCCACAACTGGAGCAGGATGTAATCCGACTCCAGCGTCGTATCGGCCGTCAGTTCGCCGTACCAATAGCCCTGCTGGTGCCGGAGCCCCAGCAGATACTCGACCGCCCGGCTGCGGGCCAGCTCGGCGCCGCCCAGAAGCGTGTCCTCCGCCTGTGCCCGCCAGCTCACAGCGCCACCGCAGAAGGGGATGAACGAACCGCATCCAATTGCGCGGGCAGGGCAAAGCGAACGTCCTCGGCCGTCACGCCCACCTCCTCGACGCGCTCAAAGCCGTACCGGGCCACTGCGCGCACCAGATCCTGGACCAGGTTCTCCGGCGCCGAAGCTCCGGCCGTGACACCGACGCTCGAAACCTCCGCGAACCACCCGGCTTCGGCCTGTCCAGCATCGTCTACCAGGTAGGCCGGCAGGCCGGTGTTCCGTGCCACCTCGACCAGCCGCTTGGAGTTCGAGCTGTTCTGCGAGCCCACTACCAGGAGCAGATCGCAGACCGGAGCCGCGGCCTTCACCGCTAGTTGCCGGTTCTCCGTGGCGTAGCAGATGTCCTTGGCCCGCGGCCCCTGAATCGCCGGGAACCGCTGCTTCAGGCGCGCCAATATGTCGCGGGTTTCGTCCAGGCTCAAGGTGGTTTGAGTGATGTAGCAGACCCGCTCCGGGTCGGGGACCTCCAGTTGGTCCACCTCCGCGGGCGAGTTGACCACCCGCGTGCACTCCGGCGCCTCGCCCAGCGTCCCGATCACCTCGTCGTGATCCCGGTGCCCGATCAGCACGATGGTGAAGCCCCGCCGGGCAAACTGGATGGCCTCCTCATGCACCTTGGTCACCAGCGGGCAGGTGGCGTCGATGACTTCCAGGCCCCGCTGCTGCGCCTCCCGGCGCACCGCCGGCGCCACTCCGTGGGCGCTGAAGATCACGCGCGCCCCCGGGGGCACTTCATACAGTTCCTCGACGAAGATCGCCCCCGCCTGCCGCAGTTCTTCCACTACGTAGCGGTTGTGAACAATCTCCTTGCGCACGTAGATCGGGGAGCCATACCGCTCCAGGCCAATGCGCACCACGTCAATCGCGCGCACCACCCCGGCGCAGAAGCCGCGCGGCTTCAACAGAATCACTTTCTTGTCTGCGGCAGACACAGCTACCATCTATCCTATCTTATAGGTGCTGCGGCCTTTCTTCAGAAAGCTCCGCCTGACGCTGGAGATGATCAAGTTCGAGCACTCCCTGTTCGCCCTGCCGTTCGCCGCCACGGGCGCGCTACTGGCCATCCGCGAGGGCGGCTTCGCCGAGCCGGGACTGGGCCGGAAGCTGCTCTGGATCCTGGTGGCGATGGTGGCGGCGCGCTCGGCAGCCATGACGTTCAACCGGCTGGTGGACGCCGCACTGGACGCGCGCAACCCACGCACGCGCGGGCGTCATCTGCCCACCGGCCTGCTGTCGCGGAGCTTCGCCTGGGGCTTCGCGGCCATTGCGACCCTGGTGTTCCTGGCGGCGGCGCGCGCGCTCAACCCGCTGTGCTTCCGGCTGGCCCCGGTGGCACTGGCGGTGGTGTTCCTGTATTCCTTCACCAAGCGCTTCACCACCTTCTCGCACCTGATCCTGGGACTGGCGCTGGGGATCGCGCCGGCCGGCGCCTGGATCGCCCTCCGCGCCTCGCTCGATGCGCGCATCCTGTGGCTCACCGCGGCGGTGACGCTGTGGACGGCAGGGTTCGACATCATCTACGCCTGCCAGGACTACGAGTTCGACCAGCGCGAAGGACTGCTCAGCTATCCCATGCGGTTCGGCATCGCCACGGCGCTCAAGATCTCGCGGGCGTTCCACGCCGGCATGGTGGCCTGCCTGCTGGCCTTGGTGGTGAGCTTCGGGCTGGGCGCGCTGAGCGTGGCCGGCGTGGCGGTGGTAGCAGCGCTGCTGGTTTACGAGCACCGCCTGGTGAAGCCGGATGACCTTTCGCGCGCGGACGCGGCCTTCTTCACGGTGAACGGTTTCGTGAGCGTGCTATTCTCTCTCATCTGGGCCGCCGACATCCTGTTGTTCCGCGCCGGGGTCTGACATGGAAGCCGTCATCGAAGACCAGCGCCTGCGCGCCATCCTGGAGAAAGTGCAAGCCGGCGTCCGCCTGAGCCGCCAGGACGGCTTAGTGCTGTATCGCACGCCTGACCTGCTGGCCGTGGGTTACCTGGCCAACCTGGTCCGCGAAAGGCTCCATGGCAACGTCACCTGGTTCAACGTGAACCGGCACATCAACCCCACCAACGTCTGCGTGGCAAGCTGCCGCCTGTGCGCCTACGGCAAGAAGCCGCGGGATCCCCGGGCATACACGATGTCGCTGGAGCAGATCTGGGAGACCGCCGGAAAGGGCTGGAGCGAGGAAGTGACCGAATTCCACGTGGTGGGGGGCCTGCACCCGGAACTCAGCCTGGACTGGTACTGCCAGATGCTGCGTGGGTTGAAGCAGCGGTTCCCGCGCGTGCACTTGAAGGCGCTGACGCTGGTCGAGATCGCCTGGCTGGCCCGGCGAGCCGGAATCCCGGTGCGCGAGGCGCTCGAGCGCCTGATGGCAGCCGGAGTCGATTCCCTCCCCGGCGGAGGCGCCGAGATCTTCTCCGAGCGCGTGCGGCGCATCATCTGCGATCACAAGATCAGCGGCGAGGAGTGGCTCGCGGCGGCGCGAGAGGCGCATCAGCTCGGCCTGCGCTCCAACTGCACCATGCTCTACGGCCACATCGAGACCGGCGAGGACCGCGTGGATCATCTCCTGAAGCTGCGTGCTTTGCAGGATGAGACGGGCGGTTTTCAAGCTTTCGTCCCGCTGGCTTTTCACCCGGAGAACACCCGGCTCCGGCACTTGCCCGCGACCACGGGCTTCGCCGACCTGCGCAACATCGCCGTGCCGCGGCTGCTGCTGGACAACGTCCCGCACATCAAGGCCTACTGGGTGTCGCTGACGCCCCAGATCGCGCAGGTGGCCCAGCGTTTCGGCGCCGACGACCTCGACGGCACGGTCATCGAGGAGAGAATCCACCACGAGGCCGGCGCCGCCGGCCGCCAGGCGCTCCGGCGCAGCGAACTGGTGCGGCTCATCCGCGAAGTCGGGCGCGAGCCCCGCGAACGGGGCCCAAAAAGCCGGGACAGTACACTATTTTTCGCGGAAATACCCCTGTCCCTGTGACACTCTCAAGCCGAGCGAAAAATGGTGTACTGTCCCGGCTTTTTGGCACTCAGCCCTTGATGACCCCCATGGGGCGGAAGCGCGCGACCTTGCGGGCCAGGCCGGCCGCGTGGACTACCTCGATGACCTCGTCCACGTTTTTGTAAGCCTCCGGGACCTCTTCGAGGATGCCGTCGCGGGTCTCGCTGCGCACCACGATGCCCTGCTCCTCCAGCCGCTTCTGTACCTCGCGGGCGTCCCGGCCCTTGCGTGCCGCGGTACGGCTCATCAGCCTGCCGGCGCCGTGGCAGACGCTCCCGAAGGTCTCCCGCATGGCGGCTTCGGCGCCCACCAGCACCCAGGAGGCTGTACCCATGCTGCCGGGGATCAGCACCGGCTGCCCGACCTCGCGGTAGGCCGCGGGCAGGTCACGATGGCCCGGTGGAAAGGCCCGCGTGGCGCCCTTGCGGTGCACTAGCACATCCCGCTTCTGGCCTTCCCAGAGGTGGCGCTCCCGCTTGGCGATGTTGTGGCAGACGTCGTAGATCATTTCCAGCTTCGCCTCTGGTCCGAAGATCCGCTGGAAGGACCCGCGTAGGAAGTGCGTGATGGCCTGGCGATTGGCCCAGGCGAAGTTGGCCGAGGCGCGCATGGCCGCCAGATAGGCCTGGCCCTCCGGCGACTGGATAGGCACGCAGGCAAGCTGCCGGTCCGGCAGCGTGATGTTGTAGCGCTTCATGGCGGCGCCCATCTCGGCCAGGTAGTCGGTGCAGACCTGGTGTCCCAGGCCCCGCGAGCCGCAATGGACCAGCACCACGGCCTGATCGGTTTCCAGGCCCATGGCTCGGGCGGCGGTCTCATCGAACACCTGCTCAACCCACTGAACCTCGAGGAAGTGATTTCCGCTGCCGAGAGTGCCAAGCTGGGGCCTTCCGCGTTCCTTGGCGCGCTCGGAAACCTTCGCCGGATCGGCGCCTTCCATGGCGCCGCGCTCCTCGGTGAACTCGGCATCGCGCTGGCAGCCGTAGCCGTTGGTCACCATCCACCCGGCACCCTCGACCAGCACCGCGTCAAGCTGCTTGCGATCCACGCGCAGCGTTCCTTCGCTGCCGGTGCCGCAGGGCACGTCGCGGAACATCTGGTTGACCAGTTCGCGCAGCCGCGGCTCGACCTCGGAGCGGGTCAGCGTGGTGCGCAGCAGCCGCACCCCGCAGTTGATGTCATAGCCCACCCCGCCCGGCGACACCACGCCACTCTGCCAGTCCATCGCCGCCACGCCGCCGATGGGGAAGCCGTAGCCCTGATGGATGTCCGGCATGGCCAGGCTGGGGCCCACAATACCGGGCAGCGTGGCCACGTTCATGGCCTGCTCGAGCGACTGATCGCGCTTGATCTGTTCGAGCAGGGCGGGGCTGGCGTACACCACGACATCGGTGCGCATGCCGCGCTTCTCGTCCCGCGGAATCCTGAGAATGTAGTCCATGGCTATATGTCCAGGAACACCTGGGCGCACCACCCCTCGCTGTCCTCAGCGACGCGGAGCTGGTGGTAGGTAACCCCCTTCACCACCAGTTTCGCACGATGGCGCGCGGGATCCCACGGCTCACCCAGCCCCTCCCCCGTCACCCGCCCCGGCGTGATCTCCAGCACCCGGCACTGCCGCAGGGCCAGGCGGCGGGCATCCCAGAGGTAGAGCACCTCGCTCAGCCAGTTCACCAGCAGCGACTCGGTGTCATCGCCTGCGGCGACCAGTGGGTAGGAGCTGCGAGGTTCGACAGTCTCCACCTCTACGGCCACGGCCAGCAGGGCCTCGGCGCAGGTCTCGAACAACCCGGCCAAGTCCGGGGCGCGGGCGCGAAAGCCGATGTCGGCCGGGTGCTCGAGGAGCTCAAACATGCCCGGCCCGTTCCTCGGACGCCAGTTCCCGAGTGGGGTCGATCTTCAGCCACAGCGCCGCACTCACCACCAGCATGGCCGCCATGGGCGGCAGAACCGCGTTGTAAGTGCCGAACCACGCCACCAGGTAGCCGAAACTCACCGAGGAAAGGAACGAGCCGAGCTGCCCGGCCATGTTCATCGCCCCGGTCATGGCGCCGGCGTACCTGCGGCCCACATCCAGGCACACCGCCCAGGCCACCGGCAGCATGAAGTCGGAACCCGCGTAGGCGAAGGACAGCAGGACCACAGAAGCGACCTTGTTGGCAGTGAACGCCGTGGCCAGCATGAACATCGCCGAAGCCGTCAGCCCGGCCACCCCTACCGCCCGCCGGCCCCACTTCAGGCCCACGCGCCGGACCAGGCGGTCGCTGGTGAATCCGCCCGCCAGGTTGGCCAGGCCGCCGAAGATGAACGGCAGGGAAGACAACGACCTCAGCTCGTCCGCCGTAAACCCCCGCCCCTTGGCCAGAAAAGTGTGCAACCAGGACAGGAAGAAAAACGAACCCCAGCAGTAGGTGTGGTACATCAGCAGGATGGCCCAGAAGTTCCCGCCCTTCAGCGCGACCCTCCAGGGCAGTGAGTGGCGCAGGCGCCCGGCGGCCCCTTGCCCTTCCTCGATCTCCTGAATCTCCGCCGCGGTCACGGCGGGCTTCTCGCGCGGCGTGTCGCGGTACCACCCATACCAGAAGATCGCCCAGACGACACCCAGCACGCCGAAAGAGTAGAAGGAGGCCCGCCAGCCCCAGCGCATCTGGATGGGGATCACCAGCAGCGGCGACAGCGCGCCTCCCACCCGGCTGGCCATCCAGACCAAGCCGTGCGCCCGGGCGCGCTCGACCACCGGGAACCAGCGCGAGATGCTCGAGGAGCTGTTAGGATACGCGCCCGCTTCGCCCGCTCCGAACAGAAACCGCACCAGCAGCAACAGGAAGTAGTTCGAAACCGTCCCGGTCAGGCTGGTGAAGGCCGACCACCAGATGACGATACGCGTGAGCACCTTGCGCGCGCCGATGCGGTCTCCCATCGCCCCGCTGGGGATCTCGAAGACCGCGTAGGAGATGGCGAACAGGCCCACCACCCAGCCCCAGCGCTCCGGCGAGATCCCTAGGTCCTTCTGCATCGCCGGGCCCGCCACCGAAATGCAGACGCGGTCGATGTAGGTGACGATCGACAGCAACAAGAGCATGCCCAGGACGCGGTAGCGGTATTTCATCACGTGGCATTATGGCACAGCCCGCGAGCCCGTTGCGGCCGTCGCGGGTCGCCTGGTTGGCTTATAATCAACAGACACAGGAGCGATTCATGAAGACACGAACGATAGTGGTTGCCTTGCTGGTGGCTGCCCTGCCCCTGTTGGGCGCGGGGAAGTGGCAGGAGGAATTCGCCAAGCACGTGAAGGTCTCCGGCGAATTCACGCTGGCCGTGGCCGAAGTGATGCCTGAGGACAGCTACGGCTTCAAGCCCAATCCCGAAGAAATGGGCTTTGGTGAGTTGTTCGTCCACAGCGTGATGTATGAGGCCGGCACGTGCGCGCGGCTGGCCGATGCCAAGTCTCCGCTGAGCAAGCCGGCGAACATGGACAAAGCGACCGTTCTCAAGCTGATCCGGGACGCTTACGACTTCTGCAACAAGATCGTGCCGGCACTGACCGATGAGCAACTGGACCGCATGTTCGGCAAGGCTGGCGGTCCGCAGGCCTCGGGCCGCGAAGTCCTGTTGGGCGTCTTCACCCACACGGTGCACCATCGGGCTCAGGCCGAAGTCTACCTGCGGGTGAAGAACCTGGTGCCGCCGAAGTATCGGTTCTAGCCCGTGGCCCCCAGGCGCCGGGCCAGTAAGGGCAACCAGAGGGCCGAGCACACTCCAGGGGAGGAGCGTGCTCCGGGAAGGGGCGACGATGGGGTTGAGCGGGTCACTGCGGAGGGTTCCCCTCGGCATTCTCCTGCTGTTTGTGTTGTTGGCCGCTGCCGTCGGCACGACCGGACGCGTCTACTACCAGCGAGAGCAGCGGCAATTCAAGGAGGCGGTGCGGAACCAGCTCGCCTCCATTGCCGATCTGAAGGCCGGCCAGATTGTGCGCTGGCGCGCGGAGCGGACCGGGGACGCGGAGGTCCTGAGAAGATACTTCTCCGGTCCCGGCGGCGCGGACCTGTTTCCGGCGCGCGCCCCCGGAGCAGGCATCGCCCGGCATGCGCGTGAACTCCTGGCGGCGTTCCTGGAGCAGTACGGCTACGAGAACGTCCTGGCGATGGACCGGCAGGGTGCGGTGCGGTTTTCGTTTCCGGGCGCGGTCCCAAGACCCGGACCGCTTTGTGCGGCGGTGGCGGCGGAGGCGCTGCGCTCGCGCACGGTGGTGTTCTCGGACCTGCACCGGGATGCGGTCTCCCCGGCGCCCCAGCTTTGTGTGGCCGCCCCGATCGCGCCCGCAGAAGGCGGCAGAGCCCCTGCCGGAGTCCTACTGTTGCACATTGACCCCAGGCGCTTCCTCTATCCTCTGATTCAGTCCTGGCCCACGCCCTCTCCCACGGCGGAAACGCTGCTGGTGCGCCGGGAAGGCGACGAGGTCGTGTACCTGAACGAGCTCCGGCATCGGAAGGGTGCGGCCCTGACCCTGCGACTGCCTTTGGACAGCGAAGTAGTGGCGGCCCTGGCCATGCGGGGGCGCGAAGGGGTGGCGGAGGGAAGGGATTACCGGGGCGTGGCAGTCCTGGCGGCCGTGCGGCGGATTCCCGGCGCCTCCTGGCTGCTGGTGGCCAAGGTGGACGCCGAAGAGGTTTACGCGCCGCTGCGCGAGCGGGCTGGGTGGCTGAGCATGGTGGTGGGGCTGCTGGTGACCGCGGCCGGGGCGCTCCTGGCCCTCCTGTGGCGGCGCCAGCGCATCGCCTTCTACCGCCGGCAATACGAGGCGCAGCAGTTGCACACGCTGATCCTCCAGACGACCCTGGACGGCTATTGCGTGGTGGACGCGCAGGGTCGGCTCCTGGAGGTCAACGACGCCTACTGCGAGCTGGTCGGCTACAGCCGCCAGGAGCTGCTGGCGATGCGGCTGCAGGACCTCGAGGCCCAGGAAACCGAGGAAGAGACGCGCTGTCACGTCGCCCGGGTGATGGCAGCCGGCAGGGACCGCTTCGAAACGCGCCACCGCTCGAAAGACGGCCGCATCATCCACGTCGAGGCCAGCGCGACGTGCCTGCCGCAGGAGGGTGGGCGGCTGGTCGTTTTCCTGCGCGACATCACCGAGCGCAAGCAGGCGGAGGAGGCACTGCGGGAGAGCGAGGCGGCGCTGGCGCGCAGCCGGGAGGAACTCCGGAGCCTGGCGGCCAGCCTGCTCACCGCACAGGAAGAGGAGCGCCGGCGGGTGTCGCGGGAACTGCACGATGACGTGAATCAGCGGCTGGCCGTGCTGGCCATGCAGATAGATACTCTCCGGACCGGGCTGCCCCTGCCAGCCGGCAAGCTGCGGCGGGAACTGGAGTCGCTGGAGGCGCGGGTGGCGGCCGTGTCGGACGATGTCCGCCGCATGGCCTCTGATTTGCACCCTTCGGCGGTAGAACACCTGGGCCTCGCGGCGGCCCTGCGGCAGCACTGTGCCCAGTTCTCCTCGCGGGAAGGTATTCCGGTGGAGTTAGAGGAGCGGCAACTGCCCGAGGGGTTGGCGCCGGAGCTCGCGTTGTGCCTGTACCGGATTGCCCAGGAGGCCCTCCGCAACCTGGCCCGGCATTCCCGCGCCACCCGGGGCAAGGTGACGGTCACCGGGAGCGCCGACGGCGTCGAGCTGGCGGTCACCGACGACGGAGTGGGGTTTGACCCGCAGTCCGTGCGGGGCGGCGGAGGACTCGGCCTGATTGGCATGGAAGAACGGGCCCGCCTGGCGGGAGGCGTTCTGGCGATCAGCTCGTCGCCGGGCCAAGGCACGCGAATTGAGATGCGGGTCCCCTGGCCGAAGAGGGCCGTGTGAGCCGAACACGGCTCATGCCCCCAGGTGCTTCGCCAGAAACGGCAGCCCGCGCGCGCCGTGTTGCGGCTACCGGGCGCGAGAGCCTGAACCTCTACCCTCCCAGTCGCTCCCGGGCGAAGCTGGCCCGGCTGGCTTCGACGGGGAAAATGTTGTCGCGCTCGCCGCTCTCGGCGAACAGCGGGCGCGGGGCGATCAGCCCGGCGATATCGTACATCTCGGCCCAGTTGAGGATTCCCGGCACGTCCCGCCGCCCGAGATCCCCATCGAGCCTGCCGGCGCCGCCACACCCTCTGCTTCCCTCTCGGGCCCTGGCCAAAACCCCGGCCCCTGTAGGACAACCCAGCACCACAAGCCTGTTGAAAACCCAAACCCCCGGACGGCGGGTTCAGTTCAACCGCGATTCTGTCGCGGCTTACGCGCGACACGAATCCTTAATTTGTTAGACGGCGTTTGGTTCGTCTCTCTTTGCTTCCCCTTCCGCGATTCCATCCATTTCCTCAGAGATTGAGGGCTCTCGTCTGACCGGCGTCCGGCCAACAGACCAGCGATAGTCAGATCTTCATCAAGGTCTGGCCAATGGATGTAAGTGCCGTCTCCGAAAATTTCAAAACGACTGCGCTCCTGCGGCGTACCGTGCCACAGGCGTGGGTACCAAACGAGCGGGACCACGATAGTGCGACCATCCATTAGGTCGACCGTTAGGGCTTCGTGGGTTACGCTCGCCGATCGGGCGCGAGCTTCCTGTATTTCAACGACCAAAGAACTCATACCAGCTCTTGAGCAATCTGTCCCGGTGCGCCTGAATGAGCCTTGCGGTTGCGTGCAGCTCTGCCCGGCTGAACCCGCCGGCACGCTCCAGGGAGACGGGCTCCAGCCAGAACTTCGCCACCATGTTCTCGCGCCTGACGTGGACGTGGGGACGCTCGCCGCGATCCAGCGACACGAAGAAGAAGCGATATGAGCGTATTCTGAGGATCGTCGGCACGCCTTCCCAATTTTTTCCCCGCAGCCGAGATTAGCACGAAGTGGCCCTGCCCTGCCAGTCCGCCTAACGACTCGCGCTTCAGCCGCGCCGCGTCTTTTGCGGCGGCGGCTGCAAAACCCTTGATTTGTCAGGCGGTATTTGCGGCTCAGCTCAAGCGGCTGCTCAAATCTCTCCCAGCGCATGGCGGAAATGCACGGCACAATGCATTTGGTTGTAAAGCAACTGAAACGCACGGAACTGCTCAGTGCCGCCGATGGCGCGGCGCGAAGCGTCCGCGCCATCTCATGGTTGAGCTGACCCGCATAAGACCCCTGCCGGTCCGCATAATCCGGGCGCCCTCGACTGACATAGGCTTCCGTCGCCAGTCGAGGAGGCGGTAAACTCCCCGCCCGCCACGGTTCAATGCGTAGCCGTACGCCGCAGCCGCCGTTCCCATTCTCAGGACAAGCTTCGCTGATCCCGTCGCCAGGGCTGTACGCCACTGAGCCGCACAAGTGCTGGAGCCGCAACGTGGGACATGCTTTAGCTTGTCCTCCCCGAAGTTCCCAAGGCGATTTTTTCACGCCTGCCTGTCCGCTTTTTCCCTCAGAGGTGCTTCACCAGGAACGGCAGTCCGCGCGCGCCGTGGAAGATGTGCCCGGCGTCGAAGATCTCCTGCTCGAGCCGATCGGCGGCCCCGAACACCTCGTAGATCTTCTTGACCCGGGCGAAGCTGGCCCGGCTGGCCTCGACCGGAAAAATGTTGTCGCGCTCGCCGCTCTCGGCGAACAGCGGGCGCGGCGCGATCAGCCCGGCGATATCGTACATCTCGGCCCAGTTGAGGATTCCGGGCACGTAGTTGTCCATGCAGTGCGACAGGCTCAGGATGCTGTCCCGGAAGGTGTTCAGGTAGCCGCTGACCATGGCCGCGCGGATGCGGGAATCGAGCGCGGCCGCAAACAGCGTGCACGTCCCGCCGCCCGAGATCCCCATCGAGCCCACTCGCGCGGCATCCAGTTCCCGGCGGGTCTGGATCCAGTCCACGGTTCGCATCACGTCGTAGACCCGCCAGGCGATCATGGTCTCGCCGAACAGCAGCGCCGCCCCGGCCGCGGGCTGGCAGGAGGACGTTCCCAGTCCCTTCTTCTTGGCGGCGGGATCGCGGCGGCAGCCGAAGCCCAGCGGCTCAATGGCCACCGCCGTCAGGCCGTGCTCGACCGCCTGAATGGCAAAGTCGTGCTGGTAGCCGGCCTTGTCGGTGCGGTCGCGCCCCTCGTCATCGATGCCCACAATGTCATCCACACCCCGGCCGTGGCCCGGCACACAGATAACGACCGGCAGCGGCGGCCGCGCGCCAGCCGGCGTCAGCAGATAACCAAGCACGCTCACACCGGGACGGCTGGTGAATACGAATTTCTCCCGGCGGTACTTGGGGAACTCACGCACCTCGAGCGTCTGCGGGCGCAGGGGAACGCGCTCGGCGGGAAAACCGCCCACCAGCTCGACGAGTTTCGCGCGCAGGCGCTTCTGCCAGGCCTCGGCCTGCCGGCGGCTCTGTGCGCGGAAGGTGAGGCGCAGCGGCGCTGACTTGTAACGTTCCCGGCTCCAGAGGACCGGATCGAAGCTGGCCGGATCGACCTTCGATTCCAGCCCGTCCAGCGGGCCGCCGTACTTGACTTGGGCCAGGGCGGCGCTACCGAAGGCGGCCATCCCCAGTTCGCGCCGTGAGAGTCTGCGGGACATGCGTCCAGTGTACGCCAGGCCGCGGCGCCGTGATACTGTGTCTCTAGAAGACCTGGAGAGACATTGGAGAAGATTCGAGCGGCGGTGGTGGGTGCGGGCGCCTTCGGCCGGCATCACCTGCGGGTGATCCGGCAGTCGGCGCGAGCGGAACTGGCGGCAGTGGTGGACGCCGATCGCGAGCGCGCCGAACAAGCCGCGCGGGAGTTCCGCTGCGCCGCTTTCAACGACGTGCGCCAGCTCGAAGGCAAAGTCGATGCCGCGGTAGTGGCGGTGCCCACCTCCGCCCACGTCCAGGTGGGCTGCGCGCTGCTCGAGGCCGGCATCGACGTGCTGGTCGAGAAACCCATCGCGCCCGACCTGGATGGAGCGCGGCGCCTCATCGAAACCGCCGCGCGGCACGCGCGCATCTTACAGGTGGGGCACCTGGAGCGCTTCAACCCCGTCGTGGCGGCCCTCAGAGAGATCGCCCGGCTGCCGTTGTTTTTCGAGGTGCACCGGCTGAGCGTGTTCACGCCGCGCAGCCTGGACGTAGATGTAGTCCTGGACCTGATGATCCACGACCTGGACATTGTACTGAGCCTCGTCGGCGAGGCGCCCGAGGAAATCCGCGCGGCGGGGATCTCGGTGCTCTCCCCGAAGGTCGATATCGCCAACGTCCGGCTGGCCTTCCCCGGCGGCTGCGTAGCCAACTTAACCGCCAGCCGGGTCTCGACCGAGCGCGTCCGGAAGCTGCGCATGTTCCAGCCTCACCAGTACGTCTCCGTGGACTACACGCGGCAGGACGCGGCGGTCTTCGAAGTCGCTCCCGGCCGGCAGGTCGCCTCGCGGCGGCTGCCCGTCGAGAAGGCCGAGCCGCTGGCGCTGGAGCTGGAGGCCTTCTGCGAGGCGGTCCGCACCCGCGCCGAGCCCCTGGTGAGCGGCGCAGAGGCCTGCCGGGCACTGGAAGTGGCCCTGGGCATTCTCGCCAGGATTGAAGAGCACTCGCGCCGGGTGGCGCAGACGCTGGCGTCATGGAAGTCTTGAGAAGAAGAAGATGGCCGTTCGCCGCCTCGGTGCTGCTCCACGGGGGGCTGCTGGGCCTGCTCACTTCGCTGCCCAAGGACACCATCAGCGCGGGACACGCCGGGAGGGGCTACCGCATGCTGGCGCCCTTAATTGCGCCGCCGCCCGAGCTGACGCAGACGGCGCCCGGCCGGGGCCGGATCGGCAAGGAGTTTACGCTGGAAAGCCTGACGGCTCCGCGGCGCATCCAGATGCCGCCACTGCTGGTTCGCCCGGCCCAGCAGCCCTCGCTGCCCGAACCGCCGCAGATCGAAAGCCCGGTCGCCCACGCGCCGGCGCCCCCGTTGGGTACCGCGCCCCTGGCGCCGCCGCCTCCGCCGCAGATCCAGCCGGCGGAGAAGCCCAAGCTGGCCTTCGAGGTTCCCGGAGCTCCCACGGGACTCAGCACGGGAACGGGAAAACTGACTCCCCCGGGCGCCACGGTGGATGAAGCTGCGCGCGCCGCAACCCGCCGCGGCCCGTCAGGAGGCTTGATCCTGGGCGACCTGGGAGGAGGGGCCCTGGAAAGTACTCCTCAGATGCCTCCCTATCCGGGTGGAGCGCGCAGCGGCCTGGAGTTGCTCAGCGACCCCCAGGGCGTGGATTTTCGACCGTATTTGATCGGCATTCTCGCTGCCGTGCGGCGGAATTGGCTGGCGGTGACCCCCGAGAGCGCCCGCCTGGGGCGGGCAGGCGTAGTGCGGATTCAGTTCGCCATCGCCCGCGACGGCAGCGTGCCCAAGCTGGTGATCGCCTCGCCCTCGGGAACCAACGCTCTGGACCGGGCCGCGGTAGCCGGCATCAGCGCCTCGAACCCCTTCCCGCCGCTGCCCGCGGAATTCCGCGGTGAGCAGATCAGTCTACAGTTCACCTTCCTCTACAACGTCCCGGCGAGGTAGGGTACGGCGGTCTGGTGACACCTGCTAAGATCAAGTCAGGAGACCCATGAGAAGCACGGAGACGATCAACGATCTCCGCGACCTCCTGGAGCATGTCGATGTGCTCGCTGATCTCAGCAGGGTTTAACCCATACAGTGCCTGCATACGCGGATAGTTCAGGACCCGTTCTGTTTCTTCCAGGAGAAACGGGGAAAGGACCAACTGGTGCCCGCGAGCGGCGATTCGCTCCAACAACGAGCGGGCCGGCCCCGTCGCCTTCATGTTCGTCCGGACGAGTATCGCCGTATCGAGTACGATCCTCATTCGGAGCTGTGGCGGACAAAGTGGGCCGCCTCATCGATGGCCGCGTCGATTTCGGCCTCCGGCACGTCCTTGACCCTCTCAGCCGTTCGATCGATGCGGTCAAGCAGTCTTCGGTACGCCGTGGCGCAGGCCTCGCCCTCCGGAGCACGTTTGGGCCTGTAGACTCGGACACTGACCGACTCGTCAGCTTCGAGACCGCGGCCCAGCAACACCTCCAGAGCTTGTTTCACCTCCGGGGGCATTGCGCTGGCCTTCTGGAGTGAAGTGCTGTGCATAACGACTCCGCAACAGTAGCCTCTCCCGGACCATTGTACCCCGCCTGGGAGCGGGCTGCGCGGCGTGCGTCACGTGCTGCGCAAGGTTGGCGCTGGACCGGGCCGCGGTAGCCGGCATCAGCGCCTCGAACCCCTTCCCGCCGCTGCCCGCGGAATTCCGCGGTGAGCAGATCCGCTTGCAGTTCACCTTCCTCTACAACGTCCCGGCGAAGTGAGAAGCGGCGGCGCCGGGTGTGGTATAGTCGTTCGCACCGAAAGACGCGGGGAGCGAAACATGATTTGGCAATCCGCTGACGCCGGGAATCTTCTCATCGTGGTTACGGCGATATGTTACGCCGCCGGGCTCGTATTCCTGGCGTGGTACGGGATCATTGTCGGACCCTGCCGTCAACGGCTGGGGGAGGCTCAGCGGCACACCAGCAGGATGTTCGAGCTTACCCATGGCCGACGGGCCCCGGATATAGGGGGCTTCCTGAGAGGCGAGGTCCGTAAGTACTATCAGGACCACAAACCCGGGATCCTTCACCGCAGCCCGCCGCTGGACTACCTGGTGCGGACCCGCGGCGCAGTCCTGTTCGTCCTCGGCACACTGGGGTTCCTGGCTTTGCTGTATGCGAAGGGCGTCTTGAGACCGGCTTGGGAGGCGTAGGCTTCCCCGCGCCGGCCGGCCAGCCCCTCCACCCAGGCGCAGCTCAGGTCGGGGCCGCAGGGCGGCAGCGTGGTCGCCGGGGCCCGGTTCGTAATGCCTTGATTCCACAAGATTTAATTGCGCTAGTTGACACTCCTACCCCGAGAGTGCTAATAATGGTTGGTGGGTCCGGACGCTCAGCCGGCACCCGAGAATTTCCAAACACACTACACGGTTTCAACATGGAGGCATGGGTATGAATATTCGACCGCTCTACGATCGAATCGTGATCAAGCGCATCGAGGAGCAGGAGACCAAGCAGGGCGGGATCATCATTCCCGACACGGCCAAAGAGAAACCCCAGGAAGGGGAAGTGATGGCCGTCGGCCGGGGCAAACGCCTGGAGGACGGCACGATTGTTCCGCTGGACGTCAAGGTCGGCGACCGCATCTTGTTCGGCAAGTACTCCGGCAGCGAGATCAAGATCGACGGCGAAGAGTACGTGATCATGCGCGAGGACGAGGTGCTGGGAATCCTCGAGGGCGCGAGCAAGTAAAGGAGAGAAGGTTCAGGAGAGATTGCTATGGCAGCTAAACAGATTGTTTACAGTGAAGCGTCGCGTCAGGCCATCCTGCGCGGGGTCAACCAACTGGCCGACGCCGTGAAGGTGACCCTGGGCCCCAAGGGCCGTAACGTGGTCCTGGAGAAGAAGTTTGGCGGGCCCACCATCACCAAGGACGGCGTGACGGTGGCCAAGGAAATCGAGCTGAAGGACCCGCTGGAGAACATGGGCGCGCAGATGGTGCGCGAGGTGGCCTCGAAGACCTCCGATGTGGCCGGTGACGGCACCACCACGGCCACCATCCTGGCGCAGTCGATCTTCCGCGAGGGCGTCAAGGCGGTGGCCGCGGGCGCCAATCCGATGGCGCTGAAGCGCGGCATCGAGAAGGCCGTCGCGGTGGTGGTCGAGGAAATCCAGAAGCTCAGCAAGCCCGTCAGCGGCGAGATGATCGCCCAGGTCGGCGCCATCTCCGCCAACGGCGACATGGCCATCGGCACCACCATTGCCGAGGCCATGAAGAAGGTGGGCAAGGATGGCGTGATCACGGTCGAGGAGGCCAAGACCATGACCACCGAGCTGGACTTCGTCGAGGGCATGCAGTTCGACCGCGGGTACCTGTCGCCCTACTTCATCACCGACCCGGAGCGCATGGAGGCGGTGCTGGAGGAGCCCTTCATCCTGATCCACGAGAAGAAGATCAGCAACATGAAGGACCTGCTGCCGCTGTTGGAGCAGATCGCGCGCTCCGGCAAGCCGCTGCTGGTGGTGTCCGAGGAAGTGGAAGGCGAGGCGCTGGCCACCCTGGTGGTCAACAAGCTGCGCGGCACCCTGGCCGCCTGCGCGGTGAAGGCCCCCGGTTTCGGCGACCGCCGTAAGGCCATGCTCGAGGACATCGGCATTCTGACCGGCGGCCGGGTGATCATGGAAGAGACCGGCATCAAGCTGGAGGGCGTCCGCCCGGACGACCTGGGTCGCGCCAAGCGCGTGGTGGTGGACAAGGACAACACCACCATCATCGAGGGCGCCGGCAGCGAGAACACCATCCAGGGCCGCATCAAGCAACTCCGCACGCAGATCGAGGAGACCACCTCGGATTACGACCGCGAGAAGCTCCAGGAGCGGCTGGCCAAGCTGGCCGGCGGCGTGGCGGTGATCAAGGTCGGCGCGGCCACCGAGACCGAGATGAAGGAGAAGAAGGCGCGCGTCGAGGACGCCCTGCACGCCACCCGCGCGGCGGTCGAGGAGGGCATCGTGCCCGGCGGCGGAGTGGCCCTGTTGCGCGCCGCCGACAAGCTCAAGGAGCTGAAGCTCGCTGGCGATGAGCACATCGGCGTGGGCATCGTGCGGCGGGCCTGCGAGGAGCCGCTGCGGCAGATCGTGGCTAACGCCGGCTTCGAGGGCGCCATCGCCGTGGAGAGGATTCGCACCAGCGAGGACGCCAACTTCGGCTTCAACGCCGAGACTGCGCTGTACGAGGACCTGGTGGCGGCTGGCGTCGTTGACCCCACCAAGGTGGTCCGCACCGCTCTCCAGAACGCCAGCTCGATTGCCGGCCTGATGCTAACCACCGAAGCGCTGGTGGCCGAGATCCCGGAGAAGAAAGACAGGTCCATGCCCGGCGGCCACGGCCCGGACATGGATTACTAGCGCGGACTGCGCCGGCTCCCCGCCATGCGGCGGAGAGGCGGCGGCCCCTGATCCAAGACGCCGCCCCGCGCGGGGCGGCGTCTTCTTCGGCACCCCTCCATCCGTGGCAAACTGGTAGTGGCCGTGCCATGAGAGAACACATGGCTGCAACCGAGGCGCGACGGTGCGCGGATGATCCAGTCGTGGCTGAGATCGTCCGCCGCTTGGTCGAACTCTACCATCCTGAGCGGATCTACCTTTTCGGATCCTCGGCGCGGGGAACAGCCGAGCCGGACAGTGACTACGACTTCATGGTGGTGGTGCCGGACGACACGCCCCGAGAGATCCGCGAAACCAAAGCGGTCTTCAGGGCGCTTTTCGACATCCAGGCGCCAATTGACGTCCTGGTCTGGACCCGCCACGAGTTTGACCAGCGCCTCCACCTCCGTGTCTCGTTCCCCTCCAGCATCGTGAACGAAGGCAAGCTGCTGTATGCCGCTTGATCCGGTTCTCCTGTTGGACACCAAGGCCTGGTTTCGCAAGGCCATGATTGACCTCAGGAGCGCGGAAGCCGACCTCGCTGCCTCACCTCCAATCCTCGAGGATGTTGTATTCCACTGCCAGCAGGCGGCCGAAAAAGCCATCAAGGGTTTCCTGACGTTCCACCAGGAGCCCTTTGGGAAGACTCACGATTTGCGGGAGCTGGCGAAAGCCTACCTGTGCATCGACACCACGCTGACGCCGCTGCTGGAACAGGCCGTGCCTCTCACGTGGTACGCCTGGAAGTTCCGGTATCCAGGTTCCCCGGAAGAGCCGACGCTGGAGGAAACCCAAGAAGCCCTGGCCGTCGCACGCGAACTGGTCGCAGCGGTGCTAAGCCGGTTGCCGGACGAGGCCCGACCGTAGGCACGGTGAGCCCATGCCCGGCGGCCACGGCCCGGACATGGACTACTGAGCGACCCCGAACCGTCTTAACGCCGCCCCGCGTCAGCGCGGGGCGGCGTTGTTCTTTGCCGCCGACCTCAGGGCTCGCCTGCCCGCTCAGTGTCTGCGTGGAGACCGCTCAGGGGCCCGCGTTTCCGGGCCAGTCAGGATGCGGTGCAAGCCAAGGTCGTCGAGCACCTGAACACCATGGCGAGCGCAGTATTGCGCAACGAGCCCAGATCGCAGGTGCCGGTCGAGGGTGCAAAGCACGTCGGCTCGCCCCGAAACGGCCGTCTGGCGGACCGAGAGGCCATCGAGCCTGCAATCGCGGGTACCTGAGCACACGGGACACTTCGGCGAGGATATGCAGCGAGCAGACCAGAACGTGAGGCCCTTCGACAATCTGCTGCAAGAGCCTGCCAGCGAGTCCATCCTGGCGAGCAGCCGCCCGGACCAGGACGTTGGTGTCCAAGACAACCCGCATTACGAGCGGCGCCCGCGCAGGCGGTCCACGGCCTCGTCGATCAGCGCCTCAAGTTCTTCCCGCGGCGCGGCTCGGGCGGATTCGTCCATGACCTTGAGGGTTTCCGAAAGCCGCCGCGCCGCCGCTTGACGCGCGTCGCCGGAGGGTGCCGGGTGCGGCGACAGGGCCACCACGCTCACCTGCTCGTCCTCGGCGAGCTTGCGCTCCAATAAAACCTCAAGAGCCGCTCGGACGTCCGCACGAAGGTCACTGACGTTGCGAACCCGGATGTCACTCGCGCTCCCCACAGCTCTGATCGTAGCATCCTTCCGCAGGCACCAGCACGCGGGCCTGCGCTCTGAGCCATACTACGACCCTTCGTCCTCCGGAGACGCCGGCCTCCCCATGGGCTACTTGCCCCCTCCTCGCGCTCGTAGTTCGGCTCAGCCGCGCCCGTCGCGTCATCGACCCGACCAAAGTGGTCCGCACCGCGCTCCAGAACGCCGGCTCGATTGCCGGCCTGATGCTAACCACCGAAGCGCTGGTGGCCGAGATCCCGGAGAAGAAAGACAGGTCCATGCCCGGCGGCCACGGCCCGGACATGGACTACTGAGCGACCCCGAACCGTCTTAACGCCGCCCTGCGTCAGCGCGGGGCGGCGTCTTCGCCTTTCTTGGCCTTCAGGCGCTCGCCGCCTTCCGCTTGAAGACGGCGCCGAACGGGCTGAGCCGCTTCGCCATCAGCCGCCACACAAGTGCCCCGGTCTCCACGTCCCAGGCGCGGATAGTATTGTCGGCGCTGCCCGAAGCGAGCAGCTTCCCGTCCGGGCTGAAGGCTACCACGTTCACCTTGCGGGTGTGGCCCTCCAGCCGCCGGACCTCCTGACCGGTGCGTGTCTCCCAGAGCCGCACGGTGCGGTCCGTGCCGGCTGTGGCCACCAGGCGCCCGTCGGGGCTGAAGGCGATATGGCTCACGCGGCGGCGATGGCCCACCAGGCACGCCCGAACCGTCCTGGTGGGCCCATCCCACAGCCAGACCGAGTTGCCATCAGCCCCTCCGACCAAGCCTCCGGGGCCTAGCGCGACGCGGTACTTGGGCCCTGCCCCGCCGCGGAAGGCGTCCACCAGCGCGCGGGTTTCGACGTCCCAGATCTTCACCACGCAATCCTCGCCGCCGGATGCCAGCAAGCGCGCATCAGGGCCGAAAGCCAGACCGAGCACGGCCCCCGTGTCAGGGCCGGGAGTGACGAGTTGATGCGGGCCGAGCAGAACCCGCGCCCCGAGCGCCCCTGCGGCGTGACAACGCCCATCCGGCCCGTAAGCCAGGGTTGATGCGGCGCGGCTGATCGGAGTCCGGCTGGTCTGCTTACCCGAAGAAGTGGTCAGGACGACAAGCCTCACCGGCCAAGTTCCCCTGAGCACCGCCACCTCCGAGCCATCGGGAGCGAAGGCGAAAACACCACGGGCGCGGGAAACACGCCACAACTCGCGCCCGTCGGTCACAGTGAGCAGAATCAGGTCTCTCCCGCAGCGAACGCCCAGCAGCCTGCCGTCCCGGCTCCAGGCCACCCACTTGACCGTACCCGCCGCGAGCCACCAGGTCACGAAAAGGAGGCCGGCCACCAGGGCCATCAGCGATCCCGCCAGCAGGAGCCACTCGGCGAGATCCCGAGTCTCACGCGACGGGAGAAACCCCGAGCGAAACCCGATCTCCATGTTGTTCACGCGGGCGCTCCACAGCTCACGACCGTCCTCCACGCGCCACATTTTCACCGTGCGGTCGCGCCCGCCCGAAGCCACGCGACGCCCGTCTGGAGCGAAAGCCAGTCCCCTCACCGGACCGCTGTGCGCGGTGATCGTTCGCACCGGCGCACCCGTCGCCGCCTCCCAGATGGTCAGCGTGCCATCCCGCGCCGCTGAAGCGACCAGCCGGCTATCGGGTGAGAATGCCACCACCGTCACACCTGCGCCGCGCCCGCCAAGGCGCCGGGCCTCGCGCCGGGCGGGCACATCCCATATACGCGCCGTCCCGTCGTCGCCCCCTGAGGCCAGCCAGCGGCCATCCGGACTAAGCGAAATGGAATTGACCGGCCCGGCATGACCTTCCAGGCGTGCCACTTCGCGGAGCTCGGTGGTGTCCCAGAAGCGGATCACTCCATCCTCAGCGGCTGACGCCAACAGCCGGCTGTCCGGGCTGAAGGCAAGACCGCGGATCCTGCGGCCGTCCGCCTGAAAGTCGGGAGTCTTGGCGGTTGCGGGGCGGCTGCCGTGTTCGGCGTACCAGGGTCGGAAAGGGTGGACGGACCCGCCGCTGTCTCCAGCGGCCAGGTAGCGGCCGTCGGGGCTGAAAGCGAGGCTCTCCACCCAGGCATCGTGCATCGGCCCCCATCTGGCGCTTTCCTCCCTGGCCCACCGCCAATACAGGACCGATGCCTCGCCGGCCACGGCAAGCCATTCGCCATTCGGGCTGAAGGCCAGGGGGCCAAACCGTCGGACCCAGTCGTCAGAAAGAACCCGAAGTTGGAGCGCCGTCTCGGCATGCCACAACCGGACGGTCCAATCATCGTGCGAGGAGGCCACCACCGCGCCATCGGGGCTGAAAGCCACCCCAGCAACCCCGCCCTGATACACGTCGAAGACCACTAGGGGAAGCGCCAAACCAACCGCTACAAGGACTCGAACCGCAAGGCGCCTTCGCTGGACCGTCATACTGGGATCATCCCGCCCCGCCCCGCGCGGGGCGGCGGTTATCTTTGCCGCGCCAACCGCCTCCCCCTACCCAGGCGGGTTCTCCGGCAACTGGTCCTGGCACATCTCCAGCACTGAGATGATCGTCAGAGAAGTCTGCGCGGCGGCGTTGGTCCAGGCGCCTGGGGACTCCTCAATGGGGTTGAGGACCTCCGGCCCCTCGACCCTCCGCATGGAGCTGCCAGCCAGCCTTCCGCCGCCGAGCACGCCGCCCAAGGCCCGCTTGAGAAACGCCGGGTTCTTGGTCTGCATGTAGGCGTAGGCTGCCAGGCGGCCTTGGCCCGCATAGGCGCCGTCGTTGCCCTCGTTGCCGGTGGTCATGTCCCTGGCCACCACCTGCTTGGGCGCGCTGGTCAGCCGGCAGTATTGCAGCCAGGCCTTGTGCCAGCCGGGATGGTCTATCACGTCGTTTAACTCGAAGATCACCTCGGCGCCCCCCATGATGATTTGCAGGTTGTAGGGGCCGAAGGGGTCCTCGGCCAGGGTGTAGAGCACCCCGGTCTTCGGATCGTAGCCGAACATGTTCTGCGGACCCGAAAGGAAGGCGTACGGCATCTTGGCGATCGAGTCCATGCCGGCCAGTATCTTGTCGCGGTACCTGGTGTCGCCCGTGCGTTCCCACTCGGTCATCCAGTTGCCGACGCAAGCCAGCCAGTCCGGTCCCCCGCGTATCCGGCCCGGATACGGTATCGGCCCGGTCCGTGGCGCAGCCAGGCGCATGGGATCGATTTCCGTGATCTTGTAGTCCACGTCCACGACCTCGCGCATGACGTCGCCGGTGCGTTCGTCGGTGGTGAGGTAGTAGTAGAAGCGGCGGGCGAAGGCCTGGCTGATGCGGGCCTCCTTGGCCCCGCAGCCCCAGTGGCGGACGTTGTGGCGCGAGCCCAGCCCGGCGAAGCGCCCCGAGTGGTACATGTCCACCTCGCTGGTATGGCGGCACATGGCCTCGGCCATGCGGAACAGGTCGGCGCGGCCCGTGCGCAGGAAGCTGTACCAGAGCCACATGTCGCTGGCCTGCTCGGTGTTGTCCCAGGCGTAGCCGCCGATGTCGTAGCGCCACACGTGGCGCTGGTTGTCGTAGGCGTGCATGATGTCGCCGTAGTCCCAGAAGCCGTACCAGTGCCGCTGTTCGATCTCCTTCTGATAGAAGTCCAGGCAGCTTTCCAGACGGTCTTCCACCGCGCGCCTGAACGGGGTCGAGCGGTCCGGCAGGCTCCAGAGGCCGAAAGCCCGGACCGAGTGCAGATACTCCGGGGTGCAGACCAGCAGCGGCGGCTCCTGTGCGGCCCGGGCTTGCCTGACAGTCTCGTCTCTGGCCGGGACGCTGGCGCTCGGATACAGCATCAGCTCGCTGGTCCGGGCGATCCCGTTGGGCGTGCTGAAGCCCGGCTGCACGTCCTCGTAGCTGGAAGCCAGCGCGTGCGCCCGCGTGTCGTAATGGCGCAGGTCCATCGCCGGCGCCTCCGGCGACCATAGCCACACGCGCACCTCGGCCGCCTCGGTGGCGGCGTTCCGCACCTCGAGCGAGGATGGATACGATTGCCAGAAGTCCCTGACCGCCACAGCCAGACCGCCCGTAACGTCTCCCGCGAAGACCAATCCCGAGGCGCGCCTGCCCGCCCCGGCCTCTACCCAGCAGCTCTGTGGATTCGTGCGCTTATGGACCAGAAACCCGTCGGCAGTCGCCTGAACCAGCTTGAAGGAATCCCACACCGCCCAGTCGCTCAAAAGGGTTTGCCCCGCGCGGTCGAACTCCTCCCGGTTGGGAACGCGCTTGCCCTCGAGTTGCTCTGTAAAAATGCTGCCCCGGCCGGGCATGATCAAAGGACGGGCTCCGGTGAGCGGTTGAACCGGCTCGGCCCACAAGCCCGAGCCCTCGCCCGAGAACCGAACGTGACGGTTGTGCACCTGCTCGCGCATCGGCACCGCGAATGCCAGCCCCAGGCCGCTGATGAAATCCTTCTGATCATCGCCGTCGAAGACGAAGGTGTGAATCACCCGCACTGCCGCCTGGCCGGCATGGAAATACAGCCGCACCGAGAACGGCAGCCATTCCCGGCTTCCCTGCTCCGATTTGTGCACGCCCTCGATCTTCACCACGGCCCGCATCGGCCCACGCTGCTCCGCGGTGACCTTCCTGATCCGGCTGACGAAGTCCTCGAACCGGACGGTGCGGCTGCTGCCGAGCTGCGAGCGGTCTTCCAGTCTGCAGACCAGCCGCCCCTGGCGCGCCACCACGCGGCCCTCCATCGTCAGGGACTCGATGAGAAAAGAACCCTGGCGCGGGATGCGGCATTCGAGCTTTCCCGTATCGACTTCGATGGCCGCCTCGCTTTCCTTCACCGCGACCGCCGGCCCGCCCGCAGCAGCCGGAGCGACGGCCGGCGCCAGCCGGAAGGGTCCCGCAGCGTTGGCCGCCGTCACGGTGGCGAAACCGCTCCACTTGAGCGAGCCGTCGGGCCAGTAAGCCAGCGGCCAGGTTTCGAGCGGCAGGAGCGTGCCGTCCGCGGCAGTCAGCGCAAAAGCCTGGTCCTTGCGGACCCTGCCGCGCGCCCAGGGGACGCCCCAACTCACGCCTGCCGCCACCACCGGCGGAGTCCGTTCGAGCCAGTCGATCGAAACGGCGGCGTCCTGGGCCGCCACTCCGGCGCGCGCGGCCAGAGAGACTCCCGCGGCAGCGGAAGAAGACAGAAACGTTCTGCGTCGCATGTGGCTCCTGTTCTCGACTAATGTAGCGTAGTTCCTCGACCACGGCGCGCCGGGGTGCGCGCCATGGATCTGAGACTCGACGTGGCGCGGGCACTCGTGCCTGCCGCGCCGAGACTCGTCTCGGCGCTCGGAACGTAGCAAGGGCCGAGACGATTCTCGGCCCGGCAGACTGAGAGTCTGCGCCACAACCCGCAAACCCGGATCATCCCGCGCCAGTCGATGCCTGGAACGCCCGGCCACCCGGTGCTAGAATTGACCCGAGCCGAGGTGAAATCCCATGCGTAAGATCTGCATCCCGTTGTCGCTACTGGTCTTGGCGAGCACGGCCCTCCCACAGACCAACAAAGGCGGAATCAGCGGCACAGTCTTCGACCAGCACGGAGCGGTAGTCCCCTCCGCGACCGTCACCATAACTAATGTCGGAACCAACGAGTCCATCCGGCTGGCCACGTCCGAGTCCGGAACCTTCTCCGCGCCCCTGCTCGACCCGGTGTACTATCAAGTCACGGTCGAAGCCCCGGGCTTCAAGAAGGCGGTCGTCGAGAAGGTCAAGGTTGACACCGCCGCGGTGGCATCCGTCAACGTAACGCTGGAGCCGGGCACGGTGACGACCGAGATCACCGTCACGGCGTCGGTCGATCTGGTCAGCGCCGAGTCGGGCGCGCCGGGTCAGACCATCACGGAACGCCAGATCGCGGAGATGCCGCTCAACAACCGCAGCGTGCTCGATCTGGCGCTGACCGCCGGAAACGTGACCGGGGTAGCCGGGACCGAAGACCCGGAGCTGGGCTCGGAGATTCCCGCTCCGGGCTTCAACGTGAACGTGAACGGCGGACGCGCCGGGAGCACCTCCATCCTCGCCGACGGCGCGAACAACACCGGGGTGGGCCTGGGACGGGCGATTGTCACCTTCTCGCCCGATACGGTGCAGGAATTCACCGTGCAAACCTCCAACTTCTCCGCCGAATTCGGGCAAACCGGCGGCGGCGTCATCAACATGACGACCAAGTCGGGCACCAATCGTTACGACGGCCTGCTCTACTGGTACCATCGCAACCCGGCGCTCAATGCCGCGCCCTTCACCACCTCGACGAGCAACCGTCCGGAATCCAACCGGCGACAGCACCAGTTCGGGTTTACTTTCGGCGGGCCGGTGCGGCTGCCCAAGAAGCTGTTCGGGCCGCTAGCCTATGACGGGCACAACCGGACCTTCTTCTTTGTAGCTATCGAGCCGCGCTACTACTACGACGGCAGCCAGTTCACCCAACTGCTCCCCACGGAGGCCATGCTGAAGGGCGATTTCGGCAATGTCGTGGCGGTGAACGGCGGTTACGCGCCTCGCGATGTCGCTGAGCGATTCGGACTCCAGAATCAGATCCGGGACGCGACCCTCTATAACCAGTACGACGTTCTTCCCGCCGGCATTTTTCAGAGGCGCACGCTGGCGGCCGGGGAAACCTATCCTCCCTTTGCCAGCAACCAGATTCCCTCGACCATGCTGGATTCCCTCAGCCAGGGTCTGCTGAAATACCTGCCCAAGGCGGGTCCCTATTTCCTCTCCGACGGCAACCTGGTGAACTACGCCAGCGTTAATTTCATCAAAAACCTCGAAAAGCGCGCCACCGCGCGCATCGATCACCAGGTCACGTTGAAGAACCGCCTGAGCGGACGCTACACCCAGGTGCCCGTCCGCGGCAACCGCGGTCGCGGCGACTTCCAGATTGGGCGCGACGAGGTCAACACCGGCGGCACCGATTACAGTTGGTCCAAGCAGGTTCTGCTCACCGACACCCACGTCTTCGGCGCGCGCCTGTTCAACGAGCTGCGCCTCAACTACACTTTTGGGCGGTTCACCCGAAACTTCCCCCCCATGTTCGACGCGAACAATGGACGAAACCTGGCGCAGGAACTTGGACTGCCGTCGCTCACCAGGGGCGGCGTGCCGGAGTTCACGACCGGCGCCGGCTCCATCGGGTGGAGCCAGTCGCAGCAGAATGAGAACGCCGAACACAGCTACGGCATCACCGATAGCCTCTCGTGGGTGCGCGGGCCCATGACCCTGAAGTTTGGCGTGGACCTTCAGCAGCGGCGCTTGAAGACCATCCCGATGTACGGGGCATCCGGCGGCCGCTATGAGTTCAACCGGAACCGGACGTTGTCCAATAACAACGGGCAGAGCAACGGCACCGGCGGCGTCGAGTTTGCGCAGTTTCTCCTGGGCGTTTACAACCTGGCGACTCTTCGGGAAGTGTTCATTCCCTACTACTACCAGTGGAACTCGGCGGCGGGCTTCATCCAGAACGACTGGAAGGTGCGGCCGAACCTGACGTTGAACGTCGGGCTGCGTTATGCGCTCGACTTGCCGCGCACGGAAAAGTACGACCGCCAGGGCGTCCTTCTCCCCGAGCTGGCAAAGGAATACCCCATTCCGCAACCCTGCACGATATGCGCGCTTCCCAACGGGAAGACCGTGACCTCGGCGCTGGTGATTCCGTTTGGCTACTCGGGGCGCGGCGGCCGCTCGCGGTACATTTTCCCGCCGGAGAAGACGAACTTCGAGCCGCGCCTAGGCTTCGCCTACGTGCCGCGGCTGTTCGGCTGGAACCGAAAGGGCAAGGTCGTCTTCCGGGGCGGCTGGGGCCTCTCGCACGCCCCGCTGACCGGCATGAACCGAAACCCTTCGCCGGATTTCGCCGCCGGCACGACGGGATTCAACACCATCGACAACCGCATCGAGCATCCGGGGACTAACATCGTGGCGCGCCTGTGCTGCAACAAGCCGGTCATCAACCCGGTTACTCCGGAGCAGTTTCTCCAGATTCCGCAGGACGGCCTGGTGTACCTGAATGCCGTCAACATTCCCGGCTTTGCGGTTTCGCCCAACACGCACGTGCCCTACGTCGAGAGCTGGAGCGCCACGCTGTCTTTCGAAGCGCCCCAGCAGACCGTGGTCGAGCTGGGCTACGTCGGCGCCAAGGGAACCCACCTGTTCCTTCCTCCGGCCTACTTGAATCCGATGCCGTTCGATCTGACCGAGGCCTACGTGGGGCTCGGCGCCAATCCGCTCACCAACGTCAACGACCCGCTGGGTCGCCGGAACGCGACCGGCGCCGCGGTCTATCAATTCGGGCAGGGATACCTGGGAGCGCAGTACCTCGGATACCAAGGTTCACTGCTGTCCGGCTAAAAGTCGAACAGAATCAACTGGTTGCCGACATCGC
>CAYGVJ010000071.1:0-27892 GCA_964353255.1 uncultured Solibacteraceae bacterium | reverse complement strand
GAACCGGTAGCCCCAGCGGCGACGCCTGTCAAGATGTAGTTCGCCTGACGCTTACAGTTGATCAACATCCAGATCTTCCGGCACGGCTTTCGAAAAAGGCCTGAAAACCCGTGCAACGAGCTCACGCTCAAGCGCCAGCCCAAAGCAGTAAGAAGCGTGGCGTGCGGGTGGCTGCTGTGCGCCCTCGCCGAATGCCTGGGTGAAAAGGGACCAGTTGCCGTTCACCCAGTCTGTCTGGCTTTCCTCGCTCAGCTTCGCGAAGTCCGGCCAATGGTTAAGCACGAGGGACCTCACCAATGCAAACTCAGCAGGGTTCGACGATCTGTACGTACTCAGTGCCTTGGAGAACCTGTCTGGCCCCGCGATCTCACCAAAGGCGAGGGCCAGGGAGACGTTAGGATCTTCGCCGAAGGACGGATTCCTCTCGCACTCTTTCAGCAGGCACCTGTACGCGGCTTCGTAGTCCGCCGTCTTCTTCAGGTGCAGGCGAGCGAGCCGCGCATAAGTCCCAGGTGCGTTGGGGTACACTCGGATGAGCCGCTCACTCGCCTCAATCGCCCTGTCCGTTTCGCCGGCCGAGTCACACGCCTCCACGAGCGCCCGGTGCAAGGACATGATCACCGCTTCATAGATCTTCGCATCCAGGGACCTGACGAATTCCGGCACTGATCCAGGGAGCCGCTGCAACAGCCATTCGCACTGAGCTGCGGCGTTGTGGAAATCGCCTTTCGCAAAGTAGGCCCTCGTCAGCATGAACCGGTAGGCCGGAGACAAGTCGGGATTTCTGGAAAGAGCCTTTTCCAGTTGGCTACAGGCATCGCGAAGATGGTCGATATCCTCCGGTGAGAGGGCCGCGGTGCCCTGGATCTGGTGTGCCTCCAAGGCGATCAGGACGGCCCGGAAATCACGGGCACCGAAGGTGCCATCGACTCGCTGGACCCACATTGAAAGCTCGTCCTGCAATTCCCATCTGGGCAAGAACACAACCAGGAAGTGGAATTGGCCCCGAAGGGCGTGAACCTCCGCGTCCGACAGCGGCCTCAAGTGCTCGATCCGGTCATACAACCGACCTACTCGCTCATAGTCTTTGATGGCGCAGGCGTTGACAATCTCCCAACGGATCGTGCGCAGATCCTCCAAGCCGTCGGGTTCGGCCAGGCGAACAAACAGCTTCAGGTCCTCGTGAACAGCGTCGCATTCATCCTCATAGAGTGCTTCAGTTTCCGAGCCTTGCCAGTAGCGCGTTAGACGGTAAAGGAAGTTGAGGGCGACGAACCTGACGGCCGTGTCTTGGGGGTCCCTCGCGTACGCGCTCTCCAATACCGAGCGCTGCTCCGAACGCTCCGGCCACGCGCGAAATAGTGCATCGTCCATGTTGATCTCCCGGCTGGAGATCAGTGGGTAGTCTTCTTCGCGCGCCAGCATTTGTCTGGCCTGGCTGATCCATGATTGCAGGGTGGCTTCCCAATCCACGCTTGTTACCCTCCTCGTTGACGCCTGGCCCTGTCTGAGATTATATTCGCTCTGGGACTTGGGCCCAGTGATGTACGGTGGCGTTCGCGAGGCCGCGAGGCGGGCGGCTCCGGCCGCGGGCGCGCCGCCGCCTGCTGTCGCGCCGCTGGAGCGGAAGCTGGAAACCATCCGCCAGCACCTGCGCCGCTACCGCGAGCTGGCCGCGCAGGGCCGTTGGGCCGAAGCCGGCAAGGAGCTGGAAGCGGTCGAGACGGAGGCGCAAAGGCGGTAGGCGGTGGGGTAAGTCTCCGGACTTGCCGGGCCCGGCGACAAGACGGGAGTCCCGCGCTACTCCGGCGGGATCGCCAGCAGGATCTCTACCCGGACCGGACGCCCGTCTTGCGTCACCGGGCGGAACTCCCACTGCTGCAACACGGGAACGATCCCGGGGCTTTCTTCAGCCCCACTGACCCCCAGTACCTTCAGCCCTTCGAGGCGGCCGTTCACATCCAAGAACCCGTGGATCATCACGTAGGAAGGTCCCTGCCGCTTCTTCAAAGGGGGCCGGAAAGTGACGCGCGGATAGGGAGCCACCAGCGGAGACGGGCTGTCCAACCGCACCACGCCGCCGGTCACGTTCGCCTCCTGCACCTCCCCGGCGGGGATGCAGTACTGGAGGATCCACTCCTTGGTCGCCCCGACGTTGACATAGACGGAGTAAATCGGCTTCCCGGTGAGCACCCCGGCGCTCTCGGGGAACCCGTCGGCCCCGGAGGACTGCACCACCACGTCAAAAACTCCGCTGGTGGGGTGAACCACGCGGGTATCCTCCGCCAGCGGCGCCGGGCGTGGCGGCGCAGGAGCCGCCGGAGCGCCAGGTGTGGTTTCCCCTACCAGCGCTGGCCGCAACCCGGCGGGCTCCGGCAACGGGGCCGCCACATCCGGGGGATTCAGGGCCACCACGGCCTCGCCGGATGCCTCGCCGCGCGCGGCGGTTCCCTTAGCGGCTGAGGCTGGTTCAGCCCTGGCTCCGCCAGCGCCCCCCGAGGTCGGAGGCTGGGCCCCGACCTGGCTGGCTGGCGGGATCACTAGAACCTCGCGGAGCGGCCGCGGTTCAGTCGAAAGCGACAGCACCGTGACTGGATTCCCCGGGGCCGCATCAACCGTCCCGCTCCGTGCAGCCGGAGCCGGCTCGGCAGGTGTGGAAGTGCGCAAAGGGAGACCGCTGGGCGGCGCGAATCCCAAAGCTTCTTCCGCGGTCTCGGCCGGGATTGGAAGCCGGAGGATCGGCAAGCTCGGCTGTTCCGGCGGCAGTTCGAGCCGGGGTGGCGCGTCCAACTGCGCAAGCGCCTCCGGCGCTCTGGCGTAGCCGGGCACGACGAAGACCTTCGGGCGGATCACCGTGGGGGGCCGGGGAGCCCAGAAAAACATCTCGGGGAGACGAAGGTTCCTCTCCAGTGGCAGTTCAGCCGGCAACTCGGCTTGGAGGATGCTCTGCGGGTGCTCAACCCGGCGGAAACTCGGCGGCAGCTCGAAGCGGCGGCGCGGTCTCTTCACACGGGGCGCGGGCTTGCCGGCCGCGGCCGTCCGGGCGCGCGCCGCTTCACGGGCACGCTGGTCCGCCCCAGGGCTGCCGGCGCGGCGGCGCCCAGCCACCTGCCGCTGGCCGCCCGAGGCCAGGTACAGCCGCTCGGGAACGCGGATACGCAGTTCCTGGTCCAGTCTCCGGAACTGCTGGATCCATAGCTCGGGCTTCTTGGCCGGCGCAAGGGCATCCAGCAGGGAGGGCAGCGCTACCAGGACTACCAGGTGGCCCAGGAGGGAGGCGAGGAAGTAGGGCCAGCGCCTCGGCTTGGGCGGGAAGACGACTTCGAAATAGCGTTGCTGGTCGCCGCCGCCGGACTTGGCGGAGCCGAGTGCCGAGTTCACGAGCCAGAACAGAAGAGACGGCTGCATGCCCTAGACCCACTCAGTACGGTTAGTACCTACAGTACGCACCCGCCGTCTTGCTTCAACCGACCCATCGGCCATGTCCGGTCAGCGACCTCCCTGCAGAGCGGCTAAACCTTAGGGCCCCAGAGCGAAAGCTGATCCGGTATGCGCTCGGCGGCCGGCTTCTGCACCATCAGAGAGCGCAACCCCTGCACGCCGCCACCGCTCCTGGCGCCGTCGGCTTCCCCGGTCGCGCCCAGGCCAGCCAGTTCGCAGGTCACGTTCTGCAAGTTCCTCAACCCATAAAGCGCCAGTTCGAAGCGGTCTTTGGCCCCCACCTTCTGGAACAGCCGGGAGAGGTAGACCTTCACCGTGCCTTCCGTTATCGACAGGGTCGAGGCGATCTCCTTGTTCTTCAGCCCCTGGGACAGGAGACTCACCAACTGGCTCTCCCGCCTCGTCAAGGTCACCATCTTGGCGGACAGGAAGCTGGCGGTGAGCCCCTTATCGAACCATAGCTCGCCCTCGGCAACCTTAGTGAGGCACTTGATCAGGAGTTCCGCCGGCAAGGTCTTCCGCAGAATGCCCCGAATGCCCAATTCCATGGCCTGGTAAGCCAGCTCGGTGGAAATTGTCCGCACCCAGAGGACGATGCGGCAGTTGGGCAGTTCACGCCGCAATTGTGTCAGAAGGCCGAAAGTCACCTCGGGGGTCAGGTCGATGAGCAGCACTTCCGGAGCCGCTCCCTCGGAGACCCGCTGTGCCAGCTCCACGGCGCTGTGGCAAACTGCGGCCGACTCGAAGCCGCGCGCCGGAGACAGCACCGCCTGGAACCCTTGCGCCAGGACAGGCTCGTCGGCGAACAACAGCACGCGGCTCATAGCTGCCACCCCACAGGGAACCTTCGGGGGTAACCAGCCTCCATGAGGCGACAATCACCCGCAAGGGCCGGGAGGGGGCACCACGTAGTGGGGGAGAGGGTCCCATACGTCCTGTAGCTACCCCACTGATGCGCTGGCGGCTCCACCCTGTGTCCTCCTGCCGACCACACCCAGCTCTCGCCCGGCCCCCCCGGCCCCGGAATCCGATCCCCGCCGGCAGCCGGAACTCCTAGCCAAATCTACTACTTCGATCTTAAGGCGACCTGTTAACCTCCGTCAACAGTTATGTACCATCCAATTTCGGTCTTGATTACGGAGCCAATCAGATGTATCTAGTAGTTTAGCTGATGGACCGGCGCGCTGATTGTCGTGTCGATGTCCGGCTGCCCTGTTGTGTGGCATTCCCGGCCGGGGATCACCGTCGGTTCGTCGGCTTGACGAAGAATATGAGCCGCCACGGCCTGTTGGTTTCATGGAGGCGGGAGGAGGCCCCGCCTGAGCTGCCGCGTCCCGGGGACCTGCTGACGGCGGAGATCGAGCTGCCGACCAGCCAGGCCTTCGGGAAGCGGTGCATGTACTGCCAAGTGACGGTGGTCCGGGTGTCGGAATCGGGAGCCGGCACGCCACAGGTGGCCTTTCGGGTGAATCACATGCAGTTCCGCAACTCGGCCACCGGGAGGTTCGCCCGGGCGGACTCTGGCGCGCTGGACCGGATGCGGTCGGTCATGTAGGGAGGGCCATGGAAGGGATCAGGGAAAAGCGGCTGGCGGCCTGGATGCCGTCGCTGACCGATGCGGCATTCCTTATGCCCGTCCTGTTCCTGTTCCTGCGCCTGGAGGGGGCCAAGCTGCTGCTGGGTGACGGAGACACGGGCTACCACATCCGGGCCGGCGAGTGGATGCTGGACCACGGGCGGGTGGTGGACCGCGACATCTTCTCCTTCACCAAAGCGGGCGAGCCCTGGTTTGCCTGGGAGTGGCTGTGGGACGTGGCGTTCGCGTGGCTGCACCGGCACTGGGGCATGGCGGCGGTGGTCGTGGTCAGCACCTTGGTTCTGGCCCTCACCGCCGCGCTGCTGTACCGGGTGAGCCGCCGGATGTGCGGCAACGCGCTGGTGGCGATTACGGTGACCTTCCTGGCCGTGGCAGCGTCTTCGATTCACTGGCTGGCCCGGCCGCACCTGTTCAGTTGGCTGTTCGTGGTCGTCTTCTACTGGATGCTGGAGCGGGCGCAGGAGGGCCGCCGGCGATGGCTGATCCTGCTGCCGGTGCTCACGATACCCTGGGTTAACCTGCACGGCGGGTTTTTCGTCGGTATCGTGCTGATCGGGGCGTACGCGGCGGGCGAGCTGGCAGCCTGCCTGCTGGAGCCGGAGCGCGAGGCGCGCCAGGCGGCGTTGTCGCGAAGCAGAGACTACCTGCTGGCCGCGGCCGGGTGCCTGGCGGCGAGCTTCATCAACCCCTACACGTCCCGCCTGCATGCCCACATCCTGAAGTATCTGGGTGACTCGTACGCCTTCGACAACGTCCAGGAGTTCCTGTCGCTGAATTTCCACCATCCGGTGGGCCGCTACCTGGAGGTGATGGTTGTGCTGGGGGTGGCGGCCGCGGCCTGGAATCTGTCGAAGCGGCGTTTCGCTTACGTCATTCTAGTGGCGGGTTGGTTGCACCTGGCGCTGCTGTCGGCGCGCAACATCCCGATGTTCGCCCTTATGGCCGCTCCTCCGACGGCCCTGGCCCTTCGGGAATGCCTCGAACTGCTGCCGGAGGCGCGGGTGAGCGGCTGGCTCCAACGGGCTGCGCGCTCGCTCCAGGAGTTTGGCGTGAGCATGAGCGCCGCCGACCGCCTGGGCCGCTACCCGGTGACGAGCCTGGCGGCGGCCGGGCTGCTGATGGTGGCGTTCAGCTTCCCTGGCCGCTCCGCGAAGCTGCGGGCCGAGTACGATCCGGAGCGCTATCCGGCCAAGGCCCTGGCGGTGCTGCGCCAGCCCGAGTGCGCAGGCCCCATCTTCACCAACGACGAGTGGGGCGACTATCTGATCTACCGGCTCTACCCGCAGACCAAGGTTTTTGTAGACGGCAGAAGCGATTTCTACGGCGCCAAGTTCGGCCAGAACTACCTGGCGGTCATGAACGGAAAATACGACTGGGAGAAGACCCTGGAAGGCTACGGGGTCACCACCGTGCTTCTGCCGGCGGCTGCCTCTCTGGCCAGCACGCTCAAGGAGTCCCCGCGCTGGCGTATAATTTACGATGACGGCATGGCCATCGTGTTCCACTCGACGGTTCGGAGCAGCGCGTGGACCCGGGCAGGCTGTCAGGAGCAGACACAAGCTTCCGCTGCCGGCGGCAGCGGATTCATCCGCGATCGCTTGATCGCACCCCATCATCGTGAGCCGCCGATCACGAAACAACCTTACGTAAGGAGAGCACCCTCATGATTAGCTACTTGAAGAACTTGGTGCGTGACGAACAGGGCCAGGACTTGGTGGAGTACACTTTGCTTCTGGCGTTCGTAGCGCTGGCATCGGCAGCTCTGTTCATCGGCGCAGGCGGCAGCGTGCAGACCATCTGGACGCAGGCCAACACGCGGCTGGCTGAGGCCGCCGCCAGCGCCAGCTAGTAGTGTAGACTCGGTAGTTTGGGTCCGGGGGCCGGGTGAAAGCCCGGCTCCCGGGCCGGTTTTCGCCTGAGAACGCCTGGAGGACATCGCTAAGGCCCGCAGGGGCCCGGGCAGTAGATCATAACGGACTGATAAAGGAACGCCGGCATGAACAAACGTTTCGTCTCTGTTTTGGCGTTTGCCTTCGTGGTCGCCGTGGTAGCCACGCTGCTGTTCTACAGGCTGATCGCCGGCAAACTGAGCACTGCGGCTCCCAAGCCGGCCACGACCAAGGTCCTGGTGGCTTCGCGGAACCTGACGGTCGGCACGCTGGTGCGCGAGGTCGATCTCAGAGAGCAGGACTGGCCGGGACCGGTGCCCCAGAACGCCATCCTGAAGAAGGAGGACATCGTGGGGCGGGGCGTCGTGGTGCCCGTCTTCCAGGGTGAGCCGTTCGTGGAGAGCCGTCTGGCGGCCAAGGGGGCCGGAGCGGGCCTGGCGGCCATGATTCCGCCGGGCATGCGGGCGGAGGCGGTCCGGGTCAACGAGGTGGTGGGCGTGTCGGGCTTTGTAGTGCCGGGCATGCGCGTGGACATCCTGATCGCGGGGTCGCCGCCGAACGCGCCGCCGGAGCTGGGGACGCTATCCAAGACGCTGTTGCAGAACATCGAGGTGCTCTCGGCCGCGCAGAACATCCAGAAAGACGCGGAGGGCAAGCCCATCTCGGTTCCGGTAGTCAACCTGCTGGTGACGCCGGAGCAGGCGGAGATCCTGAGCCTGGCCAGCAACGAGACCCGCATTCAGCTCGTCCTGCGGAATCCTCTGGACACCGCGACCACGAAGACGCCCGGAACCGCCGTGTCCCACCTGTTCAGCGGACAGCGGATGGCGTTGCCCGGCGCGGGCGGGGCTGCCCGGCGTAAGGCGCCGCCGCCGCCGCTCGTCGTCAAGGAGAAGCCGCCTCCTCCGCCCGTCGTAGTCGAGGTCATTCACGGCGGGAAGAAGGTAGAGGCGTCATTTTCACGCACTTCGGAGGAGAAGCCGTGATGCGCAGGAAGCTGGAGGTGTGGATCGTCAGTTCGGTGGCGCTCCTGCTGGCAGCCGTTCTGCTGCCCGCGCAGACCCAACCCCAACAACCCGCCGGCGCGCGGGATCTGTTCGTGACGGTAGGGAAATCTCTGGTGGTGGAGAGCCCGGTCACCATCCAGCGTGTCGCGGTGGCCGACCCCGCGCTGGCCGAGGCGGTAGCCATCAACCCGCGGGAGATCCTGGTCAATGGCAAAGTGCCCGGTGAGACCAGCCTGGTGCTGTGGCAGCAGGGCGGCAACCGGATTCTCTTCGACCTTCACGTGCGCCCCAGCACCCTGCGCCTGGACGTGGTCCGGGAGCAGCTCAAGCAGGAATTGGCCGGGCAGGATGTGTCTATCACCCTCGATGGCGAGAACGTGTTCGTGCGCGGGACGGTGAAGGACGTCGCCAGCGCCGAGCGGGCGGTGGCCATCGCTGGCACGCTGGGCAAGCCGGTCAACCTGTTGCACGTGAAGGTGCCGCCGGTCGAGTCCCAGATCCTGCTGAAGGTGCGCTTCGCTAACGTGGACCGGGGGGCCACTTCCGAGCTGGGCGCCAATCTGGTGTCCACCGGGGCTTTGAATACGCCGGGCAGCGTTACCACCGGCCAGTTCAGTGCGCCGCGCGTGAGCGTCGAGGGCAGGCAGTCCCAGTTCACCCTCACCGACGCGCTGAATATCTTCTTGTTCCGGGCCGACCTGAACCTGGGGGCCACCATCCGGGCGCTCCAGCAGAAGCGGCTCCTGGAGATTCTGGCGGAGCCGAACCTGCTGGCCATCAACGGCAAGCAGGCCAGTTTCCTGGCCGGCGGCGAGTTCCCGGTGCCGATAGTGCAGGCGGGCGTGGGTGGAGCTGGGGCTATCACCATCCAGTGGCGGGAATTCGGCGTGCGGCTGAACTTCACGCCCACGGTGACGCCGCGCGGGACCATCCGCTTGCAGGTGATACCGGAGGTCAGCTCGCTGGACTTCGCCAATGCTCTGATCATCTCGGGCTTCACGGTGCCGGCCATCTCGACCCGGCGGGTCAGCACGGAAATCGAGCTGGAGAGCGGCCAGAGCTTCGCCATCGCGGGCCTGCTGGACAACCGGGTGATCGAGAGTTTCTCCAAGATTCCCGGCCTCGGCGATATCCCGCTGCTGGGCAAGCTGTTCCAGTCCCGGGCGCGCACCAAGAGCAACACCGAGTTGCTGGTGGTGGTGACGCCCGAGCTGGTCCGGCCCATTCCGGCCGGGCAGCCGGTGCCGGCACCCCAGATGCCGGCTGAGTTTCTGAAGGGGGCGCCCGCGAGTGCGCCCCGGACCCCGGGCCTGGATGTGACCGGGCCGGTCCCGGTGCAACCCGGGCAGGAGACCGTTCCGGTCGAGCAGCTCCAGGCGAAGCCCCAAGCCGCGCCGCGAGTGCAGTTTGTTCCCGTGGTGCCGGTGCAGACCGAGCCCCCATCCAGCGCCGGCGGGGCCGCCGCCTCCAGCACGCCGGCCGCGCCGAAACCTTGAGGTGACCAGCAGCGCATGAACCCGCTGAACATCGGGTTGGTAGTCTCGAACCAGGATCTCTGGGATGAGGTCCAGGCATGTTTGAAAGACCTGCCCGCGCGTGTGGTCATGCAGCAATCCGCCATTGGCGACTGGGCTTATTTCCTGGAGCAGTTGGAGCGCCTGCGCCCGGAGGTGTTTCTGTTCGACATCACGCGGTCGCTGAAGGCCTTCGAGGAGGCACTGCGGAGCATGAAAGCTCTCTCTGCGCCTCCCATGGTAGTGGCGCTGAACACCTCCTCCGACCCGGAGACCATTCTGGCCGCCATCCGGGCCGGGGCCAACGAGTATCTGTACCCGCCCCTGGAAAGCGGGCTGCGCAAGGCGCTGGAGCGGGCCTCCGCGGAGCGGACCAAGCGGCAGGTGCGGACTCGCCCGCGGGCCAGGACGCTGGGTTTTCTGTCCTCGAAGGGGGGCTGCGGAGCCACGACCATCGCCTGCCACGTTGCGGTGGAGCTCCAGCGGGCGACCAGCCAGGAAATCCTGCTGGCGGATTTCGACCTGGACTCGGGCATAGTCGGCTTCCTGATGAAGGCCACCACGCCATACACCTTGCTGGATGCGGTGCAGAACATCCATCGCCTGGACCTCAGCTACTGGAAGGCGCTCGTCTCCAACGGTCAGGGCAACCTGGACATCATTCCCGCTCCGCCGGCCGTCAGCCTGCGGCGTGCCGTGGATCCGGAGCCGTTCCGCCACGTATTGAGTTTCGTCCGCTCCACTTACGATTGGGTGGTCGCGGACCTGGGTCGCAACCTCACGGCCCTTTCGATGAACCTGCTGGAGGATGTGGATGACGTCTTCCTGGTGGCGACGCTGGACCTGCCGGCGTTGCACCAGGCTAAGCAGGTTACCCAGACGCTGATGGATTACGGGTTGACCCAGAGCCGGTTGCATCTGATCTTGAACCGGATGCCGAAGCGCTCGGATTTCACATCCGAGGAGGTGGAGCGGATCCTGGGCGTGCCGATCTACGCCAGCCTGCCCAACAACTACCCGGAATTGTTCGAGGCTTACGCCCACGGCAACCTGTTGCCCGGCAATAGCGAACTGGGCCGGCAGTTCGCCAGGCTGACCCAGAAGATCGCGGGCGTGCAGGCGCAGAAGGGTAAAGCCAAGTGGGCGCTTTAGATTCAGGAGGACGTAGGTAGCAATGGCCACCCCCACCGGTGCGACGCAGGGCAGCGACGGCGCCGATTTCGGCTGGGTGTCACGTTTGTCCGGCCCGTCGGTGACCAGCCCGGAGTACCAGGAGCTGAAGTTCACGCTGCACCGCAAGCTGCTGGAGCGGATCAACCTGGAGGCCCTGTCCTCGATCGCCGGGGAGCGCGTGCGGGCGGAGATCCGCAGTGCGGTTTCCAGGCTGGTGAGCGAAGAACGCACCCCGCTCAGCCTGATCGAGAAGGAGCGGGTAACCGAGGAGGTGCTCAACGAGGTCTTCGGGCTGGGGCCGCTGGAGCCCCTGCTCCAGGACCCCACCGTCTCCGACATTCTGGTGACCACGCCCAAGCTGGTCTACGTGGAAAGGAACGGCAAGCTCCAGCGCACGCCGGTGGTGTTCAAGGATGACGGGCACCTGCTGCGGATCATCGAGAAGATCGTCTCGCGCGTGGGCCGGCGGGTGGACGAGTCCTCGCCGCTGGTGGACGCGCGCCTGCCGGACGGCTCCCGCGTCAACGCGGTCATCCCGCCGGTAGCGGTGGACGGGCCCCTGCTGTCCATCCGCCGGTTCCGGCGCGACCCTATCCAGGCCGAAGAACTGGTCCGGAACCTGACTTTGACCGAAGGCATGTTGCGGATCTGCCAGGCCTGCGTGCGGGCCCGGCTCAACGTGATCATCTCGGGCGGCACGGGCGCGGGCAAGACCACCCTGCTCAACGTGCTCTCCGGCTACATCCCGGAGGACGAGCGGATCGTGACCATCGAGGACGCCGCCGAGCTGCAACTGCGCCAGGTGCACGTGGCCCGGATGGAGGCCCGGCCGCCCAACATCGAAGGCCAGGGGGCGATCCGCATCCGGCAACTGGTGATCAACGCTTTGCGTATGCGGCCGGACCGGATTATCGTGGGCGAGGTGCGCGGCGAGGAGGCCTTGGACATGCTCCAGGCCATGAACACCGGCCACGACGGGTCCCTGACCACCGTCCACGCCAACAGCCCGCGGGACGCCATCAGCCGGCTTGAGGTGATGGTGGGCATGGCCAACGCCAACATGGGCGTGCGCGCCATCCGGCAGCAGGTCAGCTCGGCCGTGGACCTGTTCATCCAGATCGCCCGCTTCTCCGACGGCTCGCGCCGGGTGACCCATCTGACCGAGTGCGTGGCGATGGAGGGCGACCAGGTGACCACGCAGGACATCTGCGTTTTCGACAAGAGCGGAGTGAGCCCGGACGGCAAAGTCACGGGCCGGTTCCGGCCCACCGGCGTCCGGCCCAAGTTCTCCGAGCGCTTGCGAGCTGCCGGGATCCAGTTGCCGCCAGCCATCTTCCAGACGGCCGTCGAGATCAGCTAAGGACCGGAGATGATTTACGTACTGGTTTTCCTGATCGTTTTCGCGCTGGTCGCTTTGTCGATCGGGCTGGGCTTCAGCTTCCTGGAGGCCCAGCGCAAGAAGAAAGTCGCGGCCATGCTGAAGACGGCCAGCGGCGACGCGGCGGTGGCGGAAACCAAGGTGTTGATGGAGACCGTCCAGGTGGGCCGGGCTTCGCTGGCGGCTTTGCTGGGCCGGTTCAATTTCGTCCGGAAGATGGACGCCCACATCCAGCAGGCCGGGTTGAACACCACCTTGAACACGCTGCTGATCCAGATGCTGGCGCTGACGATGGTCGGGGCTCTGGTGGGAGCGAGGTTCCCGCTGCTGATCTCGCGCACCGCCAGCATCCTGGTAGGGGCCGGCGTGTTCGGGCTGACCCCTTACCTGTACGTGATGCACGTGCGGCGGAAGCGCCTGGCGGCCTTCGAGGAACAGTTCCCGGAGGCCCTGGATTTCATAGCCCGGGCCATGCGAGCGGGCCACGCCTTCGCCATCAGCCTGGAGATGCTGGCGGAGGAGTCGCAGGCGCCCCTGGGACCGGAGGTTCGCAAGGTTTTCAACGAGCAGAACCTCGGGCTTCCGGTGGAGACGGCGCTGAAGAACCTGGCCGTCCGGGTGCCTCTGCTGGACGTGAAGTTCTTTGTCTCGGCCGTGCTGCTGCAACGCGAGACCGGCGGCAACCTGGCCGAGGTGCTCACCAAGCTGGCCTATATCATCCGGGAGCGGTTCAAGCTCAAGGGGCAGGTCAAGGCGGCATCCGCCCACGGCCGGATCACCGGGGCGGTGCTGACCATCATGCCCATCGCGCTGATGCTGGGCCTACTGGCCGTCGCTCCGGGTTACCTGCAAGGGATGGCGCAGGACCCCGACGGCCGCCGCATCATCGTGGGCGCGGTGGCGGGGCTGGTGGTGGGGCATTTCACCATCCGGAAGATCGTCAACATCAAGGTGTGAGACCATGGCGATTGCGCTTTCCTTTGCCCTGTTCTGTGTGCTGATGTTCGCGATCTCGGTGTACGGCTATCGGCTGTACGTCAAGCCGCTGAGCATCAGCGAACGCTTGGGCGGGCCGCTGGACGTGACGGGGCCGGCGCCGGTGGGCCTGGCGGGTGCGCCGCCCCGCAGGCGGTTCCTGGTGCGCGTGATCGAGTACGTGGGCGAGAAGGTGCCGCTCTCCCCGGAGGACGTGTCGCTGGCGCGCCGGCGGCTGATGGCGGCGGGCTACCGCTCCGAGATGGCGGTCCGGACCTACTACGGGCTGAAGGTGGTGCTGTTCGCGGGCCTGCTGGTGGCGGCCTTCTTTGCGCGCGACTACGTGACGCTCAACCCGGTGCTGCGCATCGTCGTGCTGGTAGTCGGCGGGGCGGCAGGCTTCTTCGGGCCCAACCTGGTGCTGGATCACTTGGTGGGCCGGCGGCAGGAGAAACTCCGCCTCTCACTGCCGGACGCGCTGGACCTGCTGGTAGTGTGCATGGAGGCGGGCCTGGCCCTGGACCAGGCGACGGTCAACGTAGCCCGGGAGCTGGAGATCACCCACCCGGAGATCTGCGAGGAATTCAACCTGGTGTCGCTGGAGATGCGCGCGGGCAAGCGCCGCGTGGACGCCCTGAAGAACCTGGCGGCCCGGACCGGGGAGCCGGAAATCCGCAAGCTGGTGGCCACGCTGGTGCAGGCCGACCGTTTCGGCGCCAGCATCGCCGACTCCCTGCGCACGCACTCCGACTTCATGCGCGTCCGCCGGCGGCAGGACGCCGAGGAGCGCGCGGCCAAGATCGGGGTCAAGCTGGTGTTCCCGATTTTCTTTTTCATCCTGCCTTCCATGCTGGTTGTGGCGGCGGGGCCGGGACTGCTCCAGTTGTTCAAGAATCTGTTCCCGATGATGCGACAGACACGACTTTGAGTAATCCACCACCAAGGAGAGGAGAATGATGGACAACACGATTTTGTCGGTAATCCTATGGGTCGCGGCGGCAGGCATTCTGTTGCTGCTGATCATGCGCCGCCGCAAGCGGAAGATGCAGGGCTGACGGGCGCCGGGCAGGCCGACAAGGGGCCTGCCCCACCCGCGGCAATATGGGGTTGGTGGCGAGCGATCCTCGGAGCCTATTGGCGCTGGAAGGCCGGGACGGCGGCTGGGGATATCGTGGCGGCAGCTCCTGGACTGAACCGACCGCCTACGCTGTCCTGGCGCTTGCAGCCTGTGGCTACGCGGGCGCAGCCACGGTGCGCGGCCTGGAGTGGCTGCGGCGGGCGCAGCGCAGAGACGGCGGCTGGCCCCCCCACCCCGCAGTCGATACCAGCACCTGGGTGACCGCGCTACCCCTGTTGCTTTCGGGGGAACGCTCCGGCTGGGGCGACGCCGGAGGGGCCGCGGACTGGCTGCTCCGGCAGAGTGGACGCGAATCGGGCTGGCTGCACCGGCTCCGAGCCTGGATGCTGGGGACGCCTTCGAACGCCGCGGAGAGATTTCCCGGCTGGCCGTTCTACCCGCGCACCGCGGCGTGGGTGGTCCCGACGGCGCTCACCATTTTGGCGCTCGAGAAGGCCACGCGACCTAATCCCTCCGCCGAGGTCCGTGAGCGGCTGGAGGCGGGCCGCGCGTTCCTCCTGGCCAGGCGCTGCCGGGATGGCGGCTGGAACCACGGCTCCTGGCGGGCGCTCGGATACGAGGCCGGCTCATACCCGGAGACCACCGGGGTGGCGCTGCTGGCCCTGCGCGGCGTTCCTCGCGCACAACTTGGGCGCAGTCTCGGCGTGGCCGAGGAAGCCTACCGGCGCTGCCGGTCCGCCGAAGGATTGGCTTGGCTGCGCCTCGCCCTGACGGTCCATGGCGTCTCTGCCGACGCGTTACCCGCGGGCGTCCGCTGCCGGAACACCGTTGACGCTGCGCTGGTGCTGCTGGCGGAGGCCGCCGCCCAGGGTAGAAACCTCTTCATCGGGTGAGCCATGCCTAATCCGCATTTCTCGCCAGGAATTGGGTGCACGAGCCCACACCAGTGTGGGCTCGGCAGGCTGAGAGCCCAATGTCATCTAGTTTTTGTGGGGCGGTCCCCCTGGACCGCAAGCCCACCCCCAGGTGGGCTTCCTGGGCCCCCGCAGAATGGCCGGCCTGGGGGCCGGCCGCGGGTCAGGGGACCCGCCCTACGGAGCCCGGTGTGTGCGGTTGTGGGAAAAGCCTGGTGAGAAATGCGGGCTGAAGTGCGGCGGCGCGACCTGTTGAGCGTTCCGGCGGCTTCTCTGGCGCTGGCTGCCTGCTCGCGGCGGCGCGCGGCGGTGGTGAAGCCGCGGGTCTCGATTGTCCGGGCGGCGGGCTACGGGCAGAGCCTGTACGAGCTGATGCGCCGCGTGCTGGCCGAGCAGAAAGTCGAGGCGCGCGGCAAGCGGGTCGTCTTGAAGCCCAACCTGGTGGAGTTCGACTCCGCCACGGCGATTAACACGCACCCGCTGGTGGTGGCGGCGGCGCTCGAGGCGTTTCGCGCTCTGGGGGCGGTGGACGTGCGCATCGCCGAGGGACCCGGGCACCGCCGACCGACGCTGGATCTGGCCGAAGCTGCGGGCTATTTCGATGCTATTCCCCGCTTCGAGGAGATCTTCACCGACCTGAACCTGGACGAAATCAGCCGGGTGAAGCTTGAACGGCCTCGCTCGCGGCTCGAAGCGCTCTATTTGCCCCGCACGGTTCTGGGCGCCGACCTGCTGGTCAGCCTGCCCAAGATGAAAACGCACCACTGGGTGGGCGCCACGCTGGGCATGAAGAACCTGTTCGGCGTGGTGCCGGGCGGCGTCTACGGATGGCCCAAGAACGTGCTCCACTGGGCTGGAATCGACGAATCCATTGCTGACCTCCACCGCCTGTTCCCGCGGGTCTTCACCATCGTGGACGGCATAGTGGGCATGGAGGGCAACGGCCCCATACAGGGGAAGCCCAAGGCCGCCGGCGTGCTGGTGGCGGGCGCCGACCCGGTGGCCGTGGATGCCACCTGCTGCCGGATCATGCGGCTGAACCCGGCGCGAGTGCGTTATCTTGAATTGGCCGGGGGCCGCCTCAAGGAGGAAGACATCGAACAGGCGGGTGAATCCATCCGGAGCGTGGCCACGCCGTTCGAGCTGATTCGGGAGTTCGCCCCGTGGCGGTTATGAAGGGCGCGCGGAAGACCTGGTTGGAAGCGCTGATCGTGTGCCTGGCGCTGGCGCCCTCGGCGTACGTAGCCTTCCAGTCGTTGGACATGCCGCATCTGGGCGCGTTCCATGACGACGGCATCTACTGGGTCTGCGGCAAATCCCTGGCCCAGGGTTCCGGCTACCGTATCCTCAGCCTGCCGGAGCAGCCTTTCCAGACCAAGTATCCGCCGCTGTATCCGCTGTTGCTGGCCGGCATCTGGAAGCTGGCGCCGGAGTTCCCCGCCAACCTGCGGCTGGCTACCGCGCTGTCTTGGCTGGCGCTCCCCGTGTACCTGCTGCTGTGCCGGAAGCTGTTCACGGATCTGGGCCTCGGAGAGACGCACGCACGGGTTCTGGTAGTGTTACTGGGCCTGAACTCCTACCTGATCTTTTACAGCATCAGCCTGATGTCGGAGTTGCCGTTCACCTGCCTGCTGCTGGCCTGCTTCCTGGTTGGCCGGCGGGCGGGGGAGCCCGGCGCGTCCCGCTGGACGGCGGTGGCCGCGGGCGCCCTGGGCGCGGCCGCCTACCTGATGCGCAACGCGGCCCTGCCGTTGCTGGTCGCCGCTCCGCTATACTACGCCTGGCGGAAACGATATGCGCAGGCAGCGGTGTTTTTCGGAGCCATGTTCCCGGCCGTGGCCGCCTGGCACCTGTGGGTGCGCGCGCACCAGCTCGACACCAGCGACCCGCTCCTGCTGTACTACACCGACTACGTGCGGTTCCACCTGGCCAGCTTCCGCTGGGCTGACGTGCCGCTGCTGATCGTCAAGAACCTGGCGGGAACTCTGGAGGGCGTCGGCAGGGCGTTGATGGTGTTTGACGTGGGCGCTCTGGCGCGAGTGCTGGGAGTAGCGGTCCTGTGGGGCTGTGCGCGGATGGCGTGGAGCACCCTGCCCTCTGCCCGTTTTCCGTATCTCTTTGCCGGCGGCTACCTGTTGTTACTCCAGGGCTGGAACCTCGGACTGGGAGATCGGTACGTGCGATTGCTGCTGCCGCTGCTGCCGCTGCTGCTGGCGGGCTTCAGCGAGGAGTTTCGACGGGCGGCGGTTCGGGCACATGACTGGTTCCGTAGCGCGGAGCTGCGGCGGATCGCGGGGGCGTGCGCGGTGGCGACCGTGCTGGGGCTGATTGCCGTCCTGGGCGCGGCGAACATGGCCGCTACTCTCTGGCACGCACCGGGATACACGGCGGGCGCGCGGGAGTCGCTGGCAGGGATGCGCGGGGCCTACCGTTGGATTGCGGACAACCTTCCGCAGGACGCCACGTTTCTGACCGGTCACGAGCCGGTCCTGTACCTGTACACCGGCCGGCACGGCTACCGTCCCGTGGTGCCCTCCAGACTGCTATACCGGAACGACTGGCAGGGGCTTTCGGCCTTCTATCGCGGCGCCGGGGAATTCGCGCGCCGGCACGGGGTGAGCCACGTGCTGCTGAGCGTCGGCGGGCGAGAAGCGGAGGTGGGAGATCCGTTTGGCGTGCAACGCATGATCGCCGAGAGCCCGGCGCTGGAACTGGTGTACCGCTCCGCCTGGGCCTCGGTGTACCGGGTGAAGCCGGGCGGGTAGGACCGATGTGTGATGATCGACGTGTTGAGGTCGTGGGCATGAAGGAGCGGTTGTGCCGTTTTGCGGACCGCTTCGCCGGGGAGCTGGAGAGACGTCCGCTGTGGTGGGTGGGGTTCTTCACCATTCCGTACCTCGCCATAACGGTGATGAACGCCCTGGTGAGGTCCTTGTGGTTTGACGAGATCTTCACCTGGCACGTCTCGCGGCTGCCGCGGGTTCAGGACATTTGGACCGCCCTGGCTACCGGCTATGAGACCAATCCGCCCCTGCCTTTCCTGCTGACGCGATGGTCCATGAGTTTGTTCGGAGAAGGGCACTTGGGGGTGCGGTTTCCGGCGATCGTCGGGTTCTGGCTCATGTGCGTGTGCCTGTTTTTCTTCGTCCGGCGGCGGTGCTCGGCGGTTCACGCGGCCTTCGCGATGGTTTTCCCGCTGCTGACGTACGCATACTGGTACGCTTCCGAGGCCAGAGGCTACGGGCTCGTGCTGGGATTCAGCGGGCTGGCCCTGTTGTGCTGGCAGGCCGCGGAAGGGCGCGGGCGAAGGTGGGCGCTGGCCGGGCTGGCGCTGAGCGTGGCAGTGGCTATTTCCAGCCACTACTACGCGGTGCTGATTGTGTGCCCCATCGCCCTGGGCGAAGTGGTGCGCTCTTTCACCCGACGGCGAATCGACCTTTGGGTGTGGCTGATGTTCGCGCTGGGGTTGGCGCCGCTGGGCCTGTACCTGCCGTTGATCCGCAGCGCTCTGGCAAATGTGTATTCCTACTCGGCGCAATCCACGGATTTCTGGACCAAGCCAACGCCGGTGCGGATGATCGAGTTCTATACCTACCTGCTGAGGCCGGCGGCTCCGGCGGCGGTGGTAGGCGCGCTGGTGGCGGCTCTGGCGCTGAAGCTCGGGCTCCAGGCGGGCCGCGCCGAGGAGAGGCCGCCTCGGGAGGGGCCGGCCACACATGAGATGGCTGCGGTAGTAGGGTTTGTGCTGCTGCCCGTGTTCGTTCTGATCATCACGGCCGCGGCCACCGGCTACTACATGGACCGGTACGGGATTCCGGCGGTGATCGGCTGCGCGAGCCTGGCGGGCTTTCTCCTGCACCTGGCGGCGCGCGCGCGGACGGTGTTTGGGGTGGCTCTGCTGGGGGCGTTTCTGGGCTGCTTCGCGCTGGCAGAAGTGGTGGGCAAGGCGTATCCTCCACCCGTGCAGCAGCCAGTCCTGCGCGCCGGGCATGAGACGTTTCCCAAGGACGACGATCTCCCGATTGCCGTCTCGAACGCTCTCCGCTTCCTTCAAATGACGTATTATGGTTCGCCGGAGGTGACTTCGCGCATCTGCTTCCTCAGCTACCCACAGGTCGCGGTGCGGCAGCCCGACTTCATTCCCGAACTGGTGCTGCATGGCTTGAAGAGATGGGCGCCTATCCGGGTCGAGGACTACGCGAGCTTCATTGCCTCGCACCGGGCGTTCTGGGTCTACTATTATTCCAGTGGGCAGTTGGAGTGGCTCCTGGCTCAACTCCGGGCGGACGGAAGAAAAGTGGAGCTGCGCGCCCAGGACCGCGACGTGCTCCTGTTTCTGGTCACAGCGCCGTCGCAAGGGCGCACCGCGCCGGGTCCCTGAGGATGATCTCTTATGGCTGACACGAGAGCAACCGTGGTGCTGACCACGATCTTCGAGACGCCGGTGCTGGAGACGTACTACGCCAACTTCGCCCGCTACGGGCGGCTGGGCCAGGTCGAGGTAATCGTGGTGCCGGACCAGAAGACGCCCCCCGCGGTGTTCGCCGGGTGCCGGGAGCTGTCGCAGCGGGGACTGGGGTGCCGCTGCCCGTCCATCGAGGAGCAGGAGGCCTTCTTGAACAGCGTGGGCCTGCCGGCGTATCTGGTGCCCTACAATTCCGACAACCGCCGCAACGTCGGTTTCCTGATGGCGCTGGCCTCCGGCGCGGACTTCCTGATCTCGCTGGATGACGACAACTACTGCCTGCCGGAGGAGGATGTCTTCGCAGCCCACGCGGTGGTCACAGCCGGCGAGGGCGAGCATGCAGTTGTCGAATCGCCGAACCGCTTTTTCAACTTTTGCGATTTGCTTGAGTTCGACCAGCCTGGAACCCGTGAAAAAATCGGGCCAGAGCTCGAGGAGACAGGCAAAACTGCCTGTCCCACACTGCAATCAGAGCACTTAGCCAACCGTGGGACAGGCGGTTTCGCCTGTCCGCCGTTTTTTTCACGGCTGCCCGCCCCTTGCTACCCCCGCGGGTATCCGTACTTCGCCCGGCGCAGCGACCACCCGACCATTCGGACTGTAGGCCGAGCCGAGGTCCACATGAATGCCGGTCTGTGGCTGTGTGATCCCGACGTGGATGCCATCACCTGGCTGGTGAGCGCGCCGCACGTGGTCGGGTTCAAAGGCGATTCGGTGGTGCTGGGTCTAAATACCTGGTCGCCGGTGAACACCCAGAACACCGCGCTGCGACGAGAGGCGATTCCGTCGTACTACTTCGTCAGGATGGGGTATCCGGTTGGCGGCGCGTCGATCGACCGTTACGGCGACATCTTCTCGGGTTACTTCGCGCAGGCTTGCGTGAAGCAGGTGGGCGGCCTCGTGCGCGCCGGTACCCCGGTGGCCGACCATCGCCGCAACAGCCATAACCACCTGCGGGACGCCACGCGGGAGTGGCCGTGCATTTTGGTGCTCGAAGACCTGCTGCCGTGGCTGGCCGAGGTGAAGCTGTCCGGGGATTCCCACCTGGGGGCGTATCTGTCGCTAAGTCACGAGCTGGACGAGGTAGTCGAGAAGATCCACGGGCCGGTCTGGAACGAGGCCACGCGCGGTTACTTTCACCAGATGAGTTACTATATGCGCCGATGGTTGGGCGCGTGCAAAGGGATCTTGGGCGGGTAAAGGTCTATCGGACCATGAAAGTCAGTGTCTTGATGCCGGTGTATTCGGAAACCACGCTGCTGGTGGAGTCCATCGCGCGAGTGAAGCGCAGCCTCGGCGAGGCGCTGCACGAAATCATAGTGGTGGTGTCTCCGAAATCAGCGCCGGAGTGCCTGGAGCTGTGCAATGATCTGCCGCGGACGGAGCCGCTGGTCAAGACGCTGCTCCAAAGCGACAAGCCCGGAATCGGCTGGGCGTACCGCGAAGCGATTCCGCTGGTGACCGGCACGCACGCCTTGATCATATCGAGCGATTTGGAGACCGACCCCGACGACGCCGGGGCGCTGGTGCGCGCGGCCGAGGAGACCGGCGCGGACATCGTCTGCGCCAGCCGGTGGTTGCCAGGCGGCGGGTTCACGGGCTACGACCCTTTGAAGCTTGTGCTGAACTACGGGTACAACCTGATCTTTCGCGTCCTGTACGGGACCTCCATCCACGATATAACGTTCGGCTACAAGCTCGTCAAGGCGGACCTGCTGCGAGAGGTCCGCTGGGAGTTCGGCGGGCACGAGTTCTGCGCCGAGCTGCTGCTCAAACCGCTGCGGCTGGGCCGCACCGCCGCCGAGATTCCCACTAAGTGGGTCAAGCGCGCCGAGGGCGCCTCCAAGCACGCCTTCGCGCGGAACTTCCGGTTCGCCTCGGCGGCCTGGAAGATTCGCTTCACGCCGCGGGAATCACTCGTAGCTGCTACGCCCTCTGCCAGCCCACCGGAATGATGCACAGCTTCCAGGCGACCAGGGAATGCGAGCCACGGCGACAGGCGGGGCGCCTGGCAGGCAGACGGCGCACCTCCTCTTCACCCTGCGGCGCGGGTACCAGCAGGCACTGCTCCCCGAGGTCCGCCCGCTATGGAGGCCAACGTCTTCGCCTCATACGCGATACCGCAGAACAGAACCAGAACCACCACGGAAGCAACCTGCCCGAGGCCGGGCTGTGCGAAGACGAACCATGTGGTGGGAAGTACCGGGACTACTGCCAACAACCGGAGCCATGCAAACCGTGCTTGGGAGGCCAGCGTGAGCGCAACTGGCAGAAACATGGCCCCATCCGCCCCAGACAGGTGGTGGCTGACCAGCACGCTGCCAACGAGCACGGCGCACAGGGCCCGATCGAATGGTGCGCATCGGCAGACGTACCAGGTGACCACTGCAACCAACGAGGCCAGAACGATCTCCCACACTAGTGCCCCGTGCACGAGGCCCCGCAGATTAGGCAGCAACAGAGGGGTGGGGTCGATTCTTCTGTCACTGATCGCGGCAAGAAACCTGACTGGCCATTGCCAACCGCCCAGGGCGAACGAGGCGGCGAGCAGAACGCAAATGCCGATGACCAATCCGTGACCGACCTTCCACAGGCGCTGGCCGGCTATCAGGAGGGGCAACAACAAGAACATGTGGAACTTGGCTGCACAGAGCGACAGAACCAACCCCGCCAGAAAACACCGGTTCTTTGCGATCAGGGTGACTCCGATCGCGACCCACAGGAGCAAGAAGGCCACATCCTGGCCGTTAGTGATGTTCCAGGCCAGTGGCAGCGACCACGCGCAAGCCAACGCGGACCACAGCCGAGGCGCCGGCCAAAGCCACACAAACCCCACGAGGGCGCCCACAGTGGCGACGTTCCACAGGGCAAAGGCCTGCCAGAAGGGCAATTTGGCGAGAGGCCACATCAGAGCAGCGAAGTAGGGAAGGCGGAGGAAGACGGAGGCGTAGGAGGTGCAGCCGACCTCTCGCTTGTGGATGGCCTGAGCCGCTGCCGGCGAATACAGGTCGGCTGTGCCCACCAGTTGGCCGCCGGCGTAGAACACCGGAAAGTCCGCCCCACAGATCGCGTGGCGGTCCAGACGCCAGAAGGTGACAACCCTGGTCAGCACCCCGACAACCACCAAGGCGAGGAGCACGTAGCCCACTCTTCTCTTCTTCTGCAACACGGCGTGGGCCGAGGTTCCCATTCCGGCCTCCCGGATGAGTCCAGTATACGCCCACTCGCCTCGGCGGCCTGGAAGATTCGCTTCGCGCCGCGGGAATCACTCGTAGCTGCTACGTCCTCTGCCAGCCCACCAGAATGATGCACAGGTTCCAGGTGACCAGGGCGGCGTACCAGTAATTGATCCACCCGATGATGCGGTGGCGCTGCGTCCACAGGCAATAGCCGCCCAGGGCGACGGCCAGCAGTTTGGCTGTCAGCAGACCCACCGTGGGATCCAGGCGCATCAGGTGCTGGACAAAGGGGCTGAGCTCGCGAAGTCCCGCTCTCAGGCCGACCAGCGTGGTTAGCAGGTCCAACAGTTGGAGGTAAAGGAAAAGCTGGAATTCAGCGCGCACCTCGGCCTGTGATCGGCAGTCCGGCGAGAGAAGCGCATGAGGCGAAGCCCCTACACCACCAGCGACCACCCCAGAAACAGCCGCAGAAACAGCACGTTGGCCAGGAACAATAGCAGCGTGCCCACCGTCAACGCGGTTCCGTTCCTCAGCCACGCCGCCAGGTTCGCCGGGGCTGTGAACAGGATCAGCACGTAGCGCGTCCACGGCTGCTGCGTCGGGTCGGCGTGCTTGGTCAGAATGAAACACAGGGCAACAGCTGCGTACAGCGTGTACTCGGGCCGCAGGTTTCTCCACAGGGCCAGCACCGCCACCACCGCCAGCACCAGCAGGTGGACTTCGAGGATCCGGCTGCGCCCGGCCACGGCGGCGCCGACGCTGTCCCAAAGGGTGGTCCAGGGCGGCGCCGTGTCGGTCAGCCAGTATCGCGGGTAGGCCTCCGAGGGCAACATGCGCCCGGAGAGCTTCAGCCACAAGGCGAAGGCGCCGGGCCCCACGAGCGTCAGGCCGGCAGCCAGAGCGCGCCACTTCCTTTGACGCCATCCCAGCACGGCCTGGGGCACGATGGCCAGCCACCCGACGGCCTTGCTCAGCCCGGCCAGGCACCCCGTGATCCCCGAGCACCACCACCGCCCCGTCCGCGCGAAATAAATCGACCAGATCAGCAGCGCCACGACCAGCGACTCCGCGTAGCCGCAGAAAAATATGAAGCTGGCCGGCCAAGCGGCATACAGCAGGAGCGCGCGAGTGGCATCTTCGGCGGGCCGGTCCAGCCGGAGCAGCTTCTGGAAGCCCCAGAACAGGAAGAACGCCGCGAGCGTGGAAACCAGCAGCGCGGCCGCCAGCGGATCGATCAGCCAGGAGACGACCCGCAGCAGCAGGGGGTACAGGGGGAAGAAGCCCACAGCGTCAGGGCGGTCATAGCCGTGCTGGGCGATGTGGATGTACCACAGGGTGTCGAATCTCTCCCAGACGCCCAGCCAGGCGTACCGCAGACCTTCGGAGGGCTGCATCAACTGCTCGGTAAGGCGGTTGGATTCGATCAGCCGCGCATCCAGATTCAGGTGCGGGGTGAATAGGGCGGCCAGCCCCGAGTAGGCCAGGCGCAGCGCGACGGTGAAGTACGCGGCCAGAAGAGCCGGGGAGCGGCTCGCCTGCCGGAGAGGCGCGCCGGGCGCGTTCTGGTTCGGCATCTTCTAGCCGGGGAACAGCCGGGCCAGGACCAGCAGCGCCACTACCCCGAGTGCGATCACCGAGCCATGCGGCAGCGTTACGGCCTTGGGACTCTGCACGTCCAGCTCGGCCCGGCCTATGTGCGGCGCGCGCAGGTGGACCAGCTCCGAGAGGATGTAGCCGACGTTCCAGAGGGTCTTCCGCAGACGGCCTCGGGCCAGCGTCAGAACGATGGCCAGCACGCCGCCCAGGATTCCGGTGAGGATGAAGATGGCCAGCCAGTAGCGCCAGCCGGCGATGGCGCCCAGGGCGGCCATCAACTTGACGTCGCCCCCGCCCATCCCCCGCAGCGTGTACAGCGGAAGGTAGATGAGCAGGGCCAGGCCGAAGCCGGCGGCGGCGCGCCCCAGGCCAGCACCGGAGTAGAGGAAGCCGTTGAGCAGAAAGCCCAGCAGCAGGGCCGGCAACACCAGCCAATTCGGAATTCTGCGGAAGCGGAGATCCCAGATGGCGGCCACGCCCGCCACCGCTACCAGCAACGCTTGAAGCACCCAAGGTAATTCGGCCATGTCGTCAGTGACCCGTCAGTATACTATCTCCACCACTTTGTTTCTAGAGGCCAACCCGAGGCGAATCCGCACCCGGGCCTTGGACACGCCGAAGCGCCGGGCGAGCTGCTCAATCAGCTCTTGGTTGGCGCGGCCCTCGACCGGAGGCGATTTCAGATGCGCCACCAGGCTGCCGTCGGCCTGCTCCTCCAGGCGCGGCCGGCGCGAGGCGGGCTTCACCCGCACGCCGATCCGCACCACGCGCTGGCCCGCCATTGCGTCCATCACTCTAACAGGATACAGTGGACGGCATGCGAACGAAGCAGCAGATTTTGTCTTTCATCACTGATATCGGGCTGGTGCCCGTGGTGCGCACCGCCAGCGCCGAGAGCGCCATCCAAGCCGTCGAGGCCATCTACAACGGCGGGATCCGGGCGGCCGAGATCACCATGACGGTGCCGGGGGCCATCCGGGCGCTGGAGAAAGTAGCCGATGCCTTCGGCGATCGAATCGTGCTGGGCGCCGGGACGGTGCTGGATCCCGAGACGGCGCGAGCGGCCATGCTGGCCGGCGCGGAGTTCTTCGTCTCGCCGAGCCTGAAGCTCTCCACGATCGAGATCGCCAGGCGCTACTCGAAGGTGGTAATGCCCGGGGCGCTCACCCCCACCGAGGTGCTGGCCGCCTGGGAGGCGGGCGCCGACATCGTCAAGATCTTCCCCTGCGGCAACGTGGGCGGGCCCAAGTACATCAAGGCCCTGCGAGCGCCCTTCCCGCACATCGAGATGATCCCCACCGGCGGCGTGAACCTGGAGACGGCGGGCGAATTCCTCAAAGCGGGGGCCTGCGCGGTGGCCGTGGGCGCCGAGCTGGTGGACGCCAAGAGCCTCAAGGAAGGCCGGCTCGAGCTGATCGAGGAGAAAGCCCGCCAGTACCTGGCCGTGATCGCCAAGGCCCGCGCGGAGATGGCGCAGGCAGCGTAGGGGGACTTCAGCCAGCCACGGAGAACTGGATCTCCTGGGTGCTTCCCACAAGCTGGGAGGCGCCCAGGATCTCGAAGCGCACCACCCCGCCGTCATAGCCAAAGTCGGCGATCACGCCCGGCCGCACCTCGTCGCTTTCCTTGATGCGCTCATCGCGCAGCGTGATGGTCAGCGAGTCGGTTTCTCTGTCATAGCGCACCTTCACCGCCGCACCTCCCGCAAGTACTTCTCCAGTTGCGAGGTCTTGAAGACCGTCACCACTACCGTCTCCTCCATTGTCTCTTCGGTCACCACGCAGAGCAACATGTCCTGGTCCAAGACGCGATCTCGATACCGGCGCACGCGGATGGTCCGGGAAAGGTGCGCAGGCCCGCGCGGAGATGGCGCAGGCGGCCTAAGAGCGGCCTTCAGAGGGTGCTGAAAAAGTCCTTGGACAAGCTGAAGCATGTCCTACGTGGGCGCGCAAATGCCTGATTTGGCGTTGTGGGACATGCTTTAGCTTGTCGTCCTCGGGCCTTGAAGCAGGACTTTTTCAGCACCCTCTTCAGCCCGTATACCGCTTGAAGATCAGGCAGCCGTTGGTGCCGCCGAAACCGAAGGAGTTCGACAGCGCGCAGTCGATGCGCATCGGCCGGGCCTGGTTGGGCACCCAGTCCAGGTCGCACTCCGGGTCAGGGAACTCGTAGTTGATGGTGGGCGGCGCTACTTGGTTCTGGATCGCCAGGACCGTCACCCCTGCCTCGAAGCCGCCCGCTCCGCCCAGCAGGTGACCGGTCATGGACTTGGTCGAGCTGACGGCCAGCTTGTAGGCATGGTCGCCGAAACAACGCTTCAGCGCCAGGGTCTCGACCTTGTCGCCGACCTCGGTGGAAGTGCCGTGCGCGTTCACGTAGTCGATCTGGGAAGGTTCCAGGCCCGCGTCCCGGAGCGCGCTCGACATCACCCGGCAGGCGCCGTCGCCGTCCTCCGAGGGCGCCGTGATGTGGAAGGCGTCCCCGCTCATCCCGTAGCCCACAATCTCGGCCAGGATAGGCGCGTCGCGGCGCCGGGCGGTCTCCAGCTCCTCCAGGATCAGGATGCCAGCGCCTTCGCCGACCACAAATCCGTCGCGGGTCTTGTCCCACGGCCGGCTGGCTCGCTCCGGCTCGTCGTTGCGCGTCGAGACGGCCCGCATGGCCGCGAATCCGGCTATCCCCAGGCGGCAAACAGGGGCCTCCGTGCCGCCGCAGATCATGACATCGGCGTCGCCGCGCTGGATGATTTTGAAGGAATCCCCAATGGCGTGGGCTCCCGACGCACAGGCCGTGGCGGTGGCCGAGTTGGGCCCCTTGGCCCCCACGCGGATGGAGACGTAGCCGGCGGCCAAGTTGACGACGGTGGCGGGGATGAAGAAGGGCGAGATGCGCTTCGGACCGTGAGCCAGCAGTACCTCGAACTCGCGCTCGATCACCTCGAATCCCCCGATGCCGCTGCCGATGTAGACCCCGATCCGGTCGGCGCCGGCCGCGTCGATTTTCAGGCGCGCGCATTGGAGGGCGAAGTCGGTTGCCGCGACCGCGAACTGGATGAACCGCCCGGTTCTCTTGATCTCTTTCTTCTCGAGGTACTGCTCGGGCTGGAAGCCTCGGATCTCTCCGGCGATTCGACAGGGGAACGCCGAGGCGTCGAACAAGCTGATCTGGGAAACGCCGCTTCGCCCCTCCAGCACGGCCTGCCAGCTCTGCTCGGTCCCGATGCCCACGGGCGACACCAGCCCCACACCTGTTACCACAACCCTGCGCGACAAAGTCTTACTCCTTCAAGAAGGCCCGCCGACCGGAGCCGTCGCTACTCCTTGACCATCTTGGCTTCGATGTAAGCGACGGCGTCCTTGACGGTGACGATCTTCTCGGCCTCTTCGTCCGGGATGTCCAGCTCAAAGGCCTCCTCGAACGCCATGATCAGCTCGACGATGTCGAGGGAATCCGCCCCCAGATCGTCCACGAAGGAGGCGGTGGGATCCACTTGGTTTTCGTCCACGCCCAGTTGTTCGACGACGATCTGTTTGACCTTCTGCTCAACCTGCTCAGACGACATGACTCCTCCACAATCTGTCACAAACTCACTGATTCTAACACGAAAGCCGGCTGCCATGACCCGGCATGACCGTAATCCGTACGTAGCGAGGGATTGCCTGGGCGGGACGCCCAGTGGCGTAGTG
>CAYGVJ010000070.1:25426-28917 GCA_964353255.1 uncultured Solibacteraceae bacterium | reverse complement strand
GTGAAGTTCTTCCGCTGGGCCACCGACCGCCTCGCCGACCGCGACGGCATCGTCTGCTTCGTCTCCAACAACAGCTTCCTCGATCAGATCGCCTTCGACGGCATGCGCCGACACCTCGCCCAGGACTTCCACCGCATCTACCACCTCAACCTCCAGGGCAACGTGCGCCAGAACCCCAAGCTCAGCGGCACCGCCTACAACGTCTTCGGAATCCAGGTCGGCGTCGGCATCACCATCGCCGTCCGTCGCGCCGGCCTCCCGCGCGGCATCTCCTACCACGCCGTCCCCCTCGAATGGCGCCGCCACAAGAAGCTCGACTGGCTGCGCGAACAGCGCAACCTCCGCTCCGTTCCCTGGCAGGAACTCACACCCGACGCCCGCCACACCTGGCTCGTCCCCGAGCATGCCGCCGAGTTCGCCAGCTTCCTGCCCATGGGCCAGAAAAAGATGAAGCGCTCCGAAGCCGAATCCCTCGCAATCTTTGACCTGTACTCGCTGGGCGTAAACACGAACCGTGACGAGTGGGTTTACGACTTCTCCCACACCCCTCTCGGAGAAAAGGTCCAGGCCTTCATCGATTTCTACAACGGTGAGGTGGACCGCTGGAAGCGCCGGAAGGACCGACAGGCTGCTGTCGACGAATTCGTCCGCTACGACGACAAGCGAATCAAGTGGAGCAGCCGGCTCAAAGAGACCCTCCTACGTGGCGTCTACGCCACCTTCGAACCTCACGCGATACACTCTGGTCTCTACCGGCCCTTCACCAAGCTGTGCCTTTACTACGGTCCCGTGCTCATCCATCGCCCGGCCCACTTCGGCGAGATTTTCCCGTCCGCCAACACCGAACGTGAGAACTGTGCTATTTGCGTGCCCGGCCCGGGAAACCGCATGCCCTTCGGCTGTCTGATCGCCAACGCAATCCCCGCGCTCGACCTTGCGTTCGAGAAGTCCCAGTGCTTCCCCCTCTATACCTACTCCCCCGACGGTGCCCAGGGCCGCGACAACATCACCGACTTCGCCCTCGCCCACTTCCGCGAGCATTACAGCGATCCGCGTATCACCAAGACCCAGACCTTCCACTACGTCTACGCCCTCCTCCACCACCCCGACTACCGCGCTCGCTTCGCCGATAACCTCAAGCGCGAACTCCCACGCATCCCCTTCGCCCCCGACTTCGAAGCCTTCGCCGAAGCCGGAGAGCGCCTCGCCCACCTTCATCTCAACTACGAGCAACTCCCGCCCTACCCCCTCGAGTTCGTGGTTAACCCCGGCCTGTCCCTCTCCTACCGCGTCGAAGACAAGATGCGCCTCAGCAAGGACAAGCGCTCCCTGGTCGTCAACCCCTCCCTCACCCTCGCCGGCATCCCGCCCGAAGCCTTCCAATACCGCCTCGGCAACCGCAGCGCCCTCGAATGGGTCATCGACCAGTACCAGGTCACCGAAGCCCCCCGCAGCGGCATCCGCCTGGACCCCAATCGCCCCGACGACCCCGAGTACGTCACCCGCCTCCTCGCCCAAGTCATCCGCCTCAGCCTCGAAACCCTCGACATCCTCCGCAATCTCCCCGCCTGGCAGGTGTGAAAGAATCCGGGGACACTCCGGGCTGGGTCCGTCAAACCAGTCACCTGGGAATGAGCGCAGGCGTGTCCCCAGGATTTTTTCACACGTTCCTCGCAGTAGGACGCGTACTCCATGATTCCGCTGAGGCAACCCGCCCCCTCCGACAGGCGCCTCTCAGCCTCCGCTCTCCCGCATCTCACGCCAGCGGTATCACGTAACACCCGCCCACTAGACCTGCCATATCCGAGGCAAGTCCTGCTGTTTCAGAGACTTGCACTACCGGCGACCCCCGACTATGTGAGAGGCGGCTTCAGCCTTGGTTACACAGCCACCGGGCAGATCGTTGTGGGCAACAGCCCTTCTTGACGCGATCCTCCACCAGCTAACGGTTCTGCGGTTCACCCGCGCGGACCGCACGTAACGAAGTATAGCGCTGGGAGTGCCGGCGCAGCGGTTCGCGTCGGGTGCAACCGCGAGTTGGGCGGCCCGTCACAGGTCGTCGCTGTTTTTGAAAAGCTTCGTCCATGCGCCTAAAGCGACGACCACGAACTCTGACACCGCCCCATAGATCAATACTTTGAGTAGAAAGGCCCGCCAAAAAGCGCCCGTGAGTACCGGCTGAGACGTTTCGAGGAATGCAATGGCTGCAACTATGACGAGCACCAGAATGACGACTTGTTTCGTTGTGAATGATTTCATCGCACACGTCTCCGTGCCACTCGCGACTTCATAAGCGGGCTGGCCGGCCCAACGATCGCGTTCACCCGCGCCGATCCACCCATTCACCGGCCGGCGTCGGGTGCAACGCGTGGTTGGGCGACGGCACGCGGCCTACTTCTTGATTCTATCCGGCCATTGTCGCATTACGGCCGCGGCCTACGTGCTCTCGCGCCTCTGCGAGAAGCGCGCTAGAGCCCAGCTCTCCCAATCAGCTGCGACGTCGGTGGCGGGAGTGGTCTCGCGCTCGGTTTGATTGAGACACTGGCCTGGGTTGGCGAGCCACAGACGCGAGATACGCATTGATAGGAGATTAAGTGTGAAGTGCCATTCGGCTGTACAGGAGCGGCACACAACTCGGTCTGTTAACGATCCCACCTTCACATCAAAACTGATGGCCTGAGCGAAGCACGCAGGACATTTCTTGAACACGTTTCCCAGTGTCCTGTCTGCCGCGTTCAGATTCTTGGCCGTCCACGCCCAGGCTAGTACGCTCGCCACGAGAACTCCTAGGAGCAGAGCCCCCTTGGCACGCTGGCCGTACCTGAAATACAAGATCGGGTTGTACTCCGAAACGTAGAACACGTAGAACAGAAACAGCCCTAGTGCTACCCAAACAACAGTTGCCCAGTTCTTGAGCGGTGTCATTGTTGCCTCCGTCCATCTGCAGCGGCTCTGCGCGCCTCGACGGTCGCCCAACCACTATTTCACGAGACCTGCCTAAAACTCAATGTCGGTCGGCCTAACACGAAAACGCAGCCGACGGGGTGCGACTGCAACTGCTTCAATTCCAATGACTTGCGCTCCATTCGACAATCTGCCTCGGGAGTCTTAGGCCGACCGTCCGGTCCGCATAATTCCTCCCCTCTCGATTCGGACAACCTGCCGCAGCCCGTCCAGCGGATTCTGAACCCTTCGCCCGCCACCGTTTGGCCGGGCAACAGCCCCAGCGGCGACCCACGACATGCGGTGAAGTTGTTCATTCGGCCTGGCCTACCCGAAATCCTGGCGCCGGCGACAGGAGCTGGATTTATGATGCTCCCGCTCAACCTAGAAGTCAACAACACAGCGCCCCCAGCCCTTTTTCTGCCCTTCCCTCAGCCGCTTGCCCCGCCCATCCGCTCCGGACCGCCCACCACCCCCTTACCCTGTAGCCAGAGGCGTACCATGCCCAGCCAGTGCGATGATCGAGGAACTCATTCTTCGGCAAGCCA
>CAYGVJ010000070.1:0-25326 GCA_964353255.1 uncultured Solibacteraceae bacterium | reverse complement strand
TCACCCCGCAGACGCTGGATCGCCCCACGGCTGCTGTGGCGCTTCTGCGGCGCACGCCCTGGAACCGGAAACCAGCCGCTCCCACCAAGCGGCGACCGACGATCAGCTACGCCTGCCCCTAATCCGAGAGCTTGCTGCCCTCCACAGCGCCCTCTCGACCCAGGCGCTAACCGTGGTTCCTTCGACCTCTGCCCGCGCGTAGATCCGGGTCAGAACATGAATCGGCAACCGCCAGGTTACACTCCGCCGCGCCGTTCCACTCTTGGGCGGCCTGCCAGCGCCTGGTCTTTTCCCACCCCGGCTCAAGGCGTGACACCGGCCCCGACCGGCAGTTCTGGAGCCGGTCGAGCGTGCCGCCTCAAGCTCGGTCGAGCCACAGACGTACCACGTCGCCGGTGCGCCGCTCCAACCTCTTTGCCTGGAGCGATCATTCCCTGCTGGACACCCAACTGTAGCCACATATCCCTTAGGGCCAGATACAGAGGGTCCCTTAGCACCTCCAGATGGGAACGTCGCCGAGCGTAGATCGGCGACTTCGGGCTAAAGAGAAACTCATCAAACGACACCCAATCCGCATTCCGCTGGAACTGTCTTACTGCCTTTTCGTAGAACGCCCTCTCGCTCTCCGTCAAACTGCTCAGCTCGATGCTGACCTTCGTCTTCGGATTGACGTACCTCAACATTCGGATCTCCAGATCTTACAGCCAAAGCCGCACGAAATAGCATGAGACGCAAGCTGCAACTCAGTCCACTTCCTCAAAGTGCACGGGATGGTATTCGAAATACATGACATCCTGCTTGAACCTCTGGCGCTCCCGCCGCAAAAATGCCCGAACAGCTTCGACCTCACGCGTTGTCCTGAAGCGGAAACAGCAACGTTACCTTGAACCAGTCGTGCGTGCCAGCCATCCCCCCGTCCTCGGTGAATTCACAACGCCTCAGCCACCAGTCTAACGCTGTTCTTTGAATGTGTCAAGACAATTTCAGAGTCTCCGCGGGTTTTCAGCCCGGTTGCCAGATGGTCTCTCCGCTGTCGGCGAGTATTCCCGTAAGCCTAACGGCGCCCCCCGCGACGACCGCCCCGAGGCGGCGTGCTCAACAGCGCACCTCCCGCCGACCTCCATTTCAGGCGACTTCCCCACGCCCGGTGACAGGGCCCTTAACTCCTTTCCCCCCCGCCTTTTCAACCGCCTACGCCCCACACCCCACTACCTACAACCGACTACCCCTTACCCTGTAGCCGGGGGCCTCTCATGGCCACGCAGAAGCAGATCGAAGCCAACCGCCGCAACGCCCAACGCAGTACCGGCCCCAAAACCCCGGAAGGCAAGGCCGCCGTCAGCCGCAACGCCGTCAAGCACGGCCTCGCCTCCCGCCTGGTCGTCTTCCCCGAGGAGAACCGCACCGACTTCCTGGAACTGCTCGCCGACTTCCGCTCCGAACTCCGGCCCGCCACTGCGTTCGAGGAAGTCCTGGTTTTTCACTTGGCCGCCGCCGACTGGCGCCTCCGCCGCATCGTTCGCTTCGAGACCGGCCTCCTCACGGACCGCCTCCACGCCCTCCGCAAGGACCTCGAAATCGACCCTTCCGTACCCGGCGCCGACAAATCCCACGCCGATCGGCAGTACCACCAGGACACCCGCCTGCTTGCGCAAGCCTTGTGCTGCGACGCTGAGGCAGACACCTTCCTCAAGCTACTCCGCTACGAAAACTCCGCCCGCCGCGCTTTCTACAAGGCCCTCCACGAGCTCAGGCTGGTCCAATCACGCCGCGCGCCCACCCTCAGCGCTGATTCGGGCGCTGCTAGTGTCCTGTCGCGCAAGTTCATTGACAATCGGGGCCGTTGCAGCCGACAGGCTGAAGGCCTGTCCCACGAGGCAGCATTGTTCACTCATTTGCGAGACAGGACACTGGCAGCGAGGCCCCCGGAACATTAAAATTTACAGAACAGACCCAATTTGTGCCGCGCCCCGGGCCACACCGCCTCCTCCTCCGCCCCGCAGGGCCACCCGGACGGTGCGTCCCCGCCCTCGTTTCTGGAACAACCGGCCCCGCCACTCGTATTCACTAGTGATGCAGGACCTCCGCCACGCGCTCCGCATGATGCTGAAGAGCCCCGGCTTCACGGCCGTGGCCCTGCTGGCCTTGGCCCTGGGCATCGGCGCTAGCAGCGCCATCTTCACCCTGGTCAACGCCGTGCTCTTGCGGCCGCTGCCCTATCCGGACTCCGAGCGTTTGTTCCTGGTAGTCCGGCAGTACCGCCAGAGCAGGAATGAGACCGTTTCCATCCCCAAGATCGACTACTGGAGAAAGCACAGCCAGGCGTTCGAGAGCCTGACGGCTTTCGACGTGATCGGGGCGGGCTACAACCTCAGCAGCGCCGAGGGCGAGCCCGAGCGGGTGCGCGGCGTGCGGGTGAGCGCCGATTTCTTCCGCGTCGTGGGCGTTTTCCCGGTCTTGGGCCGCGGTTTCCTCCCTGAAGAAGACCTGCCTGGAGGCCGGCGTGTGGTGGTATTGAGCGACGGCCTGTGGCGTCGCCGCTTCGGGGCCGACCCCGGCTTGCTGGGAAGGTCAGTGATCTTGGGCGGCGAGCCTTACACGGTAGTGGGCCTCATGCCCCGCGGCTTCGAGTTCGTCCCCGAGGCCGACCTCTGGACCACGCTCCAGCCGGTCGTCAAGACCACCGACCAAGCCAACTACCTGGCCTGCCTGGGACGCCTCAAGCCGGGCATCACCGTCGGGCAGGCGCGGGCGGAGATGGAGAGACTGGCTGTGCAGTTCCGCCAGCAGTATCCGGACCTCATGGGCCGGAACCAGAGCTTCGGCGTGTTCTCGCTTCACGAAGAGGTGGCGGGAAACATTCGCCCGGCCCTGCTGGTGCTGCTGGGCGCGGTGGGCTGCGTGCTGCTGATCGCCTGCGCCAACGTCGCCAATCTGCTGCTGGCCCGGGCCGCGACGCGCGCCAAAGAGGTCGCCATCCGGACGGCCTTGGGCGCCAGCCGCCTGCGTCTTCTGCGCCAACTGCTCACCGAGAGCGCTGTGCTGGCGCTGGCCGGGGGCGCACTCGGCACCGTGCTGGGCTTCTGGGGCCTGAAAGCGCTCCTGGTGGCCAGCCCCGCAGGGATCCCCCTGGTCCGGATCACCCTGGACGCCCGTGTGCTCGGTTTCACGTTGGCGGTCTCCCTGCTCACGGGCATCCTTTTCGGGCTGGCGCCGGCGCTGCGCGCCTCGCGGCCGGACCTGAACGAAACACTCAAAGAAGGAACCGGGCGCGCCACTGCCGGCTCGCCTCGCAGCAGGCTGCGAGGCCTGCTGGTCGTCAGCGAGATCGCACTGGCCCTGGTGCTGGTCGTAGGGGCGGCCCTGCTCATCGAGACCTACCTCCGGCTGCGCAACGTCCCTCCCGGCTTCGACCCGCGCCGTGTGCTTACCATGCAGATGTCCCTGACCGGGCCGCGCTACGCTCACACCGCTCAGGTGGACAGCTTTTTCCGGCAGGTCTTGCAGCGCCTCGAGACGTTGCCGGGAGTCGAGGCCGCCTCCAGCGTCACCAACCTTCCCCTCGAGCAGGGGCCGGACCTGCCCTTCAACATCGAAGGCCGCACCGACACCGACAACAACCCCGGCGCCCAGTGGCGCGCCATCACGCCGAACTACTTCCGCGCTATGCGAATCCCCCTGCGCCGCGGCCGGCATTTCACAGATTCCGATACCGGCCAGTCGCCGGCCGTAGTCATCGTCAACGAGGCCCTTGTGCGCCGTTACTGGCCCCGGTTCCCGGCGGGCGAGGACCCCGTCGGACAGCGCATCACTATCGGCAGGCTCATGGGCAAAGACTTTGGCGATCGCACCCGCGAAGTGGTCGGCGTGGTCGGCGACATCAAGGAAGTGGGGCTGGACCGGGCTGCCCCGCTCACGCTGTTCGTGCCCTGTTCCCAGGTTCCTACCAGCTTCACGCCGCTGCTGAACCGCCTGCTCCCGGCCACCTGGGTGGTGCGGACCGCCGGCGAGCCTCTCCGCATGACCACTGCCATCCAGCGCGAGATCCGCGCCGTAGACCGCCAGCAGCCCGTCTCCAACGTGCGCACCCTCGAGCAGGTGCTGGACGGCGCGGTCGCGCGGCAGAACTTCAACATGCTGCTGCTGGGAGTGTTCGCGGCCCTGGCCTTGGTGCTGGCGGCGGTCGGCATCTACGGGGTGATGGCCTATTCGGTCGGCCAGCGCATGCACGAGATCGGCATCCGCATGGCGTTGGGCGCGGGGCGGGGCGCGGTAGCCAGGCTGATAGTCGGGCAAGGCATGGCCCTGGCCCTGGCCGGCGTGCTGGTCGGATTGGGGGGAGCCTTCGCGCTCACCCGCTTGCTGGCCGGGCTGCTGTTCGGCGTGCGCCCGACTGATGCGGCGACCTTCGTCGGCGTGTCATCACTGTTGCTGCTGGTGGCCCTGGCAGCCTGCTACCTGCCCGCGCGCCGCGCCATGCGCGTGGATCCGATCATCACCCTGCGTTATGAGTAGGGACCCAGTAGGACATGACTCCTGTCTTGTCCTACTTCCCCGCCCGCATCGCTTCCGGGCGGGTGGTGGCGGCCACCGCCATGCCTTCCATCAGCAGGCGGTCCTCGAGGGTGTAGTCGGCGCGGCGGGGCGTGTGGTGCCGCAGATACCAGCGGTAGGTCTCCTTCAGCCCTTGGGCGAAGTCGGTGGGGTGGAAGGCCAGCACCCGCTGCGCCTTGGTAACGATCTCCGTAATCGGCGGCAGGTCTAAGTAGGTCCCGAAGTACAGCAGCGGGCCGACGGGATGGCCGCCCGAGTGATAGATGCGCTCGCGGGGGACGCGCACGAAGTTGGCCTTCTTGCCGGCCGCTTCCGCGAAGGCGGTCACCGCCTCGGTCTGGGTCACCGAGCGGAGGTTGGCGATGTTGAAGGCGTGGCCGACGGCGGCGCGTTCCTCCATCGCTTTCAGGCAGGCGCCCACCAGGTCCTTGACGTAGACGAACTGCATGAGCCGCCGGCCATCCCCAGGCAGGATGATGGACCGGTTGTCGCGCAGGCGGTCCCAGAAGAAGGCCTCGCGGTAGAACGGGTTGCGCGGGCCATACACGAAGGGGGGACGGAGGGTCACCACGGGGAATCCGCTGCGCTGGTGCAGCCGGAACAAGGCCCGCTCGCTCGTGGCCTTGTTGCGGATGTACGACTGGGGATGATCATCGGGCGCCAGCGCGTCGCCTTCGTGGTGGTTCAACCCGTCGCCATAGGCCGACACGCTGGACATGAAGACGTAGCGTTGCAGGTCGCTGTCGCAGGCGCACGCCGTGGCCTCCACCTGCAGGGCGGTGGTCCCGCGCTCCCAGTCGTAGACGTTGTCGAAGACCACCTGGAACTTCGCCCCGCTGAGAGCGCGCCGCATCGCTTCCGGGTCGTTGCGGTCCGCCTGTATGCTCCCGACGCGCTTGCCCAGGTCGTGTTCGCTCTTGCGGTGCAGGACCCAGACCTCGTGCCCCAGCTTGAGCAGCTCGCTCACCAGTGTGCGCCCGATGAACAGGGTCCCGCCGATCACCAGGACCTTCTTCGGAGCGTTGACCGCCGGCTCTTCTTGACGCATGGCAGCTCAGATCAGCCCCGGTCTGCCTTCCGCAGGGGCGATTCGAACGTTGTCTTTCTGGGGCAAGGTGAGGCTCTCCTAGGTCGGTCAGGCCCGAATCCGGGCCTAAAGGCTCGAAATGCTATACTAACACTCTCATGTCCGATCGCGCGACTGCTGTAATCACCGCGCTTATCGTGGACGACGAGCAACTGGCCTGCGAGGAGCTGGCTTATCAGCTCCGGGACTTTCCCGAGATCGAGGTCCTGGGCACGGCCCGCAACGGGCTGGAAGCCGTTGAACTGATTGAGGAACTCGGCCCGGAGCTGGTGTTCCTGGACGTGCAGATGCCGGGGCTCGACGGCCTGGGCGTAATCCGCAAGTTACAGGAAAAAAACGTTCCTCTGCCCTACTTCATTCTGGCCACCGCCTTCGAGCAATACGCCGTAGAGGCCTTCCGGCTGGAGGCTCTGGACTACCTGCTCAAGCCCGTGGAAAGAGAGCGCCTCTCGCTCACCATCCAGCGCGCCCGCCGGTTCATCCAGGGCAAGGCCAAGGCGCTCCCTCAGGAGCCGGCCGAGCCGCCCCGGCCCGTCCCGCACCGCAACAAGCTGCTGGTGCGGTCGCAGAACCGCAACCTCATCGTGGATGCCAGCGAGGTGGTCTACGCCACCATCGACAACGGCCTCATCACCCTGGTCACCACCGGCCTGGAGGGCCAGTCCAACTACCGCACCATCGAGGAGCTTCAGTCCAGTCTCGACCCGGAGGTGTTCTGGCGCGTGCACCGCTCCTATCTGGTCAACATCAACCGGATCAAGGAGGTCATCCCCTGGTTCAAGTCCAGCTACTTGCTGCGGATGGACGACAAGAAGCACACCGAGATCCCGGTCAGCCGGGTCCAGACCAAACGCCTGCGGACGCTGCTGAAGCTCTAGGGGCGCCGGGCTCGGAAATTCTCTATGGAATGACCTGCTACTCCAGCTCGTACCCACTTCCTCTGCGGACCACCCGGGCAACGCCGGGGAGATGAGTGGCGCCCAGCAGGCAGCGATCCGCCGCCGCGCGATCGAGCAGTTGGCGGCGCGTCTCCTCGGCCCGGCGCCGGTCCGTTTCAAACATGCAATTCCATTCGGGCCGCCCGATCTGGGCGGGGTGCACGAAGGCATCGCCGACATAGAGGAGTTGCTGGCGTCCCGAACTGATCATCACGGCGAGGTGACCCGGCGTGTGGCCCAATGCCGGAATGACATGGACGCCCGGCGCGATCTCGGCATCCCGCTCCAACAGCTCGAGCCGGCTTTCAATGGGTGGCAGGTACTTGCGGAGCCAGTCGCAGATCAACTGCTCGATCGGCCCGGCTCCGTACAGCTCGCCGGAGGCCAGCTTGGCCTGGGTTGCGTCCGTCATCCAGTATTCGAATTCGGCTCGGAGCATGAGGAACCGCGCATTCGGGAAAGCGGCATGGCCATCCTCACCCACTGTTCCGCCGATGTGATCCGGATGCGCATGGGAGAACACGACCAGGTCCACCGTTTCCGGCGCCAGCCCAGCCGCGCGCAGGTTGTTGACCAGGCCGCCGGTAGTCGCCGCGAACGGCCCCGCGCCGGTATCGACCAGCATCCGGTAGGCGCCGGTGTCCGCCAGCAGTGCGGTGTAGGGTATCGTCAGTTGGCCCGCGGCGAGGTCTCCGGGCGGCAGAACGCCGGCCAACTGGTCCGCGGGCGCGTCGGCGAAGATGGCGCCCAGCGGGTAAATGTTGTGCCCGTCCGAGACCCTATAACAGGTGAACTCGCCGACCTGGAAACGGAGTGTATCGCGCTGCATGGCAGCCTCACACAGCGGCGCCTCTGGCGCCGGCAACGCCGCGGGCGTACTCGCGGACCGAGGTGAGACGCAGCGGGAAAAGCCGCAATGTCTCCCCCACGTCCATCACGCAGCCGGCGGCGTAATTGAGCATCAACGCGGCGAACGTCTCGCTCAACGGATCCGTTGCGCTCTGCTTTTGAGAAAGCAGCACGTGTTCGGGAATCGTTTCGATTGCGAACGCGCGGCCCGAAACCTCCTCAAAGATGCGGACCACATCACGCGGGGTCAGGTTCTCTGGCCCGCCAATGAGCAGTTTCCGGTTCCGGGCGTGCGATGACTCGAGGGATCGAATCGCCAGCTCGCCGACATCCTTGTAAGACACCCAGGTGATCGGATTCTCGCCGTCGCCATAGATTTTCACCCGCGCGTTGCCGTAGTCGAAGCCCACCGCCGGGCTCAACCAGACCTCCATGAAGTAGTTAGCCGCCAGAATGGTGTACTCGATGCCGCTCTCCATCAGGCGGCGCTCCACTTCGCTCTTCGCGCGGGAGAGCGGCGATTCGTGCCGCATGGCGGCAGGGATGGATATGTACACAAACCGGGCCACACCCGCTCGTCTCGCGGCGTCGATCAATGCGAGCTGGCCTTGGCGATCGACCGTCTCGATGGAGTCCCCCGTTTGGCGGGAGAAGGTAGAGGATGCGGTGGCGATCACCGCGGAAACGCCTTCGCAAGCCGCGGCCAGGCTGGGCGGGTTTTTCAGGTCGCCAAAGGCGAGCTCCGCGCCCGCCTGCTTGAGGGTTTCGAGCTTGCTTCGATCAGCCGTGGGCCGTGCCAGGGCCCTGACCGGCTTGCCAAGTTCACGCAGACGGTGGCTGATGTAGCCGCCCAACAGCCCCGTCGCACCCACGATTAGGTTCACGTTAACTGCCTCCTGCCTGATAGATTGGCACACACCAACACCGGCGGAGAAGAGAACGCCCGTGAACGACCCGTGAACGATCGTGTTAACGGTCCGGCCTCGAGTAAAGCTCTTCCAGCAACTGCGGGAAGCGCGCGTCGTCCCGCAGTCCGTCCAGCAGCGGTTCGACTGGGAGAAAGATGACCCAACCCGTTCTTTGTTCGAGCGCCTCGCGGAGACTGGCGAAAGCCTCGTCGCGGGCGCCCAAGGCAGCCTGCACGATGGCGATGTCAACCGGCGAGGCAAAGTGGGTTTTCGCGAGAGCCCGCAGTTCTTCCAGCGTCGCAACGGCCGGCTCCCTTTGCGTCATCCCGACGTAGCTGAAACCCAGGGTCGCCGAGTGCGGCGCCCGACCTCCGGACGGTTCCGTCCACCACGTATTGCGCTCCCAGCTTGCTTCCGATGAGCCGAACGTCCTGGTTCGCGCCTTTGAACTGGAAGCAGGAGGCTCGGGCGACCACCCGCAGCATAGGATTTTTCGACAGCACTAAGGATTCCTTTCGGTGAAAGACCGCGGTCCCGATCGAGTATTCCTTGAGGTGAGCGGATTCACCCGCCAGCGTCTTTTCCACGGCGAACCGCACTAAATCGCTGATCGCGGTGGAGGAGGCAAAAAGGCGGCTGCGCAGAATCCGAGCCAGCTCGGCTCGAACCGCTTCCGCGGGCACGCCCCGCTGGTGCAGGTAGTCCCGCGCCACCTCGCTCTCCGTGAAGATGGGGTCGCCGGCAGCCTTGCCTCACCCGTTGTCCAGCCGTGGTATAAAACGAATCAGTCGGGCTTGTGCGGCGGCGCGGCGTGGAAGGCGGCAAGGGACCATCCCTGTGTGATATGGAACTGCCGTCCCGACGGGCCAGACTTGTGAGACGCGATGTATCCTTCGGAGTGGGCGGCAACTAGAGTCGAGACGTTAGCGCACCAGAATGCCGTGGTGTGGGTCGAGGACCCCTACGGCTTGATTGGCGCCGATGAGATCGAACAGCTCCGTCACCGCTTGGGGCTTGCCGGCCATTCAGTAATCGCTGTTCAGAACGGGTTCGGTCTGCGCCAAGAGCTGCTTCCCCATGAGCCAGGAAAAGGTCGCCTGGTAATCATCGATCAGTCGTTTACCCTCCGCGACCCGCACCTACTCCCGAAGGACGCCAAGCCGAGCGACCTCGTCCCGCTGGCGGCGCCAGACTGGAAGCCATTCCTGGACGAAGGTGCCCGGTTCCGGCTAACGGTACAAGGATTCCTGGAGGCCGTCACGGAGGACCCGCGCTGGCCCGTCGAGGTGAACATCTACCCCTACGAGCAACTGGCCCGATCTGACCCCGACGCATTCGTTCGGGCCTATGACTCGTTTCGCCAAACCGGCAAGGCTCTGACCAGCGGCGACCTCGTGCTGGTCGGCGCCAGCGCAGCCTTGCAGGTGGATCTGGTAGACATCAGCGACCCGCTCCTTGCCCTGGAACTCGCGTTCCACAGCGATGACAAATGGCGGCGCCTTCACGAGTGCTTCAACGCCACGGAGGTGGAACAGGTTCGCGCGCGACTCCAGGCTCTGCCACCGCCCCTGGGCGACCTCTTCGGACCACGTGCGGACACCGCCCGCCTGGCCGTCACGGCCTTGCTCATTCTCCGGCAGCACGCCGAGGACCCGGGAGTCCACCTCCCCGTGCTGTCCCCGGCGCTAGCCTCGTACGCCGACTGCTCTGTTGCCGCGGCCACCGAGGCCCCGGCTTGGTTTCTGGAACGTGAAGTCCCTTCGTTTGAGCAACTGATCACACCCAAGTTCGCGAAGTACCTGCGGGCTAAGTTGCCGTTGGACTCCGAAAACCAGGCCCGGGAATTTGCCGCCCGCGAGCGCTTCTCCGGGAAGCTCCGGAATCTCGTTCTGCCCCTCGTGCATGTGCCGGTCCCCCCACCCACTCCGCCACTGGGGGCCGGGGATTTCTCGCTCGGTCGCCTGGTGCCGGATTTTCGCGACGCCAAACAGCGGCTCCATGAGCTGGTCCGCGACTCCAAACCGCGCATCGACCGCCTGCGTCTGACGCCTCTAGGATCGCAAACTGCGAAGATGGTCTTGGACGCCTTCGACCAAGCGGGAATGCACCAGATTGACAGCCTCTCGGGTCAACTGAATCGCCTGATCCGCGACATTGAAGGTCCGGCCAGGCCGGAGTGGCAACTGACGCCCGGTTTTGAGCAGCGCTGGGCTGAGGAAGTTGGCGAGTGCCGGGATTCCATGACGGCTGCTGGCCGGCTCAGGGCGGACCTCGACTACCTGTTCGGACGGCTCCTCGAAGCGCGGTACCCCGAAATCATTCCTCAGAAGATCCTGAGCGCCCGGTCCTTCTATGAGCAGTTCATGTGCCCACGGCGGAGGCTCAGCGGTGGCGGCCTCCGGCGTGCCGTCATTCTGGTCATCGACAGCATGCGGTTCGATTTGTGGCGCCATTTGATTCGGCCCGCCTTGGAGCGGGACTACGAGGTTGAAGAGTCCATTGGATTCTCGGAGTTGCCGTCCGTGACGCGGATCTCGCGCTTCAGTTTCTTTGCGGGGAAACCTCCAGGGCAGCTCCCCGCGTCCATGCGAGAGTCCGACATGTTCGCCGCACTTCTTGCCCGGTCCCACGGTCTCGCTGTGACCTTCGAGGATGTTCCAGAGAGCCGTCCCGGTCTCCGGTTTGCCGTGCGCTCCAAGGACAGCTTGACCCTGGCTGGCGTCTTCGATTTCGCCGACTCCCTGGCCCACCACATCGACTGGGATCCCCACACCGTGCAGGCCTCCTTGCAGCCGTTTGTGCACGAGATCCGGGCGGTCCTGGCGGCCGAAGGACCGGAGACCCGCGTGTTCATCACCTCCGACCATGGCCATTACCTGCACGAGCGCGGCAGCCCGATCTTCATCGAGAATGCCGCAGACGTGGGATACCGCTCCGCCTACCTGAGCCAGCGCGTCGCGGGCATTGACGGCCAGCACGTCTTTCAGATCCCGGCCGCGACGCTCGGGCACAACCTCCCCGGGCTTTTCGTCTTCCCCAAGCCCTTCTACTACCTGCGCAGTCGCGAGGCCCAACAGGGGCCTGGACGCCCGGGCGCCGGGTACCGCCACGGCGGCCTGAGCCTCTTCGAGGTGGCGATCCCTCTGGTCTGCCTGACCCATCGGGCTGCCCCCACTACTGTCCATCTTGCCGCTAGCATCAAGGGGCGGCCTGCTGTGGGCACGCCGGCAGCCGTTGAAGTGAGCTTGACCGCCGACGGCATCATTCAGTCCCCTGTCCGGCTGTCGGCGGACACCGAAGATCTCGAAAGCGTGATCATCACCGGGATCTCGACTTCCCCCACCTCGCACGTGATGCGCTTCACACCGGCTGCCCCGGGCCGCCGTCGCATCGAGATCACCGCCCACCTGGGCGACCAGCAAGTCGGCGCCACCCGCATCGAAATCGAGGTCGCCAGCCCTCCCGCACCCGAGGATGAAGCGAAGATCAAGCTAAGGAAACTCTTTGGCGAAGACTGACATGAGCGTTGGCCACAAAGCCGAGGCTGCCTTCGGCAGGCTCGTCGTGGAGAAGAAGAAAACCCGTCTGTCGGATCTCAAGGAGTTCCCGCGTTATGTGATCGAGTACCTGATCAACCAGTTCTGTCCGGGCAACGACTTCGACGCCGAGATTGCCGATGTCCGCCGCAAGCTGGCCAGGAACTATGCCTCACCCGCAGACGCTCCGCGTATCCTGCACGAGCTGAAGCAGCGGCGCCGCCTGGACCTCATCGGACGGGTCGAAGTACGACTGGAAACCAGTGAAGACAAGTACTGGGCCTCTCTGGCAGCCCTGAACGAGCGCTTCATCCACTTGAGCGAAGACTTGATCAACAAGTACCCGCGCCTGATGGGCGGTATGTGGGGCATCGCCGAACTCAGCTACGACGAGGCCCAGGTGTGGAAATCCAAGGTCACTCCCCTAGTCCTGACCGACTTCACACCCTTCCAGCACGGGCGCATCGACCTGAAGGAATTCCAGCAGGCCCGCTCTCAGTTCACGCGCGACGAGTGGCTGGATCTGCTGCTTAACACCGTGGGGCTTAGCCCTCAAGTGCACAGCCTCCGGCAAAAGCTGCTTATCATTTCCCGCCTGATCCCCATGGCCGAGCGCATGGTGCACCTGATCGAGCTGGGACCCAGGGAAACCGGCAAGAGCTACGGCTTCAAGAATCTCTCATACTACACCTACATGCTCTCCGGAGGCCGGGCCACCCCGGCAGCCCTGTTCGTCCACGGCGGGACGGGCAAGCCCGGCCTGGTGGCCCAGTTCGACACGCTGGTCTTCGACGAGATCGCCAACACCGAGTTCAAGGACCCGGCAGCCACCGTCTCTATCTTCAAGGACTACATGGAGTACGGCAACTTCAGCCTGGGCCGGTTCCAGGTGAAGGGAGAAGCCTCCATCGTTTTCGTCGGCAACATCGACGTACTGGGTAGCCTGCCCCACGAGAAATACGAGCACCTGTTCGAGCCGCTCCCCGAGGAGATGATCGACACCGCGCTCTTCGAACGGGTCCACGGCTACCTGCCGGGCTGGGAGATCCCCAAGCTGACGGACCGCAGCTTCGCCGATGGCTACGGCTTCACCCTCGACTACTTCGCGGAACTCTTACACCTGCTGCGGAACACGCTGCTGCCGGTTGACCCGGCCTCCCGCTACCGGCTGCACAACGCCAAAGGCCGTGACGTCGAGGCAATTCACCGAGTCGTGCGCGGCTTCATGAAACTGCTCCATCCGGACGGCAAGGCCACGGACGAGGAACTGGCCGAATACGTCGGCTTTGCCGCGGAAGCGCGGCAGCGCGTCAAGGACCAGCTTTCGGTGATCGCCCCGGGCGAGTATCCGCAGTACACCATCGAGTTCGAGATTGGCCCGAAACGCGCGCCCGGGGCGCCGCCTGAGCGCTCGCGGCGCCGCGCCCTGCGCATACCCGGCTCGCCCCAGGTAGGTGTCGTTGTGGGCCTGGCGGTGGTCGGGGATGCAGCCGGCTGTATCCAGCTCATCGAGGTCCTGGCCCAGAAGGGCCACGGCGCCCTCAACCGCCTGGGCTCCATGGGCAAGGCCATGAAGGAATCGGTCAAAGCGGCCTTCGAGTACGTGTCCTATCGCCGGAAGTCCCTGCAAATCATCGCGGAACTGAGGGACGGCTACGATCTCTCGGTGCTGGCCCTTCAGGCGGCCGTGCCCAAGGAGGGGCCTTCGGCCGGATTGGCCTTTGCCACCGGCATCGTCTCCGCCCTCACCCACCGCAAGGTCCGCAATGACGTCGCCGTGGCCGGCGAAATCACCCTCCACGGCAACGTCTTGGCCATCGGCGGGCTGGCCCAGAAGATCGCCGCCGCGCGCGACGCGGGGTGCCGGGCGGTCATCCTGCCGAAGGACAACGAGCGCGAGGTGCGCGAGTTTCCGCCCGACCTGTACCGTGGCCTCCGGCTGATCTTTGTCGAGAAGGCCGAGGAAGCATTCGAGGAGGTCTTCTGCTAATGGAACCAGAGGCGGGTAAGAGCCGGCGCACATACTTCAACCACCCCCTGGTGACCGAAAGCCTCCGGTGTCTTCCCGCCGCACTCGATCATCCTGATGTGCCTTCTTTCCGCCAGTACGTCATCCGCCACCTGCCGCAGAACAGCCTCAAGGGCCGCCAGCGAATCGCCCGTGACCTAGTTCAGCGGTTCTCCCAAAACGGGCGGATGAATCTGGCCTTGGCCGCCGCTCTAGGATGCTTCGGTGATTCCCGAATCAGCCGCGAGATCCTGTACTTCGAGCTCCTCCGCGCTTTGCCCCTGCTCCAGGAGATCGCCTCGCTGTGGCTGGCCGCACTCCCCGAGGAGGGAGCGCCCAGGTCCAGCTTGATGGAGTTCCTCGAGCCGCGGCTGGCGGGCCGGAGCGTCCGAATCGTCGCCAAGGACGCGCTCACGACGTTCAAGCACTGCGGGAAACTCCACAGCCCTCGTATCGCTTGGTTCCAGCCGCTCTGGTCGTCTCCGCCGCTGGAGGCTTTCCTGTACGTACTGGCCCAGCTCTATCCGGAGCGCACCATGGTGCGGGTGGACCTCTTCGCCGGCCTGCCCATCCTCCGTGCACTCGTGTGGCCCCAATCATCCTTGCAGGACCTGCTGCGGATGGCCGAAGCCACGGGTCACCTCAGCAAGATCACGCGCCTCGACCAGTACCATCAGTTCACGCTCGCCGCCTCCGGCGCCGAGCGCATGCGGCTGCTGGCGCCCCAGGAGATGACGCGGGCCGAAGAGGCGGCGCAGATCGAGCTGTGGCCCGCGGCGGGAGGATAGCAGCCGATGCCCGCCGAACCCAAGGTGCTGCCTCCTGATCAGATCCTCCAGGAACTGGCGAAGCTCTTCCTGACCCCGGCGCACGACCGCTCGGTCTACACCGTCTTCGGTCCGTACTCGCACCTCCGGCCCTTCCAGAAGCGCTTCGCGGAGGAGGTCAGGCGCGGCAGTTTCAACACCCTGGGCCGGATCGAGTACCTCTCCCTGACGGGCGACTTGATCGCCTATCTGAAGGCGAAAGGAACCTACGAGCGCGCTCAGCAGTCGGCGCGACAGCGCCGTGACGAGGAGTTCCGCGCCCTCCTGTCCCGCTCGTTCCGCGACCTCATCACCGGCCGGATCGAGGCGCCGGGAATGCTGGGGCTGGTGCTGGCCGACTTCGAGTTGCTTTACGCCTACGATCTGGGCGCTAACGACATTTCCATCTTCCGGCAGGTAGCCATCAACGGCAAGCGAGTCTGCCTCTTGGTGCCGGGCGCCCTGCACGACGGCCGGCTCTGGATCTTCGATCACGATCCGGAGTCGCGCCGGGAATTCCCCGAACCGCTGGTGTTTCTGAATTCCGGCTGGGTCTTCGCGCTGGCGGGAGAGACCCGGTGAAGTACCGGATGTACGTCGATGAGGTCGGTAATCCTGACATGGCTGCGTCCGCGGATCCGAACCACCGGTATCTCAGTCTAACCGGGGTCATCCTGGAGCTGGGCTATGTCGATCAGGTGGTTCACCCCCGCCTGGAGGCGCTGAAGCGCCGGTTCTTCCGCTCCCACGTGGACGAACCGGTCATCTTGCACCGGAAGGAGTTGGTCAACCGGAAGCCCCCCTTTGACGCCTTGCGGGATGCTGCCACCGAGGCCGAGTTCAACATCGAGGTGCTGCGGCTGGTGCGGGAGTTCGACTACACCGTGATCACCACGATGCTCGACAAGCTGGAGCACCAGCAGCGTTACCAGGTTTGGCGCTATGACCCGTACCACTACTGTCTGCACGTGATCACCGAGCGCTACGTGATGTGGCTCCGGCGAAGACATTCGACCGGGGACGTGATGGCAGAATCGCGTGGCGGCAAAGAGGACATCCGCCTCAAAGCTTCTTTCGAGCGTGTCTGCCGGGACGGCACCGAATACCTCGACGCGGAGCAGATCATGGGGGCCTTGACCAGCCGGCAGCTCAAGGTGAAACCCAAGGCCGGCAACATCTCGGGTCTGCAACTCGCTGACTTGATTGCACATCCCAGCTTCAAGGCGGTCCTGGCCATCCAAAATGGGCAACCGCTCCCGGACAATTTCGGCGGCCGGATCGCGCGGATTCTCTTGGAGCAGAAGTACGACCGCAGAGCAGACGGGACTGTGCCCGGTTGGGGGATAAAATGGCTACCCTAAAAAGGAAAAGCCCCCGGAGGGGGCCGAAGGCATTAACCTTCCACCTCCGCCATAGCGGATTGCTTTCATTTTCCCCTATTTCGGGGGCGTTTGCAAGAGCGGAGTGAGGTGAAAATGTCCAGGGGCCCGAAGCAGTACTCGCTGGCGATGGCGCCCGCGGGCCGTCCGAGGCGGCTGCCCCACAAACCCTTCGTTCCGGGACCGAATCCCGAGCTGCCCGAGTTCGTCGCCGCCCACTCCACGCCGTACGACCCGGCCGCGGATCGCTATGACGTGCCGGCCTTCGACCGGGACCTCGTCGTGGACAAGGCCCACCCGCCCAAGGCCATCTACGACATGCACACCTACTGGTCCAAGAAGCACTGGGCGGCCATTCGCGAGTACCTCCGCCACTACCTGCCCGAAAAGTATTATCCCCGCGGCACCGGATTGGTGCTCGACTGCTTCTCCGGCTCGGGCATGACGGGCGTGGCAGCGATGATGGAGGACCGCCCGTGCGTTTTGATCGACGCCTCGCCGGCGGCGGCGTTCATTTCACACTGCTACACGCATCCGGTCGATCCCGAGCAACTCAAAGAGGCCTATGAGCGGATGATGACCGAGGAGTACCCGGAGGAGCTGCGCAGGAAGCTCAGGAAGACCACGGGACAAGACATTCGCAACCTCAAGCAGGAGCTGGACTGGCTGTACGAAACCCGGTGCGACCGCTGCGGCGGCCCGGCAACGACCGAGTACATCGTTTACTCGGAGCGCTTCCAGTGCCCCGCCTGTGCGGAGATCGTGCCCCTCTACGACTGCCAGGAGTTCACCGCCCCCAAGAAAGGCCGCTACTGCCCTCACTGCGTGGCCAGGCGCCACGGGGAGGCGCACCGCGACTGCCTGATCTCGACCCGCTCCAGAAGGTTCGGCTCGGTCCCCGTGCTGGTGAGCTACAAGTGCCTGGGCGGCTGCAAACCCGCGCGGGACCAGCGCAGCCACGCCGAGGACCAGCGCACCCGCAAGGGTCGCTTCTTCCACGACTACGACCTGGCCAAGATCGCCCACATCGAGCAAGCCCACATCCCCCACTGGTATCCGGACCGCAAGATGATGGACGTGGAGGACGACTCCAGGCCCTGGGGTATGGAGTGGCGTCCGGGGCGCAACTTTCGTAAGATCGCCGACCTCTACACCAAGCGCAACCTCTGGGCCCTGGCGGCGTCGATCTCTGGTATGGGCTATGCCCAATCCCCGGACGGGCTTCGGCTCGCTTTAATGGGAATGGTGCTTGGCGTTAGCCGGATGAATCGGTACGTCCCTGGACATTGGTCTGTTCAGAACCGTATCATGGCCGGAACGTACTACGTTCCGCAACTGGGCACGGAGGTCAACATCGCCCCTCAGCTTGAGAAAAAGCACGAGGTGGTTCGCAGAGCTCAAGAGGCTCTCCGCAGTGCGACCTCCAGTTGTTCTTCTCTGGTAGCCAATAGTGACACGAGGGCTGTCTTTGCCCCGGCGGACTCGATTGATTACGTCTTTACAGACCCAGGATATGTGGACAAAATCCAGTACGGCGAGTTGAATTTCGTCTGGGAGGCGTGGCTCGGCTTCAGCGGTGACTGGCTGAAAGACGAGATTGTGGTCAACCCCTTCCGCAGCAAGACCATCGACGACTGGGACCGCGACCTGCGCGCCGTGCTGGCCAAGTGCTTCGCGGCCCTCAAACCCGGCCGCTGGCTCTCGCTCTGCTACCACGACACCGATCCCGGCACCTGGACCCGCGTCCAGGACATGCTCCTGGACACCGGCTTCGAGATCCACACTGTCACGGTACTGGATCCAAAGCAGAAGAGCCTTAACCAGTTGTTCGCGGAAAAGGTCGTCAAGTCCGACCTCGTCCTCAACTGCCGCAAACCGCGCCCCGGCGAAACCCGTCCCAACGGCGCGCCCCCCGAAGCCGAGCTCGTCTCCAACCGCGTCCGCGAGATCATCCTCGAAACCCTCTCGAAGACCGGCGGCCAGACGCGGGACAAACTCTGGGACATCATGCTCAAACGCTTGCTCGCACGCGGACAGATGGCCGAACACCGCTTCGACGATATCCTAGCCGAGGTCGCCTTTCGCCCCGAGTCGGGTCGCTGGTTCCTGAAGGAGGAATTCGAGAGCCTCTCCCAAAGCGATCTCCGCAACGAAGAGGAGGCCGGCGCCGCGCTGGAGCGCTTCGCCCGCTTGCGCTCGATCGGGGTGCCGGCCGAGTTCGCCGCCCACATCGCCCTCAAGGTTCCGGAACTGGCCGGCCCGGAGGCCGGCGAAGGCGAGGTGGAACGGTTCGTCAAGACGCGCCTCATCGACGATCCGACATTGGCCCGGAACTTCACTCTCGGTGGGCGCATGAAAGGCATCGAGTTCTACGATTGCCTGTTCTTCTACCTGACCCGGTTCTTGAAAGGCCGCGCTGCCGGCCAGATACCCCGGCGCAACCTGGCCGAGTTTATGGAAGAGTACCTGGTTCGGTTCCGGGAGGGCGACAAGTGGCTTTACAAGCCGCCGAACCCGGTGCAAGCCGAAGGCCTCCAGCGCTCACGCCAGACCGGCCTGGGGCGCCGCATCCGGCAATTCGCGGCTTTCCTCCGGGGCGAGGGCGACCTCCCGAAGGAGCGCATCCCCGACGCCAAGACGCTCGTCGCCTGGCTGAAGCACTGCTCGGTCTTCAGCCTGGCCGATGAGGGCGTGCTGCTCTTCGAGCGAGGCGGCCTGGCCGGACAGATGCACGCTTTGAGCGCGGACGCACACGACGATGCCGAGGAGTACTACCAAACCTGCAAGCGCAAGACATCGCGCGCTGTGGCGGCAGACGAGGAAGACGAAGCCACGGAGGAGGAGGGATGACTCTCGATTTCACCGGCTTTGCCCAGCGCAAACCACTTTCCGCCATCCTGGAGATTCCCAAGCGCGTGCAGAGCGTCTACTCGCTCACCCAGCACGTCTGGGGAGGCGACAGTGAGGACCAGCGGCTGGAGTCGAAGAAGAACAACTGCGTGCGCCTGGAAACCCTGGACGAGTTCCTGATCGGCCCGGTGCGGAGATACCTGCACCTCATCCTAGAGAAGGTGGCCGACGGCGCCGGCCAGGGGTATTGGTTGCAGGCCGAGTTCGGCGTGGGTAAGTCGCACTTGCTGGCCGTGGCGGCCATCCTGGCGGTCGGTGGACCTGCCGCCTGGGAACGCCTCAAGCAGCGCGAGGATGAGGAAGGCAAAGCCGGTCCGGGCGACCGGCTCGACACCGTCTGGCGCAAGCACGTCGAGCCGAAGAAGATCTTTCCCATTGTGTTCAGCCTGGAAGGCGTCGGCGGCGGCCAGCAACTGAGGCTGGAAGACTTCATTCTCGAGGAGGCTCAGAAAACCTTTGCGCTGCGGGAAGGCAAGCCGCTGGCCATCTACCCCGAAGAGCAACTGGCTGGGCTGTTCCTCAGGGAACACCAGAAAACCTTCCGGGACGAGTTGCGCGTCTTCCTGGCCGACAAGCGCCTGATGCGCGGGCTTCCCGCCTACGAGTATGACGAGTTGATCCAAGCGCTCAAGAGGCCGGAGTCGCAAAAAGACGCCGGCCGCCTGCTGATGGCCTTCTACCGGCACAAGAACCTGATGCCTCGGGTCCCCACGGAGCGTGGGGAGCGGCTCTCGCGCATGGTGCAAGACGTGCTCGAGGCGGGCTACCAGGGGATCTTCGTCGCCATCGACGAGATGTCGGAGTACCTCCGCCGGGCGGTCCAGTCCAACGCCGATGACGAAGATTGTCTGCTGACGCTTTCCAGCACGCTAGCTCAGGCGCAGGCTCTGCCCATCTGGACCCTCGTGGCCGCTCAGGCGGCGCACACCGACCCAAAGAAGATCATCGCCCCTGACCGGTTGCGGCAGGAGACCCTGGAACACAAGGCGGAGCGGTTCCGGGACATCGTGGTGCAACGCACCCGCGCCATCAAGGACCGGGACGCCGTGAAGGTCTACTTCGATGGCTACCGGCACCTCATCCCGTGGGTGAAAGAGGCGACCGCAGAGGAGTTCGAGGCGGCCTTCCCCTTCCCGCCCGATGCGCTCCAGGTGATCCGCAACATCTCCAAGCAGTTGACCGGTACCCGCTCGACTATCAGCTTCCTGCACCGCGCGCTGCAAATCGCCGCGGAGCACAAATCCAAGGACCTGGTACCCCTCTGGTGCGTCTTCGACGACCTCATGTCCTACAAAGAGACGCCCTCCACCGTCGGCACGGGCACGGTGAGCATACGCAGCCAGTTCGGCAGCGAGGTGGCGGCGCTCGAGGCGGCGCAAGCCACCCTGAAGCGCATCACCGACGGCCAACTCGCCCGCCCCCAGAACCGGATCCGCGCCGAGCGCATCCTCAACACCCTGTTCCTCTACCACATCTCGGGCGTGGCCGGCCTGACCAAGGAGCAGATTCTGGATGCGGTCTCCGATCTCAAGCCCGGCGAGGACGAGCTGGAAGCCCAGCTCAACCACTACGAAACGATCCTCGAAGAGATGCGCCGGAAGCTCCGCAACCAGATCCGGTTCCAGCAAGGCCGCTACGAGTTCACTCCCAAAGAAACCAGCCAGTACGACGACCTGGTCAATCAGGCCGCCGATAGACTGAAAGCGGACCCGCAATTGCTCAACCTCATGCTAGACCGGCTGATGGCGTTTTCGGACCCGGAGTGCCCGTCCCCCTTCAGCGGTTTTGTCCTGGAGGACGAGCAGCGCCTGGTCCCCTTCCGCTTCGAGCGCTGGCATGGCCAGGAGCGAAGCGGCCGGGTGACCTCGGTGGAAACCTTGACCGGCAAAGCCACTTCGCTGGAAGTGGATACCCACGGCAACGAAGACGACTTCCTCCTCATCATCGCGCGCCGCCCCATCAAGGAAGCAGAGGTGGACAAGTGGCTCAAGAAGGACCGGCCCGCTGACCCGCGTATTGTCGTGTGGGTCCCGGCGGATCTCAAGGACGACGAGCGGGCCACTCTGGCCGGGGTCCTGGCGCACTTGAAGGTCTCCGAAGACCACAGAGGCACCACTTACGGCAAAGAGGGCTCGCGGGAGTTCAAGCGCGAGGCTCACCGGGCCTTCACCGTCTTGCAGGGGATCTATGGACGCGGCATCGCCAAGACCAGCCGTACCTCAGTCACCATCTCCTTCGTGGGCGGCGTCGAGGGTGCCATTGCCACCATGGCCTCTGAGGCCATGGACACCTGCTACCGTTCCCGCGGGATCGACTTCGGGCCGCGGAAGTTCGACACTTCCGGCGCGGTCAAGCTCATCAACGGGCTGGTCAGGCATGGCGCGGCGGTGAGCGAGGGCGACCTGCTGTGGAGCGCGGTGGAGAATTTCTCCGGACCGCTCGGACTGGTGCGCCCCGAAGCGCCCAAGCGCTTGGACCCCGGCGGGTGCGAGTTCTACCAGGCCATCCGCCGCAGGATCGAAGCCCACGGCGCCGGGCTGGATGTGAAAACCGTCTACAACTGGTTCACCGGGCACAACGTCACGGACGGCGCGGAATCTCCTGGGTTGACGCGCCGGATGGTGGACATCTATCTTCTCTGCCTGGCTCAGCAGGGAGTGATTCGCATCAGTTTGCGCAGTGGCGGCTGGATCGACAGATCCACCATCGTCGGCATCGACTTCAAACCGGACGTGCTGCGCAGTTTCCAACGGGTCGAACTGCCCCGCCCGCTCGACGACTGGGAGACCTTCGCCCCGTACCTTGAAGTTCTCACCGGCAAGTCCGAGGGTTTTCTCGGCCCCAAGTGGGATCAGGCGAACGCGGACGACGCGCTGAGGTCGTGGTGGCAGGAGAAGTGGCCCGCCCGCACGGACCTGGAGCGGCTCGACCTGGAAGTGCGCGGGCTGTTCTCGACTCTGGGGCGGCCTGAGAAGTCCCCATTTGACGAGCTTCTGCTGTACTGGCTGGTGTTCGCTGAGGAAGAGCCGTCAGGCCAGTACCAGCAGCAGGAGGCTTTCGATGCGCTTCGCCGCGCGGTCCTCCGTGCTTCCGGCGCGGCCCAGGCAGAGGACCTGACTGCCGACCATCTCGTTCGCTTCAGGGACAACTGCCGCGCTTTCCGCGAGCTGCGGCAGTCCTTCGAGAGAACTAGCCTGCTGCTCATCCGGGCGGCGAGAATGGCTTCCGCGCCCCTGCCTGACGAACCGGCATTCTCCGAGCTCAAACAGGCCCAGGACGACGTGCTCAGAGAACTGGAGAACCTCCAGGTGCTGATCCTGAACCCCGACACCATGAACACCAGGCTCACGCCACGGTTCTCAACATTGGAGGGCTTATACAAAGAGGCGTTCTTGAACGAGCTAGTGCGGCTCGACTCGGTTCAGGGGCAACTGGAAGAGGTCTCCCAAAACGTCGGGCGCAGCGCGGAGCTGCGAGTGCTGGCCGACTTCGCACCGGACCTGCCTGAGGCGGACCGCCTGCTGGACTTCTGCCGGCGCGCTTTGGCCGCCGTGCCGCCCAGGTTGCGGAAGGCTCCCGAAGATCGCGACAAGGCAGAGAAAGAGCTGGCTGTGGATGCCAAGCTGAGGGACCTCACAGGCGAGGACCTGACGCTCCGGCGGCTTTGCCGGGAGTGCGACGCCCGGCTGGGCGCCCAGACCCAGATTGGCGCGGCGGCCCGCGTCGCCCTCGATGGATTCGCTGGGTTCCTATGCTCCCGCGGGGTCATGGAGCAGTTGAAGGCGCTCAAGTCGCCGCCCAAGGAACTGACCGAGGTGATCGAAGCGGCGAGCACCAGCGAGTTAACTCAGGTACTGCTCCAGACTCCCTCCGGTAGACGGAAAGCCCTCGCCAAGCTGCTCAAGGCTGCCCTGGGCAAGAAGAAGGTAAAGCCGGTTCGCCTCGGCAATTTCACCCCTCAAACCGACACCGTGTGGGAGGAGAGCGACATCGATCGAGTGGTCAGCGAGTTCAGGGCTTACCTCACCGGCCAATGGGAACCGGAGGTGTATCTGAAGATCGAGAAGTGACTTGTAGCCCTCAGCCGCCCCCTCATTCGCCACGTTCCCTGCCTTCTATCTCCCGTCTTTCCAATCCATTCCCGCGGCCAACGCCCTCTTTCCGGCCATCCACCCCTTACGATGGGGCAGCATAGCCGTGCCCTCCCAACGCCAGCTCGACCTCAACGGCAGCGACCTCCCGCTACGAGAACACCATCCGCCGCACCGGCCAGCCCCCGCCCCGGATACCCAAACAACACCCGCCGCTAACCCCTTTCCAGCCTACGCGTTGGGAAAAAATTACGAAACGAAACGCTCATGGCCGTTTTCCCAGTCACCCCCGATGATGAAAATGCGCTCAACCGACCCTTGAGCCCGATGTAAGATCGAAACTGCCGGAGGGGCTGTCCCATTGGCTATTGGTGGAGGCGACTCCCCGTAAACAAAACTGGCAGATCTGACGTGGAGGAACCCCCGATTGGTGCGGCACGCCGCCCGTGGAACAAGGTCTAAAGCCATCCGTCAGGTCCTCTCCGGCGGAAAGGGAGGAAGAGATGATCGCGGCGATTCTGGAGCGCTGTGCAGGTATTGACGTGGGCAAGAGCCTGATAGCGGTGTGCCTGATGACGGGGGAGGCATCCGCAGAGCCCCGCGTGGAATACCGGAGCTTTGGAACCTTCACCTGCGATTTGGAGCGGATGAGGGATTGGCTGGTGGAAGCCGGATGCACGCACGTGCTGATGGAGAGCACCGGTTCCTACTGGAAGCCGATCTTCAACGTGCTGGAAGAGCACCTGAAAGTGTACGTGGCGAACGCCGAAGATGTGAAGGGTCGGAAGGGGCACAAGACCGACAAGCAGGACAGTTGGTGGCTGGCGCATCTGTTTCGTCACGGGATGGTGCGCAACAGCTTTATTCCCCCGCGTGCCATCCGGGAGTTACGGGACCTGACGCGGAGACGGAGGAAAGTGCTGGGCATGGCCACCAGCGAGAAGAACCGGATTGCCAAAGTGCTGGAAGATGCCAATGTGAAGCTGGGCAGCGTGCTGTCAAACCTGTTCGGGGTGTCCGGACAACTGATGCTGGAGGCGCTGCTGGAGGACAAGGCCACGCCGAAACAGATCGCCCAGTTCGCGCAACGGCGGGCGCGGGGGAAAATCCCGCAGATCGCCGCTTCGCTGGAAGGGCACCGAATGAGCGAGCATCACCGAGTGCTGATTCGGATGAGCCTGGAAGTGTTGCGTTGTCTGGAGTCCCAGGTCATCGCCCTGGACGAGGAGATCCTGCGGCGCATTGAACAGCACGGGTATGTTCGGCAGTTGGAGCTGATCGAATCCGTGCCGGGCGTCCAGCGGGATGCCGGGGTAGTGATCCTGGCCGAGACCGGAGGGGACATGAGGGTTTTTCCCACCGCGCAGCACCTCAGTTCGTGGGCCGGGGTGTGCCCCGGAAACAAGCGCAGCGCGGGTAAGGACTTCCGGGGCCACACCACCCGAGGCAACCGCTGGCTGCGCAGCACCCTGACCCAGTGCGCCTGGGCGGTGGCACACAGCAAGCAAGGGCCGTTGCGCGACAGATTCTGGCGGCTGGCGGTGCGCGGAACCAAAAAGGCGGTCATCGCGGTTGCGCACGCCCAGTTGCAACTGGTATATCGGGTCCTCGCCACCGGGCAAGCCTATGCAGCACAGCCGGCCGTCAATTGGGACGAGCCACGCCGTCTTCGCATGATCCGCCACCACATCCGCTGCCTGGGCCGGCTCGGCATCTCCACCGGCCCCATGCTGGCGGAAGTCACCCGCCCATATCGTAGCAGCAGCAGGCAAAAGGCCCAGCCCCAGGTGAGTCGGGAGTAGCTATTTTCGGAACAACCCAAACCCCGAAAAGACCGGGACACACTACCCTGGCCAGCTAGTGCCCAGGGCTACCTCTCCCGTTTTTCGAAACTCTAGCGGCCACCCGCCTTTAGACCCCCATCCCCGCCACCCACAGCAGGTAGCCCACGGCCTGCCGGAAGTACAGCCACCAGTGGGCCAAGTCGCTGTGGGCGGCGCCCGGGCGCGGCGAGCCGTACACCGCCAATCCCCTGGCCTCCAGCATCCTCTTAGCGCGGTAGATGTGGTAGCCGTCGCTGACCAGGATGCAGGACTTCAGACCCATGCGGCGCATGATCTCGGCGGCCGCCAGGGAAACCACCATCAGCGGCACGGCGATGAGGGCCGCCCGTCTCATGCTACGCTGGGGGACAGTCTAGGCCCGTGTCACTTGGCTGTGCTGCTAGGTTGGGGGGGCGGGTGCGCCTGCCGGGGGTCGC
>CAYGVJ010000069.1:0-29026 GCA_964353255.1 uncultured Solibacteraceae bacterium | reverse complement strand
GGTCCAGGCGGCCATCCATGATCATATCCAACTGGTAGAGCGTCAGGCCGATGCGGTGGTCGGTGAGCCGGTTTTGCGGGAAGTTGTAAGTACGTATCTTCTCGCTGCGGTCGCCGCTGCCCACCATGCTGCGCCGCTCGGCCCCGATCTCGGCGCGCTGTTTTTCCACCTCCATCTCGTGGAGCCGGGAGCGCAGCACGCGCATGGCCTTGGCGCGGTTCTTCAACTGCGATTTCTCGTCCTGGCAGGAGACGATCATTCCGGTGGGCAGATGGGTTATGCGCACCGCTGAGTAAGTCGTATTCACGGACTGCCCGCCGGGGCCCGAGGAGCAGAAGGTGTCTGTGCGCAGATCCTTGGGATCGATTGCGACTTCCACCTCGTTGGCCTCCGGCAGCACGGCCACCGTCACCGCCGAGGTGTGGATCCGCCCCTGCTGCTCGGTCACCGGGACGCGCTGGACCCGGTGCACGCCGCTTTCGTACTTCAGCCGGCTGTAGACCTTATCGCCGCTGATCAGCGCGATGACTTCTTTCAACCCGCCGATGTCGGAGGCGCTGGCCGAGGAGACCTCCACTCGCCAGCCCTGCGATTCCGCGTAGCGGGAGTACATGCGGAAGATCTCGGAGGCGAACAGCGTGGCCTCGTCGCCGCCGGTGCCGGCCCGGATTTCCAGGACCACGTTCTTCTCGTCATTGGGGTCCTTGGGCACCAACAGGACTTTCAGTTGCTCCTCCAGGCGCGCCACTTCCGGCTCCAGCCGGCGCACCTCCTCCCCCGCCATCGCGCGCAGCTCCTCGTCGGCCTCGCCCAGCATCAGCCGGGCATCCTCCAGGTTGCGCCGGCTCTTCCTCCACTGGCGGCAAGTGGCGACAGTTTCCTCCAGCTCCCGGTGCGCCTTCGCCAGGCGGCGGTACCTCTCCGGCTCGGCGATAACTTGCGGGTCGGCCATCTGGCGGGTCAGCTCGTCGTACCGCGCCTCGATCTCATCCAGCTTGCGAACGTATTCCATAGGCCCCGCAGTTCAGGCAATGACGAGCTGGCCGCCCTGGGCCTCCTCGAGCGCCATGGCGCGCTCCAGGGCCCGAATGGCCACGCCGGTTTGCTCGTCGGAAGGGGGCCGCGTGGTGATGCGTTGCAGCCACAGGCCCGGCGCCGTGAGGGTGGCCAGCAGCCCGCCGCGATGCTTGGCGGCGAATCGGACAGCCTCGTAACTGAGGCCAGCGATCAGCGGCAGCAGCAGGACACGTCCGGCCAGCCTCGAGCCGAAGGAGTCGAATGGCAGCAGCGTGTACAGGGCGATGGACACCACCATCACCACCAGCAGAAAACTGGTGCCGCAGCGCGGGTGGAACGTCGGGAAGGCCCGGGCGTTCTCCACCGTCACCGGCCGGCCCGACTCGAAGTTGAACACCACCCGGTGCTCGGCCCCGTGGTATTCGAACACCCGGCGGATGTCTTTCCACAGCGAGATCAGGCACAGGAAGGCCACGAAAATGCCGATACGGATCAGGCCGTCCACCAGGTTGAAGGCGATGCGGCCCTGAAGCGGAGGGAACCATCTTCCCAGCCGAGTGGCCAGGTACAGCGGCACGAACTTGTAGAGGAACACGAAGAACGCCAGCGAAATCACCAGGTTCAACGCCAGCATCCAGCCGGAGATCTCCTTGCCGCCGCCCTTCGCCTCTCCTTCTTCCAGGGTCGCGTTGGCCGAGAAGCGCAGAGCCTTGATGCCCAGGCTCAAGGCCTGGCCCAGGTTGCCCAGCCCGCGCAGCACCGGAAAACGGAACAGGGGGTAGCGCTCCGCGACCTTGGCCAGCGGTCTTTCGTCCGTCACGATCTCGCCCGAAGGTTTCCGCACCGCCACGCAATAGCTGTGCGGGGCGCGCATCATCACGCCTTCGATGACCGCCTGCCCGCCGATAAGGGTCTCCTCGTCGCTCGCGAGAGCGGGCAGGGTTTGCAGGTGCGCATGCAGACGGATCCAGGCTCGCCAGGACAAAAGGAATGACACTCCTAAGTCCAGTATAGAACAGCCGCTCCGGAGGCCGCCCTGGCGATCGCGGCGGCGACGCCCGAGGGGAGGTCCGCTAACGCGCCCTGTCCGTGGCCAGGGAGCCGTGCATCTGCACGATAACCCACTTCCCGCCCCGCTTCTCGAGCACTCCCGTCCAACGGATGTCTTTGGCGCCGGTAGGCTTGCCGTCCCACTCCCCCAAGTCGTCGAGCATCGCCGAGTACCAGGCCACATCGCCGGACCGGGAGATGTTGATTCGCAGGTCCCGAACTTCGGTCACCGTAGCTTTGAACCTCGGATCCATCCATATATCGAAGAGCTTCAGGTACTGATTCCAGCCCGCAACGCTCATTGCGGAGCCGGTCCAGAAGATGAACAGGTCTTCGTCGTGGGCCATGGTGCTCTCCTGGAGCGCCCGGTCCTTGTTCAAAGCCCAGCAGATCGAATCCCGGATGACTTTGGCGATAACGGCCTTCTCACGCTCTTTATCTGCGGCGACGACCCGCTTGCCGGCCGCATTCATCATCAATCCGGACATCAAAACGAAGAGAATGCTCCCTTTGACGCTCATTTTCTCCTCCTCATCGATGGCGGCCGCCGCTCTGGCATCCAGCGGGCTAATAAGTCAGCCCACCGGAGGGAGGCGGCCAAGCTCCAAGCATCTGCCTCAGCAAGGCGACCTGCCCGATGTGATAGCTGTTGTGCGAAGCGAGCGACTGAAGCATTCCCAGCCGGTTGTGCTTCCCGCGCGTCGCTAGGAGGTCCGCCTCACGAGACTGCCGCTCGAGCTTGACAAGTCCACTCCGGAAAGCTCGGACGGCCCGCTGCCATTCTTGCGAGCTTGTCGGGCTGGGGCTGCCGGGCCAGCCGCCGGCGGCATGCTTGGGCACTGGAGGATCCTCCCCGTCCAGCCACTTCACGCCCCAATCCTGCCAGTAGCTCAGGTGATTCAGCAGTTGAAAAATCGAGTGGGGGACGCCCTCGGGTCGGGCGCCGGCGGCTTTCCAGCCAAGTCCCGCAAAAAGGCTCTTGGTTGCCACATGGGAACCCTTTCCGGACAAAGCGTTGCCGATTGTCTTCTCAAGGCTCTTGCGATTGCCACTCATGAATTCCTCCTTCTCTCCTGCTTAGACCAGCCGGAGAGCAGATCGTAACAGATTCGACGAGCTAATGGCTGTGCGCCGGCCGGGACGGCTGGAATACTAGAATGAAAGCTCAGGGCTTCTCTGATGCGCCGGCGCGCGGTAGTGGTGAACGTGGGCGGAGTGAAGATGGGTGGGGACCGCCCCGTCGTCATCCAGTCCATGACCAACACGGATACCGCGGATGTCGCCGCCACCGTCGAGCAAGCGGCCGCGCTCGAGCGGTCCGGAAGCGAGCTGGTCCGCGTGACCGTGAACACGGCGGAGGCCGCGGCCGCCGTGCCGGGCATCGTCGAAGGCCTGGAGCGCCGCGGCATTCGCGTGCCCCTCATCGGCGACTTCCACTACAACGGCCACCTGCTGCTCAAGCGCTATCCGGAGTGCGCCCGCGCCCTGGCCAAGTACCGCATCAATCCGGGCAACGTGGGCATCGGCCAGAAGCACGACGAGAACTTCCGGACCATGATCGAGACGGCCATCACCCACGACCGCCCGGTGCGCATCGGCGTCAACTGGGGCTCGCTCGATCAGGCGCTCCTGGCGCGCATGATGGAAGAGAACGCGCGGCAGCCGCAACCACGCGAGGAGCACGCGGTCATGCTGGAGGCCCTGTGGAGGAGCGCCCTGGAGTCGGCCCAGGCGGCGGAGACCTACGGGCTGCCGCATGACTGCATTGTCCTGAGCGCCAAGGCGAGCGGCGTCCAGGATACTATCCAGGTCTACCGCGCTCTGGCCGCTCGGTGCGACTATCCCTTGCACTTGGGCGTCACCGAGGCCGGACTCGGATTGAAAGGCGTGGTGGCTACCGCGGCCGCGCTATCCATTCTGCTTCAGGAAGGCATCGGCGACACTATCCGCGCCTCGCTCACTCCGGCGCCCGGCGAAGACCGTATCGAAGAAGTCTTCGTGTGCCAGCAGATCCTCCAGGCGCTGGGGTTGCGCCGCTTCGTTCCAGAGGTGACTGCCTGCCCCGGCTGCGGCCGCACCACGAGCACCTTCTTTCAGGAGCTGGCAGCGCAGGTTCAGGACTATATCCGCCAGCGCCTGCCGGCGTGGAAGGAGCAGTTCCCGGGGGTCGAGCAGCTCCGGGTAGCGGTGATGGGCTGCGTGGTCAACGGCCCTGGCGAGTCCAGGCACGCCGACATCGGCATCTCGCTGCCCGGGGCCGCCGAGGAACCTAAGGCGCCGGTATACATCGAGGGCCACCTGGCGACCACCCTTCAGGGTAACCGGCTGGGGGCCGACTTCATCCAACTCCTGGAAGAGTATGTGGCCCGGAAGTTCGCGCCAGTGCGCTAGGCTCCTGTTTTTCTGCCTGTGCGTGGCTCCGGGCAGCCGAGCCCAGACCCCGGCGGCCGCCCTCCGCGGGCGCGTGACGCTGGAAGGGCGCGACGCCCCGCTGCATCACGTCACCGTGACCATCACGCAGCTCCGCAGGGTCACGGAAACCGACGACCGGGGCGAATACCGCTTCACAGAGGTTCCCCCCGGCAACTACGATGTGCTGGCCCATCTGCACGCCACCATCAATCACAAGCGGTCGGTAGTGCTGGCGCCAGGCCAGGAAGCGGCCCTGGACTTCCAGCTTCGCCTGGGCGTTGTGCATGAGCAGGTGACGGTCACCGCCTCCGGAACCGAGCAGACCCCTTTGGAGACGTTTCAGGCGGTGACCGCAGTGGACTCTCTGGAACTGGCTACCCGCAACGCCCCCTCGCTGGGCGAGGTCCTCGACGACCAGCCTGGCGTGGCCAAGCGCAGCTTCGGGCCGGGCACCACGCGGCCCGTGCTCCGCGGTTTTGACGGCGACCGCGTAGTGATCCTCCAGGACGGCATCCCGACGGGCACTATCTCTTCTCAGTCCGGCGACCACGGCGAGCCGCTGGATTCTTCGGCGGTTGACCGGGTTGAGGTGGTCAAAGGCCCGACCACCATGCTCTACGGCGGCAGCGCGCTGGGCGGGGTCATCAACATCATCACTGGTCACCAGCAGCCCCGCCAGCAGCCGCACCAGCGCAGCAGCGGCTACATCACCGGCAACGCCGCCTCGGGCAACGCCCTGGCCAGCGGAGGCGCGGGCTTCGAGCACGGCGTGGGCAGTTGGCTGATTTGGGGAGACGGCGGCGAGCAGCGCACAGGGGACTACCAGACGCCCGCTGGCCGCGTCGAGAACTCGCACACCCGTATGAGCAACGCCTTCGGCGGCTTTGGCCGCTACGGAGAACGCGCCCTGTTCAGCCTCAGCTACGGCCTCCAGGAAGGCCGTTACGGCGTGCCGTCCGGCACGCACGCCGAAGGCGTTGCTGAAAAAATCGGTGGGCAAGCTGAAGCATGCCCCACCTGGGTCTGCAAATCACTGGTTCGGCATTGTGGGACATGCTTTAGCTTGTCCTCTTCGAGTTGGGGGAAGGCTTTTTCAGCAACCGCCGAAGGTGAACACAACGATGAGGCGGGCCTGGTAGACTTGGCGTTCCGCCGCCACAACCTGCGGTTCAACGCCGGCCGTGGCAACCTGGGCTCCCGCCTGGACCGCTTCGACCTGGCGCTCAATTACAGCGATTGGATGCACAAGGAGCTGGAGGACGATGTAGTCGGCACCCAGCTCTTCAACAAGCAGTTCGTCTACCGGGGAACCTTCGAGCAGCGCCCCGCCGGGGGGCTTTCCGGGCGGTTCGGCTTCTCAGGCCTGGAGCGCAGCTTCAGTGCCTCGGGCGAGGAGCGGTTAGCGCCTCCGGTCCGGCAGCGCGGTGCGGCGCTGTTCGGGCTCGAGGAACTCGGTATCGAGCGAGTACGGCTCCGGTTCGGCGGACGGGTCGAATATGCCGGCTACTCGCCCCAGGAACTGCGTCGCCGCTCGTTCATCGGCCTCTCAGCAGCCGCCGGGGCCCACCTCCCCCTGTGGCGCGACGGCGCCCTGGCGCTCAACTACACTCACTCCTTCCGCCCGCCCGCGCTGGAGGAGCTATACAACCATGGCCCGCACACCGGGAACCTCACCTTTGAGATCGGCAACCCCGCACTCGAACCGGAGCAGGGACAGGGCGTGGACCTCTCGCTGCGTCAACGCTCGGCGCGGATCCATGGCGAGGCGAACTTCTTCTATTACGCCCTGAGCCACTTCGTCTACCTGGCGCCCACCGGACAGATCAGGCACGGGCTGATCGAGGCGCAGTACCGTCAGGCCGGCAGCCGCTATCTGGGAGCGGAAGCTCACGTGGACTTTCACCTCCGGCCCACCTTGGTGCTGGACACATCCCTGGATGCCGTGGACGCCCAGTTGCGCGATTCCCGCACGCCCCTGCCGCGCATCCCGCCGGCGCGCGGCCGCATCAGCCTGGACTACGCTCACAAGAACCTGCGACTCAAGCCGGAACTGGTGCTGACCAACGCCCAGTCGCACCTCTTCCCGACCGAGACCCGCACCGCGGGCTATGCCTTGCTCAACCTCGACGCCTCCTACAACTGGGCGAGCCAGCACACGCTGCAAGTCATCTCGGTGAACCTGACGAACGCCGCCAACCGGCTCTACCGCAACCACTTGTCGTTCATCAAGGACCGGGCCCCGGAAATGGGGCGCAGCGTGCGGCTGACCTACACGGTGCGGTTCTTCTGAAAACACCGGCGGCGGTTCTGGCGCGAAACTCAAACCCGGCGCCAGTTTCGGGCTGTTGACATTCTCGTGGGGCTTGCCTTATTCCGGATGTACGGGCGTTTCACACGTGTGCAAAGGAGGTTAGATTCCAGTGTCAAAAGCGATCCCAATCGTCAGTGTCATCCTCTTGCTCGTCGTGCCGGCAGCCTGCCTGGCGCAGTTCGAGTCCGCATCGGTAAGCGCACGCCAGAGAGTGGACCTGGCGCTGACGGTTGGCGAGACGACGCAGACTGTGGACGTCAAGGATGCCGCGGCGGCGCTGGAGACCGATTCCAGCGACCGCGGCCAGGTCGTCTCCAGCACCACCATCGTCAATCTTCCGCTGAACGGGCGGTCTTACGCCGACCTGGCGCTGTTGACGCCCGGCGTACGACGGTCGTTCCTCGGCATGGACCAGAGCAGCAGCAACTTCCGCGAGGGGTCCTTCAACGTCAACGGCCTGAGGAGTGCGCTGAACAACTTCCAGGTGGATGGCGTGGACAACAACGCCTACAACACCAGCAACCAGGGATACTCGAACCAGGCGATTCAGCTCAGCCCCGACGCGATTGCCGAGTTCAAGGTACAGACCAACAACCTCAGCGCCAAGTACGGCCGCGCCGGCGGCGCGATCGTCAACGTGTCGGTGCGGAGCGGAACCAACGCCTTTCATGGCGGGGTGTGGGAGTTCCTGCGCAATACGGACCTGAACGCGGTCGGGTTTTTCAAGCCCAGCTATGGCAAGCCGGTCTTCCAGCAGAACCAGTTCGGCGGCTCGCTCGGCGGGCCTGTGATCAAGAACAAGACGTTCTTCTTCGCCGACTACGAGGGGCTGCGGCGCGTGACGCGGACGCTCAGCTACCAGACCATCCCCACGCTGGACCCGCGCAACGGCATCTTCGGAATCCCGATCAAGAACCCTTACACGGGCGAGGTCTACTCCAACGGCGTGGTCCCGCCGTCGCTGATCACCGCCTTCGCCAAGAAGGTATTCAGCCAGCTTGTGGCGCCCACGCTGCCGGGCAACGCCAACAACTACGAGGCGCTGCCCAGCATTCCCACCACGGATAACAAGGGCGACTTCCGGGCGGACGAGTACTTCAACGACAAGCTGATGGGTTTCTTCCGTTACAGCCGCCGTGAGTTCAACCAGACCGACACGCCGGTGATCCCGCTGCCGGTCGGCGCCGACACCAGCAACGGCAACGTGAACATCGTGAACAAACAGGTTGCGGGTGGCCTCACCTACAACATGAATCCCACCTCGCTGGTCGAGTTCCGCCTGGGCGTCACCAAGTCCATCGGCGGCAAGTGGCCGGTGCAGATCGGCCTGCCCAACATGCAGGACGGCTATGGCATCCCGGGGCTCCCCACGGATCCGGCGCTGGCCGGCGGCCTGAACACCCAGCAGATCAACGGCTTCGCGGGCCTGGGACGGCGCAACAGCACGCCGCAGTGGGAAGACGGGCTGCACCTGAGCAACTTCGACCCGTCGGGCCCCAAGCTGGTCCCGGCTTCGAGCGGCGGCATCTACACAACCGCGCCCTGGTGAAGCCGGACCGCAACAACTTCGCTCCGCGCGTCGGGCTGGCCTACAGCGTCACGCCGAAGACCGTGGTTCGCAGCGGCTTTGGTATCAGCTACATTCACTTCAACCGCCTGGGCGGCGAGAATCTCCTCTCCTACAATCCGCCCTCGATCATAGCCATCACGATCACCAATCCGAATCCGCTAAACGCTCCGATCTGCGCGCAGGACGTGGCCGCGACAAGCTGCTTCCGCCCGACCATGCTGGGCTACACGTCGAACCAGTTGTCGCTGTCGAACTTGAACCTGGCCAACACCCAATTGAGATATACGCCGGCGGATACTCGCACGGGCTACGTCATGAGCTGGCACTTCACCATCCAGCGCGAATTGGCCAAGGATCTGATCCTCGATCTGGCCTACGTCGGAAATCGCAGCGTGAAGGTGGTGATCCTGGGCGATTACAATCAGGCGCGCCCCCAGAACCCGGGCGAAAACGTCGCCCTGAACGCGCGGCGGCCGATTCCGGGTTTCGCCGCCGTCGAAATCTCCTGGGGCGGCGGCTTCACCGCCTACAACGCGCTACAGACCAAGCTGGAGAAGAGGTTCTCCGGAGGGTTGTACTTCCTGAACTCGTTCACCTGGTCCAAGGTGATGGACAACGCCGCCGGACACCTGGAAGTGTTCAACGGCGACAGCTCGATGGTGAACTACCGGGCCCTGCAGAACGAGAAAGGCGTCGGCAGCTACAACCAGCCGTTCAACAACACCTCCACGCTGGTGTGGGACCTGCCTTACGGCAAGGGCCGGAAGTTCGGCTCATCCGTGAACCCGTTCCTGACGGCCCTGCTGGGCGGCTGGCGCGGAACGCTGATCAACACCATGGCCAGCGGCTTACCCGTGAACCTGAACTACAGTCCTTCATCGCAGTTCCAGGTAACTAATTTGACGTCGTACCGGCCGAGTCTTCTGGGCGACCCGCTGGCGCCGCTGGACCAGCGCTCCATCGGCAACTACTTCAACAAAGCGAACGTCGTGATCCCGGTCGATGCGCAGCATCCCAATCCCTTCGGCAACGCCGGGCGCAATATCGTCCGCGCCTACGCGTATTACAACACCGACCTGGGCCTGCACAAAGCCTTTCCGCTGTGGAAGGAAACGCGGCGGCTCGAGTTCCGCGCGGAGTTCTTCAACCTGTTCAACAAAACGAACTTCCAAGCGCCGAACTCCACCCGCAGCGCCAGCACTTTCGGCACCATCACCAGCACCTTCCCGTGGCGCATGGCGCAGTTCGCCCTGAAGTTCGTGTTCTGACTTCCGCCACTTTCTTCCGGCCCGGCTTGGGCCGGGCCGGAAGGACAAACTGAGTGCCCTCTGGCCTATCCCGCCAGCTCTAGCTCGATCCGCTTGGGCCGCGCGTCCAGGGCCGCAACCCGGAAGCTGCGAATCTGGCCCGCCCTTTTCATCCCCGCTCCCACGGTGCTACACTTGGGTTACGTTCCCAGCGGGAACCCCCGGCCGGTGCGCCGAGTAGGCTCCCGATCCGGGAAGGACAAGCCCGTGGCGGAATACGGCTATACCGTCATCTACGAACGACTTACGGAAGGTGGCTTCCAGGTCATTGTGCCCGCCCTGCCGGGAATTGTGACCTACGGTCGCACCCTGGAAGAGGCACGAGAGATGGCCGGGGATGCCATCTTGTGTCACCTCCGGGGCCTGCTCAAGGACCATGAGGAGATCCCGGAAGACCCATTTACTCGCCAGCAGCCACTGGTCGAGGAACTGAAAGTCGCCGTCTAGCCGGATGCGGCCCAAGCTTGGCAATCTCAAGGCCCGGGATGTCATCCACGCCTTGGAAAAAGGCGGTTTCTACATCCATGAGACGAGTGGGTCGCACCTGCAGCTTAAGCACCCCTCCAAACCCGGACGGATCACCGTTCCCTGCCATGAACGGTTCGACCTGCCGAAACACATCGTCAAGAGCATCATTCGCCAGGCAGGATTGAGCAACCAGGAGTTCTTCGACTTGCTGATGAAGTAGCTGCTTCCAGTCGTGGAGCGCCCAAGGGCCTATGGCCGCTTACCCCGCCAGCTCCAGCTCGATGCGTTTGGCCCGCGCGTCCAGCGCAACAACCCGGAAGCTGCGGATCTGGCCCGCCCGGATGGGTTCCGGCGCGGCGGCCTGGCCCTGCCTCCAGCGCGCCGACAGCATGGCCGTCAGCGAGGCCAGGTCCGGCTGCGCCGGCTCGCCCGCCTCGGCTTCGGAAGGCTCCTGCCGGCCCGGTAGACGGCACTCCGCAAACACCCCGTCGGCCACCTCGACTCGGGTGTTGCTCCCCCGGATCTCGACCACCCGCCCCGTAACCTGGTCCCCCAGTTTGTGCTCGGCGATGTACTCATCCGCGGTCGTCGGCTGAAGCTGCTTAAGCCCCAGGCGGATGCGCCGCCTTGCGCGGTCAACCTCCAGCACCAGCGCCCGCACCTTCTCACCCGGCTTGAGCACCTCCTGGGGGTGGTTGATCCGCTTCTCCGCGCTCAAGTCGGCGACGTGGATCATCCCCTCCAGCCCGTCGGCCAGCTCGATGAACGCTCCGAATTTGGCCAGGTTGCTTACGGTCCCTTCCACCACGCTGCCCGCCGGGTAGCGCTCGGCGGCTTCGTCCCAGGGATCCCCCAGCGTCTGTTTCAGCCCCAGGCCGATGCGGCGCTCGGCGGCGCTCACGCCCAGCACCACCACCTCGACCATCTCTCCCGGCTTCACTACGTCCTTCGGCTTGCGGGCCTTCTTCGACCAGGACATGTCGGAGAGATGCAGCAGCCCCTCGATGCCCGGCTCCAGCTCCACGAAGGCCCCGAAATCCACCACCCGCGTCACGCGGCCTCGCACGCGGTCGCCCGCCTTGTACTTCTCCGGCGCCAGGCTCCAAGGCTCCGGCGTGAGCTGCTTCAACCCCAGGGACAGCCGCCGGTTCTCGGCATCCACCTTGAGGATTTTTACTTCGATTACGTCCCCCACCGCCAGCACGTCCGAGGGCCTGCCCACGCGGCTCCAGGCCATGTCGGCGACGTGCAGCAGCCCGTCCACGCCCCCCAGGTCCACGAAAGCCCCAAACTCCGTCAGGGTGCGCACGGTCCCACGCACCACCGCGCCTTCCTCGAGCGCCGCGAAGGCCGCCTGGCGCGCCTTGGCTTCATCTTCCTCCAGCACCACCCGCCGGTCCACCACGACGTCTTCATCGGCCACATCCAGCTTGATGATGTGGCAGGCGATCTCCTGGCCCACCAGCTTCTCCAGCTCCGCCGGATCTTTCGCCCCGCTGCGCGAAGCCGGCAAGAACGCTCGCACGCCCACGTCCACGCTCAACCCGCCCTTGACCACGCCCGTAACCACTCCAGCGATCGCGCGCTTCTCCTCGAAGGCCCGCGTCAGCCCGGTCCAGTCCTTGGGCCGCTCCAGCGTGACTTTCGACAGGAGGTAGTACCCCTCCGGATCTCGCCCCTTAATCGAGACCACTACTCGCTCGCCGACCTCGACGCCCACCTTGCCGTCGGCGTCCCGGAATTCCTCGGCCGGGATCACGCCCTCAGTTTTCAGGCCGATGTCCACAAAAATCGCTTCCCCGGTCACCGCCACGACCCTTCCCGAGCGGCCTTCTCCGCCCCCCTCGGCGGCGCGCCGCTGCGACTGTTCAAACTCTGACAGCAGGTCGCCGAAGGTGCTCTCCTGGGCAGAGGGCACAACGTCCTCCCAGTCTGCGTTTGGGCTTGCGGAAGGGTTCATGCGGATGGGGCTGATCCTCCATTCTGGCACAATCCCGGCTAAGATGACACTTGGACCTCTTCCGCAGAATGATTCAGGACCTGGTGCTGATCGTCTTGTTCGCGGCCCTGGCGCTGGGCGGCCCGGAACGCGGGCCGCTCACCTACAGCCTGCTGTCTCTGCTCGCCGCACTACAGATCGCCGAGCGCAGGGTGCCCTTCCTGCTGACCAGGCGCGGCAGCGTGCTGGCGAACCTCTCCAAGCTGGCCTTGGGTTACCTGCTGATGGGCTTCACCGGCGGCGTGAACAGCAGCTACCACCTTATCCTGCTCATCCCGGTCATCTCGGCGGCCACTACGCTGGGGGCCGGGGGCACGGTGCTATTCACCGTCCTGGCCTGCGCTTCCTATCTTTCCTTCCTCCTGTTCCTGGACTGGACGCGCTACACGCTGCCGCCCGACGAAGTCGCCGAGCTGAGTCTCCGCCTGGCCTTTTTGGCCGTCACCGGCTACCTCACGCAGAGCCTGGCCGAGGCCCACCGCGTCCAGGCGCGCAAGGCGCAGGCGGCCGCCGATCAACTGGCGGAGGCCAATCGCAACCTTCAGGAAGCGGAGGCCGCGGTGCGGCGCTCCGAGCGTCTGGCCGCCCTGGGCCAGCTCTCCGGCGGCCTGGCCCACGAGTTGCGCAACCCGCTGGGCACCATCCGCGCTTCCGCCGAGATGCTGGTCAAGAACTTGCCCCAGGACAACTCGCTGGCTTCCGAGCTGGTGGGCTTCATCTCCGCCGAGACCGACCGCATCAACTCCCTGGTCACCCGCTTCCTGGAATTCGCCCGGCCCCTCGAGCTCCGCCCGGTCGAGGCCGAACTGGCCGAAGTCATCGACCGCGCCGTCGCTCAGCTTGAGCGCCACAGCCCGCCCTGCCAAGTCACCGTCTACAAGAACTACTCCCCCGACGTCCGTCCCTTTCCCTTCGACACGGAACTCCTCGAGCGCCTGGTCTTCAATCTGCTCCTCAACGCCGCCCAGGCCACTCCGCCCGGCGGGGCCATAACCGTGAAGACCCGCCCCGTGGACGGCAACGTCGAACTGACGGTCATCGACCGCGGCTCGGGCATCGCTTCCGAGTACCGGGAGAGCATCTTCAACCCCTTCTTCACCACCAAGTCCGACGGCGTGGGCCTGGGGCTGGCCATCGTCTCCAAGATCGTCGATCTCCACCACGGTACAATGGCGGCCGAAAGCGAACCCGGCAAGGGCAGCGTTTTCCGCGTCTACCTGCCCACGGAGCGCAAAGCATGAAGACCCGCGTGCTCATTGTCGAGGACGAAGACAGGCTCCGGCGCGTGCTGGAGCTTCAGCTTCGCTCAGCCGGTTTCGATGCCGACTTGGCCGGCTCGGCCGAGGAGGCCCTCAAGCTGACCGACCGCGCCAACCTGATCCTGACCGACCTCCGGCTCCCCGGCATGGACGGCCTCGAGCTGCTGTCGCTCATTCGCCGGCAGAACACCCAGACCCCGGTCATCGTCATGACCGCCTTCGGCACCATCGAGACCGCGGTCGCGGCCATGAAAGCGGGCGCCGCGGACTTCCTGCTGAAGCCGTTCTCGCTGGACCACCTGATGACCGTGGTACGCAAGGCGCTCGCCTTCCGCGCCCTGGAGGACGAGAACCGGCAACTCCGCGAGGAGCTGGGCCGCCGCTACCAGTTCGAGAACATCATCGGGCGCAGCCCCCCCATGCAGGAAATCTTCGCCACGGTGATGCGGGTGGCGCCCACGCGGGCCACCGTGCTGCTGGCTGGGGAAAGCGGCGTGGGCAAGGACCTCATCGCCCGCGCCATCCACTACCACTCGCCTCGCCGCGACCGCCCCTTCGTCAAGATCAATTGCACGGCCTTGCCCGAGAACCTCATGGAGAGCGAACTGTTCGGCTACGACAAGGGCGCTTTCACCGGAGCGGTGTCCTCCAAGCCCGGCAAGTTCGAGCACGCCGACACGGGCACCGCCTTCCTCGACGAGATTGGCGACGTGCCCCCCACTATCCAGGTGAAGCTCTTGCGCGTCCTCCAGGAGCGCGAGTTCGAGCGGCTGGGCAGTAACAAGACGCGTCACATCGACGTGCGCATCGTCGCCGCCACCAACCAGGACCTGCGCGCCGCCCTCGAACAGGGGACCTTTCGCGAGGACCTTTACTACCGCCTCAACGTGGTCCCCATCAACATCCCGCCCCTGCGCGAGCGCCGCGAGGACATCCCCTTCCTGGCCGAGCACTTCGTCGAGAAGCTGGCGCGAGCCAGCGGCAGCCGGGCCGACTCCATCACCGATGCCGCTATCGAGAAGCTGATGAGCTACCACTGGCCGGGCAACGTGCGCGAACTGGAAAACGTCATCGAGCGCAGCCTGGTGCTTTGCTCCGGCGGCCGCCTGGACGCCGCCGACATCCGCCTCGAAGCCGCCCCACGCGCCCGGCAGCCCGCCGCCGAGGCCTTTTTGCCCGAGGGCATGACTCTGGATGAATACGAGCAGGCCCTCATCCGCGAGGCCCTGCACCGCGCCGAGGGCAACAAAAGCCAGGCCGCCCGGCTGCTCGGCCTCACCCGCAACGCCCTCCGCTACCGGCTGTCGCAGATGGGGCTGGAGAGCGGATAGGGCGGCCTCCCAGCGCGCTACACTACAATCAGACGGACAGTGGAGGCGCTTAATGGCCGACGTGAGTATCACAGACCGAATCACCGAGCAACTGGAGCACCTGCCCGCCGCGCTCCAACGGCGCGTCCTAGACTTCGTCGAGACGTTGGCCCAGTCGCAGACGGAGGGCGAGCCGGGCGCCAACCTGCTTCGCTTCGCGGGATCCCTCGACCGGCAGAGCGCTCAGGAGATGAGGGCGGCCATCGAGGAGGGTTGCGAGCAGGTGGACCTGCATTGACGAGTTCGCCTCCGGCCGAACAACCCTGCCCTGCGACGTGGCCACGGCCCGCGAGTATGGCCGCCTGAAAGCCCAGCTCCGCGCCAAGGGCCGGCCGCTCCCCGAAAACGACCTCTGGATCGCCGCCGTTGCCCGCTTGCACGGTCTGGCACTCGTAACCCGCGATAACCACTTCCGCCAAGTCGAAGACCTGGCTGTGGAAATCTGGTGAGGCACCTACCGCCCGGCTGCTCGGCCTCACCCGCAACGCCCTCCGCTACCGGCTGTCGCAGATGGGGCTGGAGAGCGGGTAGGCCGGCCTAGACGTCGTAGAGGAACTGCGCGTCCACCGTCACGTCCGGGTGGAGCGAGCGCAGCACCGGGCACTCGCGCGCAACCCGCTCCAGCCGCTCCCGCTCTTCGGCGGTGAGCCGCGCCGGCATCCGCACCACCACCGCCAGCCGGCCTATCCGTCGCGGCGGCCCGGTCATTTCCTTCTCCACCCGCATCCGCGTCCCGGCGAGGTCAATACCCGCGCGCTCCGCGGCGAGGCCCATGACGCTTATCATGCACGCCCCCAACGCCCCCGCCACTAAGTCGGTCGGAGAAAACGAGGAGGCTTCCCCGCCCGCGTCGCGCGGGACGTCGGTGAGGAACTCGGCTCCCGAGGGCGCGTGCCTCAGCCGCGCCTTCTTGTGGCCCAAGTACACAGCTTCGATCACGACGCCCATAAGCCCACAATCTTAGCGCGATTACCCCTCGGGCGGCGGCTCCGGAGAGGCGCGGTTGGCCTGCTTCTCCAGTTTCCGCCGCTGGCGCTTGGCGATTTTCTCGCGCTGGCGGTCGAGGCGCGCAAGTTCCCTCTGGCGTTTCTTGTACGTGGTCCCGGATTGGCCGGCCAAGGCCCCCTCCTTGCGGCATGGTCGCGGTCGCGCCCTCGGAGGCGCAACCGGGCTCGGACGACGGAAAGCCTACCAGCGTGGTTCGCGACGCTGCCGGCCGAAGCCGCCGCCGCGATTCCCGCGCTCGCCGAAACCACCACCGCCGCGGTTCGTCCTCGGACGCGCTTCGTTCACATTGAGCGCACGCCCGTTCAAATTGTAGCCGTTCAGCGCCGAGATAGCCCGGTCCGCTTCCCCTTCGTCCGTCATCTCGACGAACGCGAAGCCGCGTGAGCGCCCCGTGTCCCGGTCGGTCACGAGACTGACGCGGTCCACGGCGCCATGCGCCTCAAACAGGGATCGGATGGATGCTTCGGTGGCGGCGAAATCCAGGTTCCCCACGAAAATGTTCTTCATGTCTTTATCCTCCTGAGATTTGACAGCGGGCTATTTCGGGCAGATCCAACGGGCGGCCAAGGCCGCTCAAGCACTGTGGGCCGGAATTCGCAAGACAGTCAAACTCACTTCGATTCTAGCACACCGCGCGCCAGGGCTAGCGGGAAAGTGGCAGGCGGAACGGCTCCTGCCGCCAACAACGCCGCGTGGCCGGGCAGGATGCCCACGTAGCCGTTGGCCGCCGGGGTTTGGGTGCGGTCATGCCTGGCTGGCAGCCGGTACGAGCGGCCTTGACAGCGTATACACGATGTCTATATGATCATTCCGTGGCCGACACCAAGCTCTATTGGGAGTGCGAGAAATGAAGCAAAGCAGGAAGCAAAAGCTCCCGGCCTTCGCCTCGGAAGCTGAGGAAGCCCGGTGGTGGGACCGCAACCGGGACCGGCTCGACCAGGACTTTGAGAAGGCCGCCTGCGCCGGCAAGTTGAAACCGCTGGACAGGAGAACCCTGGCCGCCCGGATCGCCGCCTCACGAACGATTTCGATCCGGCTGCCCGAAGCCGACATCGCACTGGCCAGGAAGCAGGCAGCAAAAAGGGGACTCCCCTACCAGACCTACATCAAGTCCGTACTCCACCAAGGGCTGGAGGCTGCTGAGAGCTCGGCGTGAGGCGCCGATCCGTTGCTTCCGAACAGGACGGGATACCCTACTCCACCCCGTCCGCCAGCACGCGGACGTGGTCGTGGGCGACTTCCAGCCAGCCGCCGGAGACGGACCGAGACGTCACTGACCGCCTGGCGGCACCTACCCCTCGGGTATCCCGCTTCCGCCCAGCGTGTGCAGCATGCTCTCCACCTGTTTCTTCAGCGGCGGCAGGTCATTGACAGCGGTGTCCCAGACCTCCTGGAGGTCGATGCCGAAGTACTCGTGCACCACGAGGTTGCGGAAGGCGATGACGTCGGCCCATGGAACTTCGGGGTGCCCAGACCGCAGTTCCCGGCTCAGCCCTCGGGCCGCCTCCCCGATGATCTGGAGGTGATGCAGCAGCCACACCTGAACCAGTTCGTTGGCGTCAAACTCGCCCCTGCCCTTTTCGAGGTAGCGCTCCACCTCACGGATAGCGTCAAGGATGTCCCGGAGGCGTTCCGCGTCGTCTCTCACAGCGGGACAGCCTCTTCGAGGACGCGCGCGCGGATGCGCGCCTTCAGGCCGTTCTGGCTAACCACATCGACTTTGCAGCCGAGGAGCTGTTCCAACTCGCGGATGAGCGCCGCGTGACGCAGGAGCCCTGTTCCCGGCTCAAACTCCACCAGGAGGTCCACGTCGCTGTCGGCGCGGGGGCCGCCGCGGGCCACCGAGCCGAACACACGCACGTTGCGCGCGCCGTGACGAGCCGCGACGGCCAGGATCTCGGCCCTCCGGTCGAGCAAGCTATCCAGCCGAGGCATGTGCACGACCTCCGCCTTCAATTATACGGGTCAGCCCGCAACACGCTACTGGGGAGTGGTCTCCACCCCATCCGCCAGCACCCGGACGTGGTCGTGGGCGACTTCCAGCCAGCCGCCCGAGACGGTGAGCGAGTGGCGGCGGCCCGCGGCGGTGTAGCTGAGCGCGCCCGCGCCCAGCTCCGCCAGCAGGGCGGCGTGGCCCGGCAGGATGCCCACGTAGCCGTTGGCCGCCGGGATCTGAGTCTCGGAGACCTGCTCGCGCACCAGCAGCTTCTCCGGCGTCGCTACCTCCAGCAGGAACGTCTCTGCCATCGCTTCAGCCTCGCGCCCTCAACTGCTCGGCCACGTGGAAATGCAGGCGGCGCAGTGCGCAAGCAGGCAATCACCTGGCTGAGACGGGGCCGCGCCTACTCGCCGGCGAGCCGCAGGACTTCCTCCTCCAAGCGTCGCGCGACAAAGAACCGAGCCCGGCTACGCAAAGCCTCCAGTTCAGGCCTCACGAGCGCGATCTGACCCCGCGCTTTGGCGCACAACAGGACGCCGAAGACACCGCTCACCCGGAGCCCCACCCGGCGTGCGGCGCAGCGGCCCTCTCTCTCATCCAAGAGGATCAAGTCCGCCGGCAGTTCAACGCCCAACGCAATCGCTTCCGCCTCGCCGCGATCCAGATCGCATTCCAGCAACCGTATGATCCGATCCCCCTGGACCGTGCGCGGCTTGATCCACCCATCGCGAAAGGCTTGGTGGATGCTTGCCAGCGCCGGCGGATGCGGAAGCGCGCCCAGTTCGGACTCGACAGCAGGGGGAATCCAGATCTCCCGAAATTGAGTTCGCAGGAGGTCCAACCGACCGATAATGGCAAGATTGGAGATCGGCGACGTATCACTCGCCACGAGCATAGGAAAGGTCTTGCGCCAGATCCTCGTCGCCGTAGTGCCGTGGGATCCCTCGCTGGCCCACCAATTCCCCGAACAGGGCGCGACTGAGTTCCGCGAGTTCGGCTGCCTTCCCCAGTGAGAGCACCCCCTGGGAATAGAGCGCAACGGCCAGTTCGGTTCGCAGACGCTGCGCAATCTCCCCCTCGGGCAAGCGGAGACCCTGAACCACCGAGTCCGGGATTGTCAAGGACACGCCCATGACTTCAACTTACCGCGATTGACCCGGGAAAGCTACTCCACGACTCCGGCCACCGCCCCAAGGCCACAGTGCCCCGCAGCCTTATGCCGCCCCCTACTCCGCCCCGTCCGCCAGGACGCGGACGTGGTCGGCGGCCACTTCCAGCCAGCCGCCGGAGACGGTGAGGGAGTGGCGGCGGCCGCCGGCGGCGTACGAAAGCTTGCCAGCGCCCAGCTCGGCCAGCAGGGCCGCGTGGCCGGGCAGAATGCCCACGTAGCCGTTGGCCGCCGGGATCTGAACCTCGGAGGCTTGCTCGCGCACCAGCAGCTTCTCGGGTGTGGCCACTTCCAACAGAAACGTCTCCGTCATGGCTTCAGCCTCGCGCCTTCAACTGCTCGGCGTGCTCCAGGACCTCCTCGATCGGCCCCTTCATGTAGAAGGCCTGCTCGGGAATCTCGTCGTGCTTGCCCGCGACGATCTCCTGGAAGCCCTTGATGGTGTCGGCGATCTTGACGTACTTGCCCTTCTGCCCGGTGAACTGCTCGGCCACGTGGAAGGGCTGCGAGAAAAAGCGCTGGATCTTGCGGGCGCGCGCCACGATGAGCTTGTCCTCATCGGACAGCTCGTCGATGCCCAGGATGGCGATGATGTCGATGAGTTCCTTGTAACGCTGGAGGACCTGCTTGACCTGCTGGGCCGTGGTGTAGTGCTCCGCTCCGACGATGCGCGGGTCGAGGATGCGCGAGGTCGAGGCCAGCGGATCCACCGCCGGGTAGATGCCCAGCTCGACGATCTGGCGGGAGAGGTTCGTGGTGGCGTCCAGGTGCGCAAACGTAGTCGCCGGGGCCGGGTCGGTGTAGTCGTCCGCCGGCACGTAGATGGCCTGCACCGAGGTGATGGAGCCTTTCTTCGTCGAGGTGATGCGCTCCTGGAGCTCGCCCAATTCGGTGGCCAGGTTGGGCTGGTAGCCCACCGCCGAAGGCATCCGTCCCAGCAGCGCCGAGACCTCGCTGCCGGCCTGGGTGAAGCGGAAGATGTTGTCGATGAACAGCAGCACGTCCTGGCCCTGGTCGCGGAAATACTCGGCCACGGTCAGCCCGGAGAGGCCCACCCGGAGCCGCGCCCCGGGCGGCTCGGTCATCTGCCCGTAGATGAGGGCGGCCTTGGACTTCTGCCAGTCCTTCGGGTCGATGACGCCGGCGCGCTGCATGTCCAGCCACAGGTCGTTGCCCTCGCGGGTGCGCTCGCCTACGCCCGAGAACACCGAGATGCCGCCGTGGTGCAGGGCGATGTTGTTGATCATCTCCATGATGATGACCGTCTTGCCCACGCCGGCGCCGCCGAACAGGCCGGTCTTGCCGCCCTTGAGGAAGGGCTCGATGAGGTCGATGACCTTCACCCCGGTCTCGAGCATTTCCAGTTCAGTGGACTGCTCATCGAAGGACGGGGCGGGGCGGTGGATGGGGTAGCGCAGCTCGGTCAAGATGGGACCCATGTGGTCCACGGGCTCGCCGATTACGTTCATCACGCGCCCGAGCGTCTGCGGCCCGACGGGCACCTCGACGGGACGGCCCAGGCTCTCGGCGCGCATGCCGCGCACCAGGCCCTCGGTGGGCTGAAGCGCGATGGCCCGCACGCGGCTCTCGCCGATGTGCTGCGCCACTTCCACGATGATGTTGATGGGCTGCGGCACGTCGAACCCGGCGCTGGTGATGCGGATGGCCGTGTAGATCACGGGAACCAGTCCCTCGGGGAACTGTATGTCCACGGCAGGCCCGGTCACCTGAACCACGCGTCCGATGGCGGTGGGCGTTGTGCTCATCTTCAGACCTCCTTGCTTACTCCAGCCCGGCGGCGCCGCTCACCACCTCGATGATCTCCTTGGTGATGCTGGCCTGCCGCACCCGGTTCATGTAAATGGTCAGCTTCTCGATCATCTTGCCGGCGTTGGTGGTGGCCGCGTCCATGGCGGTCATGCGCGCCGCGTGCTCGGCGGCGGCCGATTCGAGCAGCGCATGGTAGAGCGCGATCTCGACGTAGCGCGGCAACAGGCCGCCCAGCAACTGCTGTGGCGGCTGCTCGTAGATGTAGTCCCGGCGCCGCGCCCCGGCGGGAACCGCGACGGGCAGCACGCGCTCCACCGCCAGCTTCTGCGACAGGATGGTCTTGAACTCGTTATAGAGCAGGTAGACCGCGTCCACCTCGGCGCGCTCGTAGCGGCCGGCGAGCTCGCTTCCGATGGCGGCCACCTCCGCGTACGGGGCCCGTTGGGTGAGCCCCAGGCGCTCGCCGGCGATGCGCACCCGGCGCTTGCGGAAGAAATCCCGCCCCTTGCGCCCCAGCGTCATCAGCTCGACCGCGGCCGCGGAGTGCTCCTCCAGGAAATTGAGCGCCGCCTTGTTCAGATTGCTGTTGAAAGCCCCGGCCAGCCCGCGGTCGGCGGTGATCAGCACCAGCAGGATCCGCTCCTCGGCGCGCCGCGCCAGCAACGGATGCGAACCCAGGCGCTCGTCGGCGGCCACCGCCGCGGCCACGTCGGCCAGCACGGCGCGGAACATGGCCGCGTAAGGACGCGCCGCCAGCACGCGGTCCTGCGCCCGGCGCAGCCGGGCCGCCGAGACCATCTTCATCGCCTTGGTCACCTGCTGCGTGTTGCGCACCGACCGGATGCGCCGCCGCAGGTCGATGAGGGAGGGCATGGCTCAGAAGCTATGAAAGAATCGGTGGACAGGCGAAACCGCCTGTCCCACGATGGGCCAAGTGCTCTGGTTGCAGTGTGGGACAGGCAGTTCTGCCTGTCCGCTCGAGTTGTGATCCGGTTCTTTCATAGCTTCTCAGCTCCGTTGCTCGCTGGCGAACCGCTCCTTGAATTCCTTGACCAGGGCGTGCACGCGGGCTATCAGCTCGTCGCTCAGCTTCTTCTCGGTCCGGATTTCCTCGAGGATGCCCGGGTGCGCGTTCTCGGTGAAACGGTAGAGCTCCTCTTCGAACCTGCGGCACTGGTCCAGGGGCAGGTCGTCCAGGTAGCCGTTGGTGCCGGCGAACAGGATGAGCACCTGCTTCTCGACGGGCAGCGGCTGGAACTGGGCCTGCTTGAGCACCTCGGTGAGGTGACGCCCGCGGTTCAACTGGTCGAGCGAGGCCTTGTCCAGGTCCGAGCCGAACTGGGCGAAGGCGGCCAGATCGCGGAACTGGGCCATGTCCAGGCGCAACCGGCCCGCCACCTGGCGCATGGCGCGGATCTGCGCGTTGCCGCCCACGCGGCTCACCGAGATGCCCACGTTGATGGCCGGGCGAATGTTGGCGTTGAACAGGTCGGATTCGAGGTAGATCTGGCCGTCGGTGATCGATATGACGTTGGTGGGAATGTAAGCCGAGACGTCCCCGGCCTGGGTCTCGATGAAGGGGATGGCCGTCAGCGAACCCCCGCCCAGCTCGTCCGACAGCTTGGCCGCCCGCTCCAGCAGCCGGCTGTGCAGGTAGAAGACGTCGCCGGGATAGGCCTCGCGGCCGGGCGGACGCCGCAGCAGCAACGAGATCTCGCGGTAGGCCGCGGCGTGCTTGGACAGATCGTCGTAGAAGCACACGGCGTGGCGGCCCGTGTCCCGAAAATACTCGCCCATGGCGCAGCCGGCGTAGGGCGCGATGTACTGCATGGGGGCCGGGTCGGAGGCCGTGGCCGCCACCACGATAGTGTAGTCCATGGCGTCGAATCCCTCCAGCGTCTTGACCACCTGGGCCACCGTCGAGCGCTTCTGGCCGATGGCCACGTAGATGCACACCACGTCGCCGCCCTTCTGGTTGACGATGGTGTCTATGACCAGGGCGGTCTTGCCGGTCTGCCGGTCGCCGATGATCAGCTCGCGCTGGCCGCGCCCGATGGGGATCATCGCGTCGATGGCCTTGATCCCGGTCTGCAGCGGCTCCTTGACCGGCTGGCGGTCCACCACGCCCGGAGCCTGCCGCTCCACGGGGATGAACTGCTCGGTGTGGACGGGGCCCTTCTCGTCGATCGGCTGGCCCAGCGCGTTCACCACGCGCCCCACGAGCGCCTCGCCCACCGGCACCGACATGATGCGCCCGGTGCGCCGCACCTCGTCCCGTTCGCAGATCTCGGTGTAGTCCCCCAGTAGCACCGCCCCCACCTGGTCTTCCTCCAGGTTCAGCGCGATTCCGGAGACTCCGTGCGGGAACTCGATCAGCTCCCCGGCCATCACCTTCTCCAGGCCGTAGATGCGGGCGATGCCGTCGCCCACCGAGATCACCGAGCCGACCTCGGCGACGCTGATCGCCTGGTCGTAGTTCTCGATCTCTTCCCGCAGTAACCGCTCGATTTCGTCCGCTCGTATCTGCGCCATATAGAGTCTTTCTTAGTGTTCCGTCCCCGCCAGGCGCCGCCGCAGGGCTTCAAGTTGCCCGCGCACCGAGCCGTCGTAGACGGTCGAGCCCACCCGCGCTACCAGGCCGCCGATCAGTTCCGGCTGGAGCCTGAAACGCACCCGCGCCCGCCGTCCCGTCAGCCTCGCCAGCGCTTCGCTGAGCGCCTCGTGCCTCCCCGACCCCAGCTCGCCCGCGCTGGCCACGTCCACCCGCACCAGGCCCCCCCGCCGGTCCATCTCGGTCTCGAACTCTTCCCGCACTTCGGCCAGCAGCGGGATTCTGCGATGATCCACCAACACGCACAGGAACTTCCGCACCAGATCGGAGAGCTCCAGGCTGGCGGCCAGCCGGGCGATCAGCGCACGCTTGCGCGGCGGAGGCACCGACGGGGCCAGCAGCACGTGACGCAACGCGGGGGATGCCGTCATGGCGCCTTGAAAAGCCTCCAGCTCGGAGAGCACGCGCACGGGCTCGGCTGCCGAGCCGGGTTTGGTGACCAGGTCCGCGAGCGCCCGCGCGTATCTGGAGGCCACTGCGGCCGGCATGGTCTAGACGGGCCTCCCTTGGTCCGGACGCGCTTCCCGCGTCCGCCCCAGTTCCTGAATCGCCACCGCCGCCAGAGCGTCCTCGACTTCGCCGCTCATCTGCGCGCGCACCCGCTCCCCGGCCAGCTCGATGGCCCGCTCCGCCGCGAACCGGCGCAATTCCTGGCGCGCCGCCCGCACCGCCGAGGCGATCTCCCGCTCGGCCTGGGCCTGTATCTTCGCGAGGTTCTCCCGGACCCGGGCGCGCACCCGCTCGCCCTCCGCCACCGACTCCTGGCGCGCGCTGCGCCGCAACTCCTCGATTTCCGCCTCCAGGCCGGCCAGGCGCTCTTCAATGGCGGTAGCGCGCGCCTCGGCTTCCGCCTTCACGCGCGCGGCCTCCGCGATATCCCGCTGTATCTGCTGAGTTCGGGCGCTGAAGAATGGCCCGCCCTTCTTGCGAATGAAGTAGCCCAGCCCCCCCGCCAGCAGGATGAAGTTGGCCACCTTCCACCGCGTGGTGTGATCGGCAGCGTGCGTCTCGGCGGCTTCGCCGTGCTGCGCGGCGGGCTCTGCGGCCAGCGAGGCCGTGGCCACCAGCAGCGCCATCCAGGTCCCAACGGCCAATCGCTTCACATTACTCTCCTGGCCAGGACCCGCTCGGCGATGACGGTGGCCAGCAACTCCGCCCCCCACTCCATGTCGTGCTTGGCTTCGACCAGCTCGGTATGGAGCCGCACCTCAGCCTCCCCCAGCATCTCATGGGCCTTGCGCCGGGCTTCCTCGACCGCGACAGCCTGCTCCTGGCGCCACTGCTGCCGCAACCGCTCCTGCTCACGGTAGATCTCGGCACGCGCCGCACGGAGCGCCGCCTCGCACTGGGCGGTCTTTTCCGCAGCCTTCGCGAAGGTCTCCCCGGCGGCCTGACGGGCGCCTTCGGTGGCCGCCTGCCGAGCCTCCAAGACCCGGTCCAGCGGCCGGAAGAACATGCGCTTCAAGTAGAAGTACAGCAGGCCCACCAGCAGGAACGTGGGCACAGCCTTCAGCAGCAACGCACCCAGATCGCGCAGGATTTGATCCATCGAATTCCGCTAGGAGGCGGCCCGCGAAGGCGCCCGGCGGGGCGCTGGAACCACCACGCTAGCACAGACTTAAATAATCGGTCAAACCTGCCAAGTTCTCCAGATGCACGAGCTTGGCAGGGCGCTCAAATCGGCGAGGAACGCCGGGTCAATCGCGTTCCGGGCGGGAGACAGGGGCCCCCACGCGGGCCGGGCCGGCCCGCGCGATGCGACCCAGAAAGCCCGCCCCAGCCGGGACGATGACCAGACGCAGATGAAGGCAGACGAGTTGTTCGAGCGTCACCAGCAGCGACCGCAGGCGGAAGAACTGCGACCGGCCGTGGAGCCGGGGGTAGTGATGCACGCCGACCTCTACCACCCCGGACCTGCTCAGCTCCAGCTTCCTCACCAGCTCCACGCAGACCGTGCCGCTGGTCGAGGCCAAACGAATGTCCTTGAGCAGCTCCCGGCGGATCAGCCGGTAGTCGCAGTCGATGTCTCGCAGGCGGATGCGAAACAGGAGTCGGGCGAACGAGTTGTAGAGGCGGCCTATGCAAACGCGGTGCCAGGGATCCTGCCGCTCCAGCTTGAAGCCGTTGACCAGCCCCACGCCGGGGACGGCATGGACCAGCAGGCCAGGCAACTCGCCCACGTCGTACTGGCCGTCTCCGTCGGTGTAGAAGACCCATTCCTTGCGCGCCGCTTCCAGGCCCGAGCGCAGGGCGCCGCCGTAGCCGCGGTTGCTGGCATGGGTGATCACACGCAGCCTGCTGCCGTGCTGCCGCTGTAGCTCCTCCAGGACCTGCCCGGTGTTGTCGCGGCTGCCGTCGTTGACCACGATCACTTCGTAGTCGGCCACGTGCCGCTCCAGGACCGCGAAGGTCTTCCCGATCAGCGCCGGCAGCGAGGGCGCGTCGTTGTAGGCCGGGAAGAACACGCTCAGGGAGGCATGCCTGCTGGTGGCCCCGTCCGGCCACGTCCCCTGGCAGCCGCTTGCGATCGGCGAGTGGGCCGTTCTTTTAAGCAGACTGCGATTGTAGCGCCTGCCGCTGAAAACGGCTATACAGTAGAGGCTGTATGGCGCCGGCTGAAAAGAAGATCATTTCCTGAGTTGCACGATTCTGCCCAGCCAGGCGACCATGATTCTGTGACCCGATGGGTTCTAGGGGTGTCCTTTGCGGCACTGCCGGTCCTGGCGGCCGGCCAGGACTTGAGCAGTGTCCTGCACGCTGTCGAGCAGCGCTACAACAACGCCCCGACGCTGGCCGCGCGCTTCGAGCAAACCTACACCGCGCAGAAGCGCCGGCGCACCGAGCGGGGCGAGCTCTACCTGCGCAAGCCCGGGCGCATGCGCTGGGAGTACTCGAACCCTCCCGGCAAGCTGTTCGTTAGCGACGGCAAGACGTTCTACCTCTACACGCCCGACAACAACCGGGTCGAGAAAACCCGCTTCAAGGAGAGCGACGACTGGCGGGCGCCTCTGGCCTTCCTGTTGGGCCGCCTGGACTTCCAGCGAGATTTCAAGCGGTTCACCACTCGCCCCGAAGATGGCGGCACCTGGATCGTAGCCGAGGCGCGCTCCGACCGTCTGCCCTACACGCAGGTGGGCTTCCTGGTCAACGCCGCGTACGAGATCCGGCGCCTGGAGATCACCGGCCAGGACCGCTCGGTGATGGAGTTCCGCTTCGAGTACGAGCGGCTGAACCCGCGCCTGGACGAGAAGCTGTTCCGCTTTGAGCCGCCGCCGGGGGCCGAGGTGGTGGAAACCGAGAGCGACAAGGGGTGAGGCCGGCACGAATGGCCCGCCCAGAGGGCACCCGGCAGGCTGGAAAGCCAACCCCACGCTTTGCCCTACACGCTTGTCGCCCGCCTTGCGTCAATCCGTTTGTGAGCCCAGCGGAGGTATGTGTGTTCCCTCCGGGGACGACCGGCGAGACCCATGGCTGAGTGGCTGCTGAAATACGCCGACGCGCGCGGGGAGATACACCAGCACACCGCCGAGGCCGACTCCGAGCAGGAGTTGCGCGACCGCTACGCGCGGCAGGGCTACCTGATCTACTCGGTCCGCCGCCGCGGCGGCGCACGCGCCCTGCCCAGCCTCCCCGGCCGGCCCAGAAAGCTGAACCTGGAGCGGTTCCTGATCTTCAACCAGCAATTCGTCACCCTGGTGCGCGCCGGGCTGCCGATTCTGAAGGGCCTGGACCTGCTGGCCGACCGCCTGACCGACCCCCGGCTGGGCCGGCACATCCGCGCCGTCCGCGACGATGTGCGCAACGGCGCCCTGCTGTCGGAAGCCTTCCAGCGGCAGGGCGTCTTTCCGCCCATCTACGTCACCTCGATCCTGGCGGGGGAGAAGAGCGGGAGCCTGGCCGAGGTTCTGGACCGCTACATCGCCTACCAGCGCATGGCCCTGACGGTGCGCAGGAAGCTGGTGCTGTCGCTGATCTACCCGGCGCTGCTGGTGACGCTGGTCTGCGCGCTGGTGGTCTTCCTGGTCACCTACGTGGTGCCGAGCTTCGCCGAGCTGTACAAGAGCCTGGCGGCGCAGCTTCCGCGCGTGACCCAGATTCTGATCGCCGTGGGCACCACGGCCCGCACCTACGTACTGGGCGGCGTAGCCGCCCTGGTGCTGGCGGGAATCGCTTACCGGCTGTGGTCGCGGGCGGAGGCCGCCCAGGAGAGGATGGACCGGCTCAAGTTGCGCGCTCCGCTGTTCGGCGAGATCTGGATCAAATACCAGGTGGCCCAGTTCGCGCGCATCCTGAGCACGCTGCTGGTGGGCGGCATACCGCTGGTGCAGGCGCTGGAGACGGCTTCGGATTCCGTCGGCTCCAGCCTCCTGCGCAAGGCTCTGCACAAGGCCCAGCGGCTGGTCAGGGAAGGGCAGGCGCTCTCCTCCGCCCTGGCCGCCACCGGCATCGTCCCCGGGCTGGCTATCGATATGATCGAGGTAGGGGAATCCACCGGCGCGCTGCCCACCATGCTGGCCAGCGTGGCCGAGTTCTATGAGGACGACGTCAACACCCGGATGACGGCGGCGCTGTCGCTGATCGAGCCCTCGATCATGATCTTCATGGGCGCCTTCGTCGCCTTCATCCTGGTGGCGCTGTATCTGCCGATCTTTTCGCTGGCGGAGACGTTGAGGTAACTATGGCAAGCGATCGAGTGAAGCCGCCCGACCCGGCCGAGGAGGCCGCGCAGGCCCGCGCCCTGGCCGAGCGGTACCGCTGCGAATTCGTGGATCTGAAGGAAACCCCCATCGACCACGAGCTGTTCCGCCTGGTGCCCGTGGACCTGATGTTCCGCTACAACTTCGTGCCGCTCAAGGCCGCCAACGGAACCCTGGAGATCGCCCTGGCGGACCCCAGGAACTTGAACCTGATCGACGAGCTCTCGCTGCTGCTCCAGAAGAAGCTGCGGGTCAAGGTGGCCGCGCTGTCGCAGATCGCCGACCTGCTCAAGAAGACCGAGCAGAGCCAGCGGGTGCTCGAGGAGGTCACCGAGGGCTTCACCCTGGACGTGGTGGCCGAAGAGGAGGGGCAGGAAGAGACCCTGTCCATCGACCGGCTCAGTGCCGCGGAAAGCGATATCGCGCCGGTCATCCGCCTGGTGGATACCACGATTTTCAACGCGCTGGAGCGGCGTGCCAGCGACATCCACATCGAGACCCGCGACACTGAGGTGGCCATCAAGTACCGCATCGACGGCGTGCTGCACTACGCCATGCCGCCGATCGCCAAGGAGTGGCACTCCACGATCCTCTCGCGCGTCAAGGTGATGAGCGAGCTGGACATCGCGGAGCGGCGCGTCCCCCAGGACGGGCGCTTCCGCGTGCGCTACAAGAACCGGCTGATCGACTTCCGCGTCTCCATCATGCCTACCATTTACGGCGAGGACGCCGTGCTGAGGGTGCTGGACAAGGAGTCCATGAGCGAGAAGTTCGCCCGGCTGAACCTGGACGTGGTGGGTTTCCCCGAGTCGGATCTCGCCAAGTTCCGCCGCTACATCAAGGAGCCTTACGGCATGGTGCTGGTGACCGGTCCGACCGGCTCGGGCAAGACCACGACGCTCTACGCGGCCATCACCGAGATCAAGAACGACGAAGACAAGATCATCACCATCGAGGACCCGGTCGAATACCAGATCGACGGCATCACCCAGATCCCGGTGAACGAGAAGAAAGGGCACACCTTCGCGCGGGGCCTGCGCTCCATCCTGCGGCACGACCCCGACAAGGTG
>CAYGVJ010000068.1:0-29372 GCA_964353255.1 uncultured Solibacteraceae bacterium | reverse complement strand
GATCTCGTTCTGGAGCGCCGTGGTCAGGTCGCAGAAGTAGTCGCTGTAGCCGGCCACGCGCACGATCAGGTCGCGGTGCTTCTCCGGCTCGCGCTGCGCCGCGCGCAGGGTCTCTGCGGTCACCACATTGAACTGGATGTGGTGGCCGTCGAGCTTGAAGTAGGAGCGGACCAGGTGCGCCAGGTCGTCCAGGCCCTCTTCCCCTGCGAGCACCTGAGGGGTGAACTTCTGGTTGAGCAGCGTCCCGCCCGTGCGGGCGTGGTCCATCTTGGCGGCTGAGCGGATGACCGCGGTAGGCCCGCGGCGGTCGGCGCCCTGTGCCGGGGAGATGCCGTCGGAGTGCGGCTCGAAGGCCCTGCGCCCGTCAGGTGTGGCGCCCGTGACCGAGCCGAAGTAGACATGGCACGTAGTAGAGAGGTAATTAACACGCCAGGTCCCCCCGCGAGTGTTCCTGCGGCCGTTCACGGCATCGTAGAAAGCGTTAAAGACGTCCACCAGGATGGTGTCGGCGTAGTCATCATCGTTGCCGTACTTCGGCGTCTTGTTCCATAGCAGCAGGCGGGTATTCTGATGGCCCTCGAAATCAGCGGCCAGGGCGTCGAGCAACTGGCCCATGGTGAGCGTCTTCCGATCAAAGACGTGGTAGCGGATCGCGGCCAGGCTGTCGGTGCAAGTTCCAGGGGCCACGCCCATGATGTAGGTGGTGTTGTAGCGCGGCCCGCCGTCGTGGTAGTCGCGGCCCTTGGCGATGCAGTCCTCGATGAGCAGAGAGAGGAAGGGCGCCGGCATGTGGCGCGCGTAGAGCCGTTCGATTTTGTGGCTGCCCTTGATCTTGATGTCGATGAAGTGCCGCAACTGGCGGCGGAAGGCGGCAAAGACTTCCTCATACGACTGGAAGCCGCCGGGGGCGCCAGTCTCGAGGCCGATCTTCTTCCCCGTTCGCGGGTCCACGCCGTTGTTGAGAGTGATTTCGATGACTTTCGGGAGGTTGAAGTAGCCGGTGAGGATGTAAGCCTCCCGGCCGAAGGCTCCGGTCTCGACGCAGCCCGAAGTGCCGCCCATGCGCGCGTCCTCGATGGCTTTACCCTGCCGCAAGAGTTCCTCAACGACGAGGTCGGCGTTGAAGATGGAAGGCTGGCCCCAGCCCTGGCGTACGATCTCCAGGCCCCGCTTCAGGAAACGATCCGGGTTTTTCTTGCTGAGCTGTAGGTTCGAGGAGGGCTGAAGCAGCCGCATCTCGTCAATGACGTCGAGGATCAGGTAAGTGACCTCGTTGACCGCGCACGCCCCATCCGCGGTCAGGCCGCCGTTGTTGATGTTGGCGAAATCCGTGTAGGTGCCGCTCTCGGCCGCCGTCACGCCCACCTTGGGCGGCGCCGGCTGGTTGTTGAACTTCACCCAGAAGCACTGGAGCAACTCCTGGGCGGTTTCCCGCGTCAGCGTGCCGTCCTCGAGCCCCTTTCGGTAGAAGGGGTACAGGTGCTGGTCCAGCCGGCCGGGGCAGAAGGAATCCCATCCGTTCAGCTCGGTGATGACGCCCAGGTGGACGAACCAGTAAGCCTGCAAAGCCTCCCAGAAATCGCGCGGCGCGCGCGCCGGCACGCGGTCGCACACCGCCGCGATTCTTTCGAGCTCGGCCCTCCGCTGCGGATCCGGCTCGGTTGAGGCCATGCGGCGCGCTTGGTCGGCGTGGCGCTCGGCAAAGCGGATCACGGCGCCGGCGGCGATCAGCATGGCGCGGAGTTCCTGCTCCTTGTCGTAGGCCTCCGGGTCGTTGAAGTAGTCCAGGCGGGCGAGACTGGCCTCGATGTCGGCCTTCAGGTCGAGCAGACCCCGGCGATAGATCACCTCCCCCAGCACGGTGTGGCCCGGAGAACGCTGCTCCATGAATTCGGTGTAGACGCCCGCCTCGTAGGCGTCCTTCCAGGCCGGCTCCATCTCGCGGAAGATGCGGTCGCGCATGCTCCGGCCCTGCCAGAAGGGGATGATCACGTCAGCCTGGACCCGTCTGGCTTCTTCATCGACCCGGTAAGAGATCTTCTCCCGGGAGTTCAGAATGTCGAAGTCTTCCAGGCTGTGGCAGCAAAGCTCGGGGAAAGTCGGCGTGCCCTTGGGCGCCGGCCCGCGCTCACCTACGATCAGCTCGCCGGGGGAGATGCAGATGGTCTTGCGCTCCATGAGGTAGTGAAACGCGCGAGCGCGGAGCACCGGCTCCGAGCAAGGCTCCGACTGGCGATAGAACTCGGTGAGCAGTGCGGCGCGCTCGATGGAGAGCCAGGGCTTTGTCTCCAGGCTCGCCTGGCGCAACCGTGCGACTCGTTCGGTCATCGCTTAGCCTCCGATGTTGACAGCAAAACCTTTCTCGGTGAGCTCTTCTCTGATGCGGCCGAGCCGGGCGTCCGGCGGGGGCCGGAGCGCCGCGACGCGGCAGGTGAGGCCGAGCCGCCGGTACTTGTCCACACCCAGGCCGACGTAGGGCAGCAAGTCGATGCGTCGTAGCCCCAGCCTGGAAAGGAAAGCGGCCAGTTGAGCGATGTCGTCTTCGCCGTCGTTGATCCCGGGAATGATGGGGAAGCGTATGACGACGAGGCGCTTCAGCTCGCGCAACAGTTCGAGATTCGACAGTATCTGCTGGTTCGTGACGCCTGTGTAAGCGCGGTGCTTGCCAGCGTCGATGAACTTCAGGTCGTAGAGCACCAGGTCGGCGTGACGGCTGACGCGCAGGAAGGTTTCCCGCGGGGCGAATCCGCTGGTGTCCAGCACGGTATGAATGCGACGCTGGCGACAGGCGGCCAGCAGGGCTTCGGCGAACTCGGGCTGGGAAAGCGGCTCCCCGCCCGAGACTGTAACGCCGCCCCCGGACTCGTCGAAGAAGACCAAATCCCGCTCGGCCTCTCGGATCACCTGGGAGAGCGTCATGCGGCAGCCGAACAACTGGCGAGCTTCCGCCAGGCAGGCCTCGACGCAAGCGCCGCAGCGGCGGCAGGCCGCCGAGGTCGCCACCGTGCCGTCCACCAGAGCGATCGCCCCGTGAGGACAGACCGCGACGCAATCGCCGCAGCGGCGGCAACGTTCCGCGAAGTACATCAGGCTGGGCTGGAACTGCTGGCTCTCGGGATTGTGGCACCACCAGCAATCGAGCGGGCAGCCTTTCAAGAAGATGGAGGTGCGCAAGCCCGGGCCGTCGTGGAGGGAGAAGCGCATGATGTTGAAGACCAGTCCGGCCGGCTCCGCGGTCGTGTCGGTGCGCTGCTCAACACTCGCCCTCGCCTCGGTGCCCACTAGTGCGCCCCTGGGGACCAAAGCCGGTCCCTCCCCCTTAGCATAGCAAGCGTCGCAACCGCGCCCCGCCAGAAGCCCCTCTCAGGGCAGCGCCTGGCTGAAGCCGATGTCGTCAACGATGACGACGCCCTCCCCGGAGCGATCAAAGACGAAACGGATGGCCTTCACGGTTGCCGGGTTGAATCCCTTTCCGGTTTGCGAGAGGGCCCCCAGCGATAGGGCATACCGTTGAAGAGTTGGCTCTGTCTCATCGCCGTAGGGGCTGCGGCCCGGCGGCTTGATCTTGAGCTGCTTCACCGTGAGCGGCGCATACAAGGGACCCAGTTGGCTCAGCGGAAACCGCACCGCCTGCCCGCCGGTGGCAATCAGTTCCACAGTCAGGTCCAACGGTTCCTTCCTCTTGGCCGGGCCTTTCTTCTCTGCCTTCTTCTTGTCGGGCTGCTTCTTGGCATCCTGGCCCTTGGGCGGCGGAGGCTCCTGGCCGGCGTCAGCCAAGGCGAACTCCAGGACGCTCGCGGATCCCAACTTCGCTTCCTGAGCGAATCGTTCCGGCAACTCGATGGTGTAGCTGGCCCAGTCGGGCGGCGCGCCCTTCTTCTCCTCGGGCTTTCTCCAGCCCAGGTAGACGCCGTTGTCCTCGCGCGAACCGTCGCGGAAGTGGATGCGCTGCTCCTTCCAGACCGCAAGGTTGTGCCCACGAATGGCTCCTCCCGGCAGGGTCGTCGAGGTGACGTCGAAGTCCTCCTCGTAGGTGCACACGGGCCGGAAGGTCGCATCCTGGTAACGATTGAGGTAGACGGTGTCTGGCAGCCAGGCCGCCGCCCGCCGGTAGTCCTGGAACATGGGGATGTACTGGCGGCCTCCGCGCAGGGTGGCTTCGAGGAACGCGGAGATATAGACTTTCGAGATCCGGCGCTGCTCTTCGCCGCCGATAAGCGGTTTCAGGTTTAGCACCCAACCCCCGGGCGGGGAGCCGTCAAATCTGCCCCACACCGAGTTGAACTGGCCGTGATTCGCCCGGTAGACGTACAGTTGCGCCTTGAACCCCGGGAAACCCTGGCTGAAGCTGGTCCGCTTGTACTGCTGGCTGCCTACGAAGAAGGCAACATCGGCGTCGTGGCCGCCATAGAGGACCAGGTAACTCACATCCCGCAGCGGGCGCCACATCCCGGCAGGCTTGTACTGCCCATCACTGGGCGCGATAGCCACAATGGACTTGATAGCGAAGTTGTAGTCAAAGCGCACGGTGGCGTCACCGGGATAGTAGGCGAGCCGGTTGAAGGCCGCCGCGGTGGCTGCCGCCTCCCCGCCCCGCGAGTGGCCCATCAGCGCGATGTTGGCGAGATCGACCTTCCGGAAAAACGCGCTGTCCTTGGACTCGTTCCAGCCCCGCCAGACCTTCAGATGCTCCAGCAGCAACCAGCCCCGCGCCGGATGCTCCGCGGTCCGGTAGTCCCCCAGCCAGTCCAGGTTGAGGAAGTTCTCATCCACGGAAACCAGAATGTAGCCCCGGCTGGCCAGCAACTCGCCCAGGTACGCGTAACCCGGCTCGGAGAACTCATGCCCCTGGTGGTTGCCGTGAACGATCAGCGCCAGCGGGAAGGGGCCGGTTCCTGAAGCTGCTGCTCACGGGGGAGCGAAGTTGCGCGGACCTGGGCGAGATCTTCCACGAAGCCCTCGGTTGCCAGCACGCCTACGACCCATCCTTCGGCCGCCAGCGCCCCTGCCAGCAGAACAAGCGTGATGATGCGGCGGCTGAGCGCCATGGCGCGGAACCGGCCCCACAGCAGGGAGGCGATTGTCGCGCCCAGCAGCGCGTTCACCAGCACCAGCACCGCGCCCGGCAACGGATGAGGCCACTCCATCGACACCAGAAACCAAGCGGCGACCAGCAGCCCCGTCACCAAGAGCGGCAGGCTGCGCAGCAGGCGCAGCGCCAGCGCGAACAGCAGTGCGCCCACAGCGAGCGTTCAGTTCTGACTGGCGAAAAACGCGACGACGCTTCAGCGGCGCGCGTGGTAGCTTGAAGGAATGCGACTATTCGGCTGGTTTTCCCTGGCACTGCTGCTGGCGAGCCCACTCGCCGGCGCCGACGAGCTCTCGGGCCGGCGGGCGCCCGGGTTTTCTCTTCCCGATCTGAACCTGAACCAGCACGACCTGGCGGACTTCCGCGGCAAGCTGGTGCTGCTGGACTTCATGAAAACCGACTGCCCGCACTGTCAGACACTGGCGCGGCTGCTGGAAGAGGTCAAGGCGAAGTACGGTTCCAGAGTGGCCATCCTGTCGGTGGCCATGCCGCCCGACAACCAGAGCACCGTGCTGAGATTCATCCAAGCCAACTTCCTGACCACGATGGTGCTGTTTGACTGCGGCCAGATGGCGGCTTCCTACCTGAAGGCCACGCCTCGGAACCCGAGCGTAGAGATGCCCCACTTGTTCATCATCGACGGCGAGGGGATGATCCGTCACGACTATGCCTTCGAGCCCAACCGGCAGTTGTTCGAGGGCAAGGGCCTCTTCAAGGTCCTGGACGGCATGCTGGCCGGGCCGCCGGCAGGCAAGAAGAAGTGATAACGGCGCGTTCATGAAGCGATGGTGCCTGGCATTCCTCGCCGCGCTGGCCTGGGCGCAGAGCGGCGATGATCCGCTGAAGACGCTCCGGCGGGAGCATCCGCGGCTGATCGCCTTGGACAGCGATGTGGAGCGGATGCGCTCCCTGGTCAGGACCGAGCCGCTGGCGCAAAAGATCTACCGGCAACTCCTCGCCGAAGCCGAGGAAATCCAGAACGCTCCCACGGTGGAGTACAAGATCGTCGGCCCGCGCCTGCTGGCGCAGAGCCGGCGGTGCCTGGACCGGGTCTACAAGCTGGCGCTGCTTTACCGGCTGGAGGGCAAGAGGCAGTATCTGGAGCGCGCCGTGCGCGAGCTGCGCGCGGCAGCGGCCTTTCCCGACTGGAACCCCTCGCACTTCCTGGACACCGCCGAGATGACTCACGCCTTCGCCATCGGCTACGACTGGCTGTACAAGGATCTCAGCGCCGAGGAGCGCGCCTGGATCCGCCGGGCCCTGGTGGAAAAGGGAATCAACCAGGCTCTGGCCATCTACGAGGCCCAGCGCTGGTGGACGGTGAACCGCTTCAACTGGAACCAAGTGTGCAACGGCGGCATCTCGATCGGCGCGCTGGCGGTGGCCGAAGAGGAGCCCGAGAAGAGCGCCGCCGTGTTGCGTTACGCGCTGCGCTCCATCCGGCTGGCCATGGCCTCCTACGCCCCCGATGGCGGCTGGCCGGAAGGCCCCGGCTACTGGCACTACGCCACCCGCTACACCGTCTACTTTCTGGCGGCTCTGGAAACGGCTCTGGGGACTGACTTCGACCTTTCCGCCTCGCCGGGCTTCGAGCAGGCCGGGCGGTTTCGCGTCTACTTCTGCGGTCCCGCCGGCAGGACTTTCAACTACGCCGACGCCGGAGACGCCATCGGCGGAGCCGAGGAGATGTTCTGGCTGGCGCGCAGATTCAAGCAGCCGGTCTACGCCTGGCACCAGCAGCAGCGCCTGGCTTCCGGCACGGCCCCGGATGCTCTGGACCTGGTCTGGTATCAGCGCCAAGGCGGCAGCCCGCCTCAGGCGGCCTGGCCGCTGGACGCGCTGTTCCGCGGCGTCGGGGCGGCCTTCTTCCGCAGCTCCTGGGAGAGCCCCGGCGCGATTTTCGTGGGTGTGAAGGCCGGCGATCTCAAGGTGGGCCATAGCCAGCTCGACCTGGGCAGCTTCGTGCTAGACGCGGGCGGCGTGCGCTGGGCCATAGACTTGGGTTCGGACGACTACAACATGCCCGGCTACTTCGGCAAGGAGCGCTGGAGCTACTACCGCATGCGCACCGAGTCGCACAACACGGTTCTGATCGACGACGATAACCAGGATCCCAAGGCGGAAGCGCCCGTGGTGGCCTTTCGGTCCGAGCCGGATCTGGCTTTCGTGCGCATGGACCTGGCCAAGGCCTACCCCGGGAAAGTGCGGCGCTTCGAGCGCGGCGTGGCGCTGGCGGGGCGGCAGCAAGTAGTGGTCCAGGACGAGATCGTGGCCGAGGGGCCGGTGGAGGCTCTCTGGGGCATGGTGACCGGCGCCGAGGTCTCGCTCGAAGGACGCACTGCCTGGCTGCGCGCGGGGGACGCGAGCCTCGACGCGCGCATCGTCGCGCCGCCGGATGCCGTTTTCCAGGTGGCGCCCACAACGGCGGCGCCGCCCCAGAACCCCAACCGGGGCACGCGGAAGCTGGTCGTGCGGTTGCCCGGTAAGGTGAGCGAGCTTCGGCTGGTGGTGGCGCTGACGCCCCAGGGGCCGGGACAAGCCGCGCGTGCGGTGTCGTGGAGGGACCGCCCGCTGACTGAGTGGTAGCCTGAGAGCATGGCGTTGGCCGCGGGGTTGCTGTGCCTGGGCCTGCTGCTGGCTGCCGGGACCGCCGAGGAACTCGCGCAAGCCGTAAAGGCCGGCGACATCGAGCGGGTGCGGGAGCTGCTCGCGGCCGGGGCTGATCCGAACGAGCGGGACGCCCTGGGAGGCACGCCCCTGCATGACGCGGCCTGGAGCGGCGACAAGGAGATCGCTCGACTGCTATTGGCCCACGGCGCGGAGGTGAACGCCCGCCACGCCGAAGCCGGGTCCACACCCCTGCATTACGCGGTGATCACCAACCGGCTGGAGGTGGTCGAGCTGCTGCTGAACAAAGGCGCGGACCTGAAGGCGCGCTACCGCTCGGGTTCGACGGCGCTGCACCTGGCCGCCAACCGCGGCTACACGGGGATCGTCGAGGCGCTGCTCGCGCGCGGCGCCGAGCTCGAGAGCAAGGACCAAAGCGGGACGACGCCGCTGGAAGAGGCAGTCTGGAAAGGGCAGGCCCAGGTGGTGAAGCTGCTGCTCGGGCGCGGGGCCGACTTTCGCGTGCGCAACCCGGCGACGGGCGCCACGCTGCTGCACGCGGCGGCGGTGAAGGGGCACGCCGAGGTGGCCGAGTTGCTGCTGGGGGCCGGGGCGGAGCTGAATGCGACGGACAGCTCGGGCTCGACGCCGCTGGACGAGGCCCTCCGGTATCGCCACAGCCGCATGCTGGACGTGCTGCTCAAGGCGGGGGCCACGCTGGCCGGAGTGGGGCAGAACGCCGAGCGGCGCCTTCAAGAAGCCGTGCTGCGCGGGCAGACCGACGTGGTGCGGCTGATTCTGGACAGCGGGGCCGGCGCGGACCTGCGAACGCCGCAGGGCGCGACTCTTCTGCACGACGCGGCACTCAAAGGCCACAAGGAAATCATCGAGCTTCTGCTGGAGCGGGGAGCGCGGGTGGATGGCCGCAACAACTCCGGCGCCACGCCGCTTCACGATGCCTGCCTGGGCGGCAACCGGGCGGCAGTCGAGCTGCTGATCAACCGCGGCGCGGAACTGGACGCGCAGGACGCCGAATCCGGCAACACGCCCCTGCACCTGGCGGCCTCCTGGGGGCGCAGCGAGGCGCTGGAGGCGCTGCTGGACCACGGGGCTCAGGTGAACCCCAGGAACAAGGAAGGCAAGACTCCGTTGCGCCTGGCCGCCGAGAACGGCCACGAGCTGCTCACCGAACGGCTGCGCCAGCGCGGGGGAAAGCCCTAGCACCCCTACAGGATATTCCCCAAACTGCCGTTTTAATTCGCGGTGCGGACACTACGTACGCCGCCCGCGCTGGCCGGTGCGCCGGGGCTGCTGGGCAGGCAATGGCAAGTGCAGTTGAAACGCTTCGCGCGTCTGGTGGCGGGGCGGAGCGAGTTGCTGGCGCGGCGCTTCGAAGGGCGCCTCCGCAGGCGCGGTATGGAGGCCAGGCAACGCAAGGCCCTGCTTGCCATTACGCCGGGCGCGGCCGCGCGGCTCCTGGCGCGGGGCCGGGCCATTGAGGTCTTTCTGGAGGAAGTCGATTACCACGGGCGCCGCCTGGCCAAGCTGAACCTCCCTCCCAGCGCGGTGCTGGAGGTCCTGGCCGACTTCGACGGGTTGCTGGCGGCAGAGATACGCCGCGTGGCGCCGGAGGAGTCCGCCGCGCTGGAACTCATCGGGCAGCAGTTGAGCGCGGGCATCGCCATCACGCTGAACAATGCCTTCTACCAAGTCCGGGAGGCCGAGACCCAGGCGTTCTACGAACTGGGGCGCGCCGAGCTGGACTCAATCAACCAGACGGGGCTGCTGATTCGCTGCGAGGAGATCCTGACCCGCTATTGCCAGGCGCAAGCCGGCCGGATCGTGATGCTGGAGGGCCGCTCCGTGGCGCCGGGCGGCGCCGCCCGGCCGCTGAAAGAGCTGTCGCAGGCGCGCTACATAGTTCGGGGCCGGAGGTCGGAGCGCTGGTTGCTGGAGCCCGGCTGGCGCGGCCGGTACGAGTCTTGCTGGTCGATACCCCTGCTGGCGCAGGGCTGGCTGGCCGGGGTAATGCAGTTCGGCTTCTCGAAGCCTTACGAGTGGCTGCCCCGCGAGTCGCAGCTTCTGGCGGCGGCCGGAGAGCGGTGCCTGCTGGCCTCCGAGAAAGCGCGTTTGGTGGAGGACCTGGCGGTGCGGCAGGAGCAGGTGCAGCGGCTGGCCGGACACATGCTTCAGGTCGAGGAAGCCGAGCGGCGCCGTATCGGCCGGGAGCTGCACGACGAGGCGGGGCAGTTGCTGCTGTACCTGCGGCTGCAACTGGAGATGCTGGAGAGGCTAGTGCCGGCCAACCTGGGGGAGTTAAGGCGCGGGCTGAAGGGCGCGCGGGAATTGCTCCAGCAGGCCATCCGCGAGATCCGGCGCCTGCTGGCGGATCTGAGCCCGGTAGTGCTCGAGCAACTGGGACTGCCGGCCGCCGTGCGTCAGCTTGCGAACCGGTTCCGCCGCCTCCACCCCATTCGGATGCGGCTGGACCTGGCCCCGGTCGGGATGCTGCCCCCCGCGGCAGAAACGACGATCTACCGCCTGGTCCAGGAGTGCCTGTCCAACGTCGCCAGGCACTCGCACGCCACCACCGTAAGGGTTTCGCTCAGAAGAGACGATAGAACACTGAAGTTGCGCATCAAGGACAACGGTGCAGGTTTCGACGTCGAGGAGGCGCTCCGCGGAGGGAACTCTTTCGGACTGGCAGGCATGCGCGAACGAGTTGCACTCCTGAACGGCATCTGTGAGCTTGACAGCCATCCCGGGCAGGGCGCCACCATATCGGTGCAGTTGCCCATCCCCGGCCCGGTCCCAGTGGATAAGTCATGAAGGCGGCTATGCGCCCGCGGCCCGACAGGGAGACTGAATCATATGCCTAAGATTCGCATTCTTCTAGCCGATGATCATACGCTGTTCCGCCAGGGCGTCAAGACCCTGATCAATGCGGAAACGGACATGGAGGTGGTTGGCGAGGCGGCCAACGGGGGGGACACGGTGGAAAAAGCCACCGAACTGCGCCCTGACGTCACGCTTATGGACATCGGGATGCCGGGCTTCAGCAGTTTCGAGGCCACGCGGCAGATTCGCAAGAACCGGCCGGAAACCAAAGTGCTGTTCCTCACGATGTATGACGACGAGGACTACCTGGTGGAGGGCATGGAGGCGGGCGGCAACGGCTACGTGCTCAAGGACAGCCCGGCTCAACAGATGCTGGCGGCGGTCCGCGACGTGCATCGCGGAGGCAGCTTCCTCAGCCCGCGGATGCTGTCCCAGCTAGTGGACGATTTCCGCTCGCGGATCAAGTCCGCCACGCGCCTGCCGCGATTCGCCACTCTGACCCCGCGCGAAAAGCAGGTTCTGAAGATGCTGGCCGAGGGCAGCTCGGTCAAGGAGATCGCCTGCGAGCTGAACTTGAGCGTAAAGACGGTGGAGGCCCACAAGTTCAATCTGATGCGCAAGTTGGACATACACAACAAGGCCCACCTGGTGCAGTACGCCATTCAAAAGAAGATCATCCGCATCCCCAGTCTGGGCTGAGTAGCGCCCGTCCTGGGGACCGGCGGCCGACCGGCCCGTAGGCCAACCGTACCAGGACCATTAGACCTTGCCGAACCGATCCCCTAAAATGTAAATTTGAGGGCGGATTCTTCTGCTAGCTAAGACGGTGGAATAGTGCTATGGCTGTTGCGCACGCCGATACGGAATACGGCTCCTGGATGATCCAGGGGCACCCCGTCCGGATTGAATACTCGCTGGCGGTGATGGCGGAGATCTGCGCCGCCTGTGTGGAAGGACTGTCGCGGATGCGGCGCGGCGGGGTCGAGGTGGGCGGAGTACTGTTCGGGATCCGCCGGGGCTCCCAGATTCACATTCTGGCCTGGCGTCCGGCCTCGTGCGAGCACGCCCACGGCCCTTCTTTCACCCTTTCGGAGAAGGACCGGCGGGCGTTGGGCGACCTGCTGGAGGCGGCCGGGCAGGACCGCGCATTGCGCGGGCTGGAGCCGGTGGGCTGGTACCACTCGCACACCCGCTCGGAGATCCAACTTTCCGAGGAGGATCTGGAGGCTTACGACCGCTTTTTCCCCGAGCCCTGGCAGGTGGCCCTGGTGGTGCGGCCGGCCCAGTTTGGGCCGAGCCGCCTGGGCTTCTTTTTCCGGGAAGTCGATGGCACCGTTCAGTCGGATGCCAGCTACCTGGAGTTCTCCGTCAAGCCACGCCGCGCGGCGCTGCCGCCGGCGCCCGAGCCGGCTGGCGGGGCCGTTGCTCCCAGGCTGGCGGCGAACGGCCAGTTGGCGGAAGCCGCGGCCGAGGATCGCGACAACCCGCCGGCGCCCCTTCCCCCGCCCCCCTCGTTCGCCCTGATCGAACCCAGGGCCGCGCGCAAGTGGGTCTGGTTGCTGCTGCTGTTGTGCCTGGCGATGGCCGCGGCCGGTTACACAGCCCGAGCGTTCTGGTGGCGCTCTTCCGAGCCGACCCTCTCGCTGCGGGTCATGGACCTGGACGGCCAGTTGCTGGTCGGGTGGGACCGCGCCTCCGCGCCGGTACAGCAAGCCACGCGGGGCACCTTCGAGATTCACGACGGCAGCGAGAAGCAGACGGTGGAAATGGATGGGGACCGGCTGCGCGAGGGCAGCCTCACCTACGCCCGGCGCTCCGAGAGAGTGGACGTGCGGTTCCGCGTCGAGCGTCCCGGCTCCCGGCCGGCCGAGGAGTTCATCCGTTTCCTGGGGCAGCCGCCGCCAGCCAAGCCCGCCGTCGAGCACGCCGAGACGATCCGCCAGCGGGACGAACTCCAGGCGCAGGTCGAGAAGATGCGGGCCGATCTGGCCCGCAGGAACGCCCAGATCCGGCGTCTCCAGCAGCGGCTGAACCAGCCCGCCAAGCCGTAACAGAATCGGGCGAACCAGCAGTCAGCCGTCCGTAATCCGTACGTAGGAATCGGTCCGGCCAGGGGGCCGGACGCGGACGTCCGCCCTGCAACCGCGCGCGGTAGGGCGGGTCCCCTGACCCGCGAGCCAGCCCCCTGGCTGGCTCACGCAACCGGTCACCACCCCATGAACTGGCACGCCACGCCACGGAGCGTCTCACCGAGGCAATCCCTCAGTACGTACGGATTACGGGCCGCGCCGGGAAGCCCGTCGTCCTAAGATAGAGGGGATGTCCATCCTGGTGACCGGCGGGGCCGGCTACATAGGCAGCGTGACGGCCGAGATGCTGCGGGCGCGCGGGGAGCGCGTGGCCGTGCTGGACAACCTGACGCGCGGGCACCGCGCCGCGGTGGATCCGGACACCCCCTTCTACTGCGGCGAGGTGGGCGACCGTGCGCTCATCGAGCGTATCGCCCGGGAACGGGAGTTGGAGGCCTGCGTCCACTTCGCGGCGCTCGCCTACGTGGGGGAATCCGTAGCGCGCCCGGCGCAGTATTTCGAGAACAACGTCGGGCAGGGCGCCGCCCTGTTGGGGGCGCTGGTGGGCTGCGGCGTGCGCCGCGTGATCTTTTCCTCGACCTGTGCGGTGTACGGCGAGCCGAAAACGATCCCCATGGACGAGGATCACCCGCAGTGGCCAGCCAGCCCGTACGGCTGGACGAAACTGATCTTCGAGCGGATGCTCGCCAGCTACGAGGGAGCCTACGGGCTGAAGTTCGTCTCGCTGCGTTACTTCAACGCCGCGGGGGCGACGGCCCGGCACGGTGAGCATCATGAGCCGGAGACTCACCTGATCCCCAACGTACTGGCCGCGGCGCAGGGCCGCCTCCCGCAGGTCTCGGTCTACGGGCGTGACTACCCGACGCCCGACGGCACCGCGGTGCGCGACTACATCCACGTGGCCGACCTGGGCGAGGCGCACGCGCTGGCGCTGGACTATCTCCGCCGGGGCGGGACCTCGGAGTTCTTCAACCTGGGCAACGGCAAGGGCTACTCGGTGCTGGAGGTAATCGAGACGGCGCGGCGGGTGACGGGAGGGGAGATTCCGACCAGGATGGAAGCGCGGCGACCGGGCGACCCGGCACGGCTGGTGGCGAGCGCCGAGCGCGCACGCCGCGTCCTGGGCTGGCGGCCGGCTTGCGCCGAGCTGGAGACTATTGTGGGCACCGCCTGGCAGTGGCGCCAGACGCACCCGGAAGGATACCCCGGAGAGGGCTGAGCAGAGCGGCTGGGAGGCTTTTCCGGATTCTCAGGGCTGCTTCTTGACGGCCGGCCTGGCAGGGGTCGTCGCCGGCTTGGCGGCTGAGGCGGGCGACGGAAGGGGCCGGGAGGGGACCGCGCCGGCTGCGGGAGCGTTCTTGTCGTACAGCGCCACGATGTCGTTGGTGATGTCGATGCCGTTGGCCGCGTACAGCACCGGCGTCTGCGGCGAACTGACGTCCAGGATCACGGCATAACCATTGTCGCGGGCGTATTTGTCGATGACCGCCATGAGCTTCTGCCCCAGGTCCTGGAGAAGCTTCTGCTGCTCCTGGTCGTAGTCGGTCTGAGCGTCCTCGGTCTCCCGGCTGAGGGCGCGGGTTCTCTGGTCGATGTCCCGCACCAGCTTCTGGCGGGCCTCTTCGCTCAGGGTGTTGCTGCCTTTCTGAAGCTGGTCCCGCAGGCTGGCGATCTCGTTCTGCCGCTTCTCGAGTTCCTTGCGCCTGGGCTCGTACCTGGCTTGCAGCTCGGCGGCCGCCTTCTGCCCGTCCTGGGTGCTGATGATGGCGCCCTGGATGTTGATGATGCCCACTTTTGTGGGTTGCTGACCCGCCTGCGCGTATCCGCAGGCGGTCAGACCGCAGAGCAGCAAGGAGGCGTAAAAGACACTATTGTTAGCCACCGGGAGTCCTCCAAAAAGATCTTTGATCATACCATAAGAATATGGCCCTTGCAGCCGGAGGCATCGCCTGGACGGTGGAGCGCTTTTTCGAGTTCTCCCTGCTGGGGCTGCTGGCCAGCAGCCTGCTGGCCGTTTGGAGTTCGGGTTGTGTGGATGTCGCCGGCGTCGCGCTGATCGCTGCCGGCCTGCTGTTGCGGGGTCTGACAGTCACGGGGCTGGTGCGATTCCAACTAGGGCGGCCCTGGCTGGCGGTGTTGGCGGCGGGCGGTCTGGCGTTCTACCCGGTGGACTGGGCCCTGCTCTCGGGAGGGCCCCTGGCCGCCTCTGTGCACCTGGGCTTGTTCCTGACCGCCTGCTGGATCGTGGCGATGCGGACCGGCCGTGATCATACCCTGCTGGCGGTCCTGGCTTTTGCGGGGTTGGTGGTAGCCTCTTGGCTCTCGACGACGCTGTACTTCTTCGCGGCCCTGGCGGCCTTCCTGCTGTTCGGCGTGGCGGCCTTCGCCAGCGCCGAGATCCGTCACTCCTCGCGAAGAGCGCGCCGGGTGGCTCGGAGCTCCGCCCGGAGGCTGCACTGGCGGCTGGGGGCGCTGAGTGCGTCGCTGGCGGCTGGAATCCTCCTGTTGACCGGCGGGCTGTTCTTCGTGCTGCCGCGCACCGCCCAGGCGGCTTTCCGGCGCCTGGCTCCCCAGCGGTTCCGTCCCGCCGGTCTTTCCGAAGAGGTCACACTGGGCCGGTTCGGCCAGGCGCTGCCGCGCGACACCGTTGTGATGCGCGTCCGGTTCTACAGCGAGCAACCGGCCTTCCCGCTGAAGTGGCGGGGCCAGGCGCTGGGCCGCTTCGACGGGCGCCGATGGTACAACCCCGCCGAGCCCGGCCAGCCTCTGGCTTCCAGCCAGGGACTGGTGAAGCTGGCCGAGAACCGCCAATTGTGGCGCTCCGGACACCGCATGGCCTACGAGGTCTGGCTGGAGCCGGCGCTCTCCGACATGCTGTTCCTGGCGGGTACCCCGGAGTTCCTGCGGATCGACGCGCCGGCAGTGATCCGCACCGCTGGGGGCGGGCTTCGTCCGGCCCCTGACAGCCCGCGAGGCTTGCGCTACGGAGCTTACAGCTTCCTGGAAACGGGAACGGCAGAGCCGGGTTTGGCTGCCCCGGCGCCCGGCGAGGCGCCTCCCGGCTACCTGGAGCTGCCGCCGCTGGACGCACGCATCGCCGAACTAGCTCGTCAAGTCACCGAGGGCCGCACTTCGGAAGAGGAGCGCGCCCAGGCGCTCGAGCAACATTTGCACCGGCACTACACTTACTCCTGGCGCCCAGGGCTGGAGCAGGCCCCCGACCCGCTGGTGGATTTCCTGTTTCACCGCCGCGCCGGCCATTGCGAGCACTTCGCTTCCGCCATGGCGGTCATGCTCCGGCTGGTGGGCATTCCTTCCCGCGTCTCCACCGGTTTTCAGGGCGGGGCTTTCAACCCGATCAGCGGCTGGCAGGTGATTCGCGCCTCGGATGCGCACACTTGGGTGGAGGCCTGGATTGGCGGCCAGGGCTGGGCTACGTTCGATCCCACGCCGCCCCGGCCCCGGCGGGCCGGACCTTCGCTGGGGACCAGGCTGGCCTGGTATCTTGACGCCGCGGAGACCTTCTGGAACGAGTGGGTACTGCACTATGACCTGGGTCGTCAACTGGCGCTCGCCTCCAAGATGGAAAGTTCCGGTCGGAACCTCTCCAGCCGCTGGCTGGACCGGGCGCGGGCCAAGGGCGGTCAGTGGAAGGCGGGCCTGACGGCCTGGGGCCGGCGTTACGGGCTGGTGACGCTGGCGGCGGCAGCTCTGGCGGTAGCCGCTCTGCTATTGGCGCCGCGAATCCGCGCTCAGTGGCGGTCGCGTCGGCGCCTGCTCCAGGCCGAGCGGGGCCGCGCGCAGCCTTCCGACGCCACTGTGCTGTACGCGCGGCTGCTGGGGTTGTTGGAACGACGGCGGCTGGCCAAGCCAGTCTGGCTGACACCCGCGGAGTTTGCGCGCGGGCTGCCCACTTCCCCGGCGGCCCGGCTGGTGGCGGAGTTCACCCGGGCTTACAACCATCTGCGCTTCGGCGGCCGCCGGGAGGCCGCCGCACGCATGTTCACGCTGCTGGATCAGCTCGAACAGGCTCTGCGGCAGCCCGGAGGCCTGTGATCGACGGGACCGCGGCCAACTGCGGATAGGCGCGGCGGATCAGCGTGCCCAGCCGAGCCAGCTTGGCAAAGCGGGCCTTGGCCCGGGATTTCAGCAGGCGGAATTGGGTCTCCGACAGCCCCATTTCCAGGCAGATCTCCGGCTTGCCTTGTTCCAGCAGATAGAAGCGCGTCAGCACTTCCCGGTCCCGGCTCGAGAGGCCCAGCAATACCTCCCTCATGATTTCGACCTTCTCCCGCGCCGCCACCTGTTCTTCGGGGTTGCTCCGGCAGTCGTTCGCGCCGGCGGCGCATTCCAGCCCAACGTAGCGGCTGCGCGTTTCCGCCTTGCGACCGATGTGAGTGGCGATCAGGTGCCGGACCACGGTGCGCACGTAGCCGGGCAGGCACGCCGGGTCGCGCAGTTCCCCGCGCCGGATGGCTTGCACGACGATCAACAAGACGTCCTGGACCTGGTCTTCGGCGTCCTCCGGGCCGAGGTGCCGGGCCACGAAAAACCGGATGCCCCGGTAGAAGACCTTGCAGAACTCCTCGGTCCCCTCCGGGTCCCCCCTTCGGATCTTCTCCACGTAGCTGGCCTGGCCCCGGACAATCGACATCTTCACGGCCTCAATTGGCGGCTCGGCGCCGAATGCCCATTATGAACAGGTTTTAATGTTCCCAAATACTCGGGAAATCCCCAGTATTGGTTCAGGAAATTCCCAGGGGTCCCGGCGCCGCTTCCGCCGGGCGCGGGATCCAAGCTAGAGGCTGACCAGGCCGTGCTGGATGGCGTAGCGGGTCAGCTCGGCAGTGGTGCGCAGACCCAGCCGCTGCATCAGCCGGGACTTGTGGAACTCGACGGTCTTCGCGGAAACGTTCAGCAGGCCGGCGATCTCCTTGGCAGTGTGTCCTTCGGCCACCAGTTGGAGCACCTCGCGCTGGCGGGTCGACAGCCCCGCCGGCGGCTGGCAGCCCTCGGCGGGCGGACTCAAGACCGATGTCAGCATCTCCTTAGCCACCAGCGGGGTCACGTAGTAACGGCCGCGCATAACCTCGTGAATGGCGTTAACCAGCTCGGAGGCGGCCGAGCGCTTCAGCAGGTAGCCGGCGGCGCCGGCGCGGAAGGCTTCCGTCACGTAGGCCGGGTCGGCGTGCATCGTCAGAAAGATCAGTTTGCAGTCCGGCAGAGTTTTCCGGAGCTGGCGGGCCGCGTCGATGCCGTTGAGCAAGGGCATCGAGATATCCAGCAGAATGACGTCCGGCCGGAGCTTCTGCGCAGCGCGCAGCAGCGCCCTCCCGTCCTCGACGGTTTCCACCAGCTCGAAGACAGGCTCCAGCAGCTTGCGCAAACCCTCCAGCACCAGGGTGTGGTCGTCGGCCAGCAGCAAGCGAGGCCGCTTCATGAAACCTCCCTCGCCAGTGGAATTCTAACATCCAACCGCGTCCCCCCTTTCGGCCGGGACCGCACTTCGAAACCGCCGTTCACCAACCGCACGCGCTCCCCCATGCTGATAAGCCCCAGGCCGCCCTTGCCCTTCACTTGCTCCGCATCAAAACCCACGCCGAAGTCGGAGATCGACAGGTGCAGCCCACGCGGGGTCACCGACAGAACCAGTGTCGCCCGGGACGACCCGGAGTGCTTGGCGACGTTGCCCAGGCCCTCCTGCGCCACCCGGTACAGGCACAACGCCACATCGTGAGGCAGCGCCGCCGCACCGTCGCGCCGGATGAATTTCACCCGGATCCCGGTCCGCTGGCCAAACTCGCCGCAATAGGACTTCAGGGCCACGGCCAGGCCCAGGTGCTCGATGATGGATGGATGCAACTGGTAGGCCATTCGTCGCACGTCGTCAGACAACTCCACGACCCGGTTTTTCAGCAGACGCAACCGGCTCTCGACGAAGTGTGCCGAAGGCGGGAGCCTTTGCTCGAGCGCCTCCACCTCTACCACCAGCATGGCCAGCTTCTGGTTGAGATCGTCGTGCAGCTCGCGCGACAATCGCGTCCGTTCCTCTTCCTGGGCGGTCAGCAGGCTGCCCGCCAGGGCCCGGAGCTGCTCGTGGCTGCGCTGCAACGCCGCCTCGCTGTGGCGCAGCTCCTGCTCGGCATGCTTGCGCTCGGCGACGTCCCGCACGAAAACCCAATTGTACTCCCGCCCCTCGAACTCGACGTGCCGGACCGTGACTTCCACGGGGACGGCCGTCCCGTCTTTGCGGCGGAAGTGGGCCTCGTAGCGCATGGAGCCCTGCCGCCGCAACTGCTTCATCACCTCCAGCCACCGCTCGGGCGGCAGGTCGGCGTTGATGTCGTGGACGGTCATCGCCAGCAGCTCCTCGCGGGTGTAACCCAGGCTGCGGCACGCGGCCTCGTTGACGTAGTCGAATCGGGCGTCCGGGCCCGCTCGGAGAATCGCGTCCACCGCCCGGTCCACGCCGAATTGCGTCAGGCGCAGCGTCTCTTCGGCCCGCTTGCGCTCGGTGACATCGCGGCCGATGCCCAGCACCCCGGCTGGCCTGCCCTCTTGGAACCAGAGCCGGGTGTTGAGTTCCAGGGTCAATCGCCTGCCGTCCTTGGCCACCACCGGCAGCTCGTAGGTGGTCCATTCCAAGCCGCCCAACTTGGCGCGCAGCATACGGAGGCCCCGCTCCAGGCTCTCCCGCGTCAGTATCCCGGCCGGGCCTAACCTCACGATCTCCTCCCGGGTGTAACCGGAGATGCGCTCCGCCGCACGGTTCGCCGAGGTGACGTTGCCCTCCAGGTCCAGCGTGAAAATGATGTCGTTGGCGCTGTCGAACAGGTGCCGGTAACGTTCTTCGCTGGCCTCCAGCGCCTCCATCGCCCGCCGGCGCCGGGCGATCTCCGCCTGAAGAAGCTGATTGGCCTGCTCCAGCTCGGCGGTCCTTTCCTGGACTCGAATCTCCAACTCATCTCGCGCCCGGCGTAAGTCCTCCTCGACTAGGCCGCGCCGCTGGATGTTCTTCAACAACTGGTCCACTTCCCGCTGGGCCTGGTTCGGCAGCAGGAACTCCTCCGGGGGAACGTAGTAGAAGTTCTGCGCTTGCTTTCGTACTCCAGCAGTCGCTCGCCGCCGAGCGCCTCCCTCAAGGCCCAGCTCATCTCGCCCGTCACCCGCAGCGCTCGAAAGCCTGCGGCCACGGCGGCGTCCGTGAGTGTCTCCAAGTTATTGATCATCCGGTCGGGATCGAAGGAACCCTGCTGGAGGTAGGTGTCGCGGCTGTGGGCCAGGGTCAACCGCCCTGCTCCCGTGGCGGCCTCCACGTCCACACCACCGCCCCGCAGGGCTTCCAGGATGACCTCCGGCGGGGTCTCATCCGCTACCCACAAGCACTTCTCACCGCGCTCCAAGCCGCTACGAATGAAAGGGACGAGGGCGGCCAACTGCTCCTGGCGGCTCTCGTGTATCAGGCAGCAGTGATCGTGAACCGTGAGGCGCTCCAGCGTGTCCGGCATCCGGATTTCGGACTCCACTAACCTTTTATTGTAGCCCAAGGCCGCCCGTGCTGCCGGGAGGCGGCCGGTCGCGCGTATCCGCCCTGCCACCGCCCGCAGCAGGGCGGCTTCTGCGCCGGACGGCAGCGCCCGCGATGAGGTAGGCTGGAAGACTCCGGGTGATCAGGAGAGTTCACCGAGAGGTGTTTATGCGACGAAATCCGAGAGCTGTCCCTTTGCTGCTGTTGGCGTGCCTGGTGATGCTCAGCGGGGCCCGCGGCCAGACCCCGCAGCCGGCGGCCCCCGCCCCGGACCTTACCCAGCAGCCGACACTGTACGTAGTCGGCTACGCCCACCTGGATACGCAGTGGCGATGGGACTATCCCACGACGATCCGGGAGTACATCCCGAACACGATGCGGCTGAACTTCGCCTTGTTGGAGAAGTACCCGCACTACGTCTTCAATTTCAGCGGCTCCAACCGTTACCGCATGATGAAGGAGTACTACCCGGCCGATTACGAAAAGGTCAAGAAGTACGTGGCGGCCGGCCGCTGGTTCCTCTCCGGCTCGTCCGCGGAGGAAAGCGACGTCAACTCGCCTTCCGCCGAGTCGCTGATCCGGCAGATCCTATACGGCAAGCAATATTTCCGGCGCGAGTTCGGCAAGACCAGCGCCGAATACATGCTGCCGGACTGCTTTGGCTTCCCCGCCTCGTTGCCTAGCATCCTGGCTCATACCGGCATCAAGGGTTTCTCCACGCAGAAACTGTCGTGGCGTTCGGCGGCCCGCGTCGGCGGCCCCGGCTCGCCGCAAGAAACTCCCGTCGGCATCCCGTTCAACGTGGGCATCTGGGAAGGCCTGGACGGCAGGAGGGTGATTGCGGCGCTGAACGCCACCAGTTACAGCAGCGACGTAACCGAGGATCTCTCCAAGAGCGAAGTATGGAACAAGCGCGTCCAGACCAACGGGAAGTCCAGCGGCCTGTTTATTGATTATCGCTACTACGGCACCGGTGACGTGGGCGGCTCCCCCCGGGAAGCCTCCGTCGCGTTGATGGAAGCCATCGTAACCAAGAGCGTGACCGTGATCCCGCCGCCGCGCCAGCGTGGGCCGCAGCAACAGCCGCAGCAGCCTCCTCCGCCCCCCGGTCCGCCGGTCCAGGTGGGCGATGGTCCGCTGACTGTCATCTCCGCCACCGCCGAGCAGATGTTCCTGGACCTCAAACCCGAGCAGGCCGTTCGCCTGCCCCGCCATAAGGGCGATCTCGAGCTGACCGAGCATTCTGCCGGCTCTCTGACCTCCCAAACCTACATGAAGCGCTGGAACCGCCAGAACGAGGTGCTGGCCGAGGCGGCTGAGAAGGCTTCGGTGGCCGCCGAATGGCTGGGCGGCCGGGCCTATCCGCTCGAGCGGCTGAATGACGCCTGGACCCTGGTGATGGGCGGGCAATTCCATGACATTATTCCCGGCACCAGCATCCCGAAGGCCTATGAGTATTCCTGGAACGACGAAGTGCTGGCGCTGAACCAGTTCGCCGGCGTGTTGACCAGCGCCACGGAGGGAATTGCGTCCGGCCTGAACACCCAGGCCAAAGGCACGGCCCTCGTGGTCTACAATCCTTTGAACATCCCGCGTGAGGACGTGGTGGAAGCGGCGGTTTCCTTCCCCGCCGGCACGCCGAAGGCCGTCCGCGTCATCGGACCAGACGGCAAGGAAGTGCCCGCGCAGTTGGCCGCCGGGAACGGCGGGGCCATCAAGGTTCTGTTCCTGGCCAAGGCGCCCTCCGTTGGCTTCGTAGTCTACGACGTTCAGGCCGCCGAGGCTCCCGCTCCTTCGACGCTGAAAGTGACCGAGTCCTCACTGGAGAATGCTCGCTACAGCATCAAGCTGGACCAGGACGGCGACGTGTCCAGCATCTTCGACAAGACCGTCAAGAAGGAACTCCTTTCCGCTCCGGCGCGCCTGGCGATCAGCACCGACAAGCCCTCACAATGGCCCGCCTGGAACATGGACTGGACGGACCAGCAGAAGCCGCCGCGTACTTACGCCCAGGGACCGGTCAAGGCCCGCATCGTCGAAAACGGCCCGGTGCGCGTGGCCCTCGAGGTGGCACGCGAAGCCGAAGGCTCCAAGTTTGTGCAGACCATCCGTCTCGCGGCCGGCGATGCCGGCCATCGCGTGGAATTCGGCAACGTCATCGAGTGGAAAACTGGCGAGGCCAATCTCAAGGCCGTCTTCCCACTGACCGCTGCGAATCCCGAGGCGACATACAACTGGGACATCGGCGCCATTCAGCGCCCCAACAACGACGAGAGGAAGTTCGAAGTCGCCTCCCACCAGTGGTTCGATCTCACCGACAAGAGTGGGACCTACGGCGTGACCGTGCTTTCCGACTGCAAGAACGGCTCGGATAAACCCGACGACAACACCCTGCGCCTGACCCTTCTCCGGACGCCCGGCATCAGCCAAGGGGGAATGGCGTACGCGGACCAGTCCACGCAGGACTGGGGCCACCACGATTTCGTATATGGCCTCGCCGCCCACGCCGGCGACTGGCGCCAGGGCCAGACCGACTGGCAGGGGTTCCGCCTCAATCAACCCCTGGTCGCCTTCGAGAGCCCGAAACACCCGGGGGCGCTGGGCAAGACCTTCTCGTTGCTGAGCGTAAGCCACAGCCGCGTGCGCGTGCTGGCTATCAAGAAAGCCGAGCAGAGCGAGGAGGTCGCGGTCCGCCTCGTTGAGCTGGACGGCAAACCGGCCCAGAAAGTCCGCGTCACGTTTGCCGCTCCGGTGACCGCCGCTCGCGAGATCAACGGCGCCGAGGAACCGGTAGGCAAGGCGACCGTGAACGGGGGCGCCCTGGTCACGGATTTCACGCCGTACCAGGTCCGCAGCTTTGCAGTGAAGCTCGGCTCGGCGCGCTCGAAGGTGGCCGCGCCGCAGTGGCGGCCGGTAACGTTGCCCTACGATCAGACTGTCGCCAGCCCGGATGGGACGAAGACGACCGGCGGTTTCGATGGCGCTGGCCGGAGCCTGCCGGCCGAGATGCTGCCCAGCGAGATTGCCTATGGCGGCATCAAGTTCAGCCTGGCTCCCGCCCAGAAACCGAATGCAGTGATCGCCAAGGGCCAAACAATTCCGCTGCCCGCCGGCAAGACCACCCGGCTGTATGTCCTGGCGGCCTCCGCGGATGGCGATCAGAAGGCCACGTTCAAAGTCGGCGATAAGGCCGTCGATCTGGCGATCCAGAATTGGGGCGGCTATATCGGCCAGTGGGACAACCGCACCTGGAGCATCAAGGAAGTGCCGCTACCGCCGAGGCCGGACGCCCCGCCCGCGGCCGCGGGGGCCCCGCCGAGGATGCGGAGGGCGATGGAGTATACCGGCCTGACGCCGGGCTTTGTCAAGTCCGCGCCCGTGGCGTGGTTCGCTTCGCATCGCCATGCGGCTGACGGCGCCAATGAGCCGTACGCTTACTCCTACCTGTTCGCCTACACCATGGATGTGCCGGCGAATGCCAAGACCTTGACGCTGCCGAATAACGACCAGGTCCGTATTCTGGCGGTCACCGCGGCGGATGAGGGCGGCCAGGTGGTCCCGGCTCAACCGCTGTTCGACACGCTCGAGCGGGCCGGGCGGTAGGGCCCGAGACCGTGGCGCGGACTCTCAGTCTGCCGCGTCGGCACTCGTGCCGACGCTTGGCCGGTGCTCGGTTTCGGCTGCCACGCGTCGGCTCCAGAGCCGACGCGGCACGCTGAAGGCGTGCGCCACGAGGTCACCTCACCTTCCTCTTCTCCCCTCCAGGGCCCCACGAGATCAGGAGAGGAGAAGTACCACCTGCGCCAGGGCGACTATCGCATTTTGTACTCAATCCAAGATGCCAGCAGGACGGTTACGATCGTAAAGATCGGCCACCGGCGGGAGGTTTACCGTCATTGAACAGAGCGGCCTAACGACCGGCGCATCAGCCGCGCGCCCGTTTTTGCCGCGCCGGCTGGATCCGCCGGTTGGGCGCGCCGTGCCGGGGACGGCCCGAACCTGCGGCGGCCTCCGCTGTGTCAACCAGGAGGCGCAACGCACGATTCACCGCCTCGGAGTCCGGAAAGACGCTCGCGAGCTCCGGCTCGATCACCATGAGGTTCGTCCCAGCAACCGCCTGCCGGTAGTACTTGCCGCGAACCCCTCCTTTGAGCTGAGAGAGGTCGTACTCCGGACACAAATCGTCATCCAATCTCTTCGCCGATGCCTTCTTCATGGCCGGTCGGTCGAGGAAGACCACCCCTCATCAAAGGAAACGCCGTGCTTCTGGAGGTTGGCTCTTGCCTTCGCCCCATTCCACTCAAAAACCACACGTTCAGTCTACCGCACCGGACCGACCCTGAAATGGCTGCCGTCGCCATGGCGAGCGAGCGCCCCGGGTCGACACTAAACATCCGTCACTCACCCGGGGCTGCCGCGGGGCCGAACGGTCGCCTGAGAGGAGCCTGGCGGTGCCCGTCACCTGAAAGTGCCCCTTAGCTCACCGTAGCCACCCCTCGGCTGCGCGCTCGTGTCCTGGCGACACGAGATGCGGGCCCTCACTCTGCAGTCTTCTCCCCTGCCATCCTCGTCGGAACAGGGGATGGTAGGCTCGCTCGAATCCTGCGCAACGTGTCGATATCCACTGGGCGAGCGTCCTTCCAGACCTCCGCGTAGTATACCCTCGCCATCTCTACAATCCCGGGCTGTCTCACGGCCAACCAGACCACACCTTCTTCAGGCAGGCCTGGCTTACGATGTTGAACAAAAATGACTTCGTCGCCAACCAGAACAAACCTCACGAACGGCGGCGCCCCCATTGCCCCAATCTCGTAGTACTTCAGCCTATATGCGGGCAACCCTTTCTCCAACATTCTCTGAGCCAGGTCCAACCGTTCCGCATCCGGAAATGTCATCACCTCGCGGTACTGGAAATCGCTCCTGGATGCAAGTTCGCAAATCGCCTCGCGGTACTCGGCGTACGCCCTCTCATGAGCCGGGCTCACTCGGTATATGCAAGGCCCCCAAGTCAAGTCGTCCACACCGTGTGCCGCCTTCATGCGTTCGCGTACGTAGGCATAGACCTCTGAGATGTTCTCGAAGTATTTGACCTCAGTTCCTCCGAGCGTCGAAACGATCTGCCCCGCCATCTTGTCAAGCTCGCCAGTCATCCCGAGCGCAAGGTATTCGGCAATGAGCGCCATAATCAGCAGAGTGAAAATGGGAATGCGCTGATTTACCCATGGTATGTCTAACACCCCGAGGAAATGCAGGATTGTGATAACAACGCCGGCTATTCCGAGAAGCGCTAGCAGCGCGTGGTTGATTGTCCCCACTGTCCATTTCGGCACGGTGTCCTCCTTTTCAGTCCGCTTAGGTCTCTCGCTGCAAGCCCCGTCCCCACGGTTCTGCCTCGAACAACCGGGGCGCTGACGGCAGGCATAGGATTTATCATGCTACCACTGAACCTGCGAGTCAAGAATGCAGCGCCCTTGCCCTCTCCCAGTTTTCTGTCCTGCCCGCCCGGCCGGCAGGAGCAAGCCATCACCTGCGGCCCCCATACGAGGATGGGTGGGGTGAGTCTCCAGACTTGCCAGCCGGCCTTCCGGCCGGCTTGTTTGAGGCCGGCTGGAAAGCCCGCCCAGCGGGCACCCGGCAGGCAGGAATGCCTACCCTACGGGCATTCCAGACGGGTCTCTTCACTCCCTGGTTGCTCGGGAGATAGGGCTCTCGTGGGCAGTGCCGGACGGAGCACCCCTGTCGCCCAAGCTTCCCGCGACGTTCTGGACCCCGCGTGCGGCTAGAGCAGCTCCTCCAACTGCTCCACGGTGAGATCGCAGTCGCGCAGGACCTTCGACAGCAGGCCCGGACCGATCGTTTCACCGGCGTGTACCGGTACCACGGTGCTTCGCCCGTCTTGGTGTCTTATGAAATGGTGGCTGCCTCTGATTCGAACGACCTCGAACCCTGCCCTGTTCAGCGCCCCAACCAGTTGTTTGCCCGTTGCCCGGGGAGCCCTGCTCATGGTGCGACCGTGATCCGCTGGACTCCCACGAACTCAAGATTGTTCGCCGGGCTTCCCTGGACTTCAAGACACAGTTCGATCGCCTCGTGGATCCGTTCCATCAAGTCATCGAGGGACCGAGCCTGCGTGTGGCATCCGGGTAGGGCCGGAACCGAGCCCACGTAGAAGCCCTCTTCATCACGCTCGATCACAACGTCAAATTGATGTTCCATGTCGGATCCCTCGCAGCCATTCTAACCCGCTCTGGCCCGAAAGTGCCACAGGCCCCGCCGCTCTCAGCGTGACCGGCCCGCGGCCAGCTTCTTCTGCATGTCCTCCAGAGACACGCCCTTGGTCTCCGGATAGACTGCAAGCACCACGACGAATTGCAGCACCATCATCGCCGAGAAGAGCATAAACGGAGCGGCCTTTGACGAGGCTGCGATCACTGGAAAGGTCCACGAGATCAGCGCGTTCATCGCCCAATGCGTGAAACTGCCCAGGCTTTGCCCTCTGGCTCTAACACTCGTGGGGAAGACTTCACTGAGATAGACCCAGATCACCGCGCCTTGCGAAAACGCAAAGAACGCGATGAAACCGATGAGCAACCAGACCAGCAGCTCTTCATGGGCGCCCGCGGAAAAGATTGCCGCGACACCCCCCAGACAGGCCGCCGTCCCCACGGAGCCGACCAGCAGCAGGGTTTTGCGCCCGACCCGGTCGATGATGGACATTGCCAGCACCGTGAACACCAGGTTGGTGGTCCCAATCGCCACCGCCTGCAGGTCGCCGGAGACCTTGCTGAATCCGGCGCGGGCGAAAATGTCATTCAGGTAGTACAGGACGGCATTGATCCCGGAGAGCTGATTGAACATGCCTATCGAAACGGCCAGAAAGATAGGCAGGCGGTATCTCCAGTTGAACAGCGGCTCCTGGCCGCGTCCATGCTCCAGGTCGATCGAGGCGACCATGTCCTGAAGCACCGGCTCGACGTGCTCCTCTCCAATGAGCTCGAGTACCGCCCGCGCCTCCGGAATCCGCCCCTTCTGGACGAGCCACCGGGGACTGCGCGGGATCACGAACGTCATCAAAAAGAACAGCGCGGCAGGCAGCGCCGCAACGCCCAGCTTCCAGCGCCACTCCAGCGCACCGAAGGACATCAGCCCGACAACGTAGTTCGAGAAATACGCCAGCAAGATACCCACCACCACGTTGAATTGGAAAAAACCCACCAGGCGGCCCCGCCACCTGGCTGGCGCAATCTCTGCGATGTACATCGGTCCCAGCACGGAGGACCCGCCGATTCCCAGCCCCCCCACAAAGCGGAAGGCCACCAGCGAGTACCAATCCCACGCGAAGGCGCACCCCAGCGCGGAGACCAGATAGAAGACGGCCATGCCGCGCAGGCTGTTCCGGCGGCCATAGCGATCCGCGGGGAGGCCCGCCAGCATGGCGCCGATGATCGTGCCCAACAGAGCACTCGCCACCGTCAATCCCAGACCACTGGCCGATAAGTCAAAGGTCTTGGTCAGCGCGTCGGTGGTCCCGGAGATCACGGCCGTATCGAAGCCAAACAGAAGCCCTCCCAGCGCGGCAACCACGGTGCTCTTGAGGAGAGAAGAGGAAAGAGTCATACGTTTTCACCATGCAGTACGGCAATGTCGGACGATGCGGCGCCCGCCAGCGAGCTGGCATACGCCTGCTCGGCCAACACCAATGCCCCGAGCACCCCAGCGCGGGACCCAAGGCGCGGCGGAATGACAAACCGGTCGAGACCGTCGGTCAGTTCGCTCGCCCGGATGTACCCGCTGAGAAGTCGTGCGAGTTCCCGGCGTATGAGATCAAACAGGTGCGACTGCTGCATTACGCCGCCCCCAAGCAAGATGCGCTTCGGGGAGAGTGTACATACCCAGGTGGCCAGCGCCAGCGCGAGATAGTGCGCCTCCAGGGCCCAGCCGGGGTGGTCAGCAGGGAGATCCCGGGCGGGCGCTCCCCACCGGGCCTCCATCGCCGGGCCGGACGCGAGTCCCTCGAGGCAGTCGCCGTGGTAAGGACAGCAACCCGGGTAAGGATCTCTCGCCGCATCATGGGGCACCCGTATATGGCCCATCTCGGGATGCAGCAGGCCGTGAAGAACGCGGCCATGAACGATGGCGCCCCCGCCAATGCCCGTGCCAACGGTCAGATACAGGAAATCGGAAAGCCCCTGTGCGGCGCCCCACCGCGCCTCCCCGAGCGCGGCGGCGTCCACGTCGGTGTCAAAGCCTACAGGTACATGAAGGGCCCCCCGGATGGCGCCCGCGAGATCATAGTTTTGCCAGGCGAGCTTCGGTGTGGAGGTGATGTGCCCGAACGTAGGCGAGCCGGGGTGCAGGTCAACCGGCCCGAACGAGCCGATCCCTATAGCTCGCAAGCAGCATCCCGACTGCTCCCGAAAAAAGGCGACGGCCGCCTCGACCGTCGCTCCGGGCGACGTCGTGGGAATCCGGACCGTCTTCAGGTCCTCGACTCCCGTTCCGATACCGCAGACGAATTTGGTCCCGCCAGCTTCGATGCCGCCGAACACGTTCAGGGGCGAAACACCTTATCGCTTCCCCGGCCGAAACCGGATGGAGTAGAACATCCCGATGACCACCAGCAGGATGCCCCACCAGACGGCGGCGTGCAGCCCGCGCATGGCCACTGCCGAGGGGCTTGGGTAGACAAGCTCCCAGAGACCGGCGCCTACGATCAGCACGCCATAGACCAGCAATAACACTCCAATAAAGAACCAGATCGAAATCCGTTGTCCCGTCTCGCTCATTGAACCGTCCCTTACCAGAATCTACCAGAATAATATGTTCAGTGCCACGAAGCCCACCGCCACCGCCGCGGCCCAGAAAATGGGCCGGCGGAACAGCGGGAAATGGCCTTCCGAGGGAATCTCGGTCAGCCCGTAGACCAGCCCTTTGAGTTCCTGCTCCGGCTTGGGCTTGGTGAACAGCGTCACCACCACCGTCACCAGCACGTTAACGATCAAAGACCACATGGCGCGATAGATGTTGTCCGCCATGCCCACCTTGGCGCTCGAGGACAAGGCCACGTACTGGAGCGCGCTCGGATCCAGCCGCACCCACAGCCACAAAAAGAAGGAGGCCAGGATGCCCGCCAGCAGGCCCCAGAAGCCGGCCGCCGGCGTGGTTCGCTTCCACAGCATGCCCAGCACCACCGTGCCGAACATGGGCACGATGAAGAAAA
>CAYGVJ010000067.1:0-29813 GCA_964353255.1 uncultured Solibacteraceae bacterium | reverse complement strand
CGGTGGGCGCCGGCACGGTGACCGACATTCTGGAGTAGGGACGGGGCATGCCGCGAGAAATCATCACCTTCCAGTGCACCGAGTGCAAGAGGCGGAACTACAGCAGCACGAAGAACAAGAAGAGCAGCAGTGAGCGGCTGGAGCTCAAGAAGTACTGCCCTTTCTGCCGGAAGCACCAGGTGCACCGGGAGATCAAGTAAACTAGGAGTGAGCGGCCGGCCAAGCCGGGCCGGCGGCCGGCGGCCCTTCGCAGGGGCGTAGGTTTAACGGTAGACCGGCGGTCTCCAAAACCGCGAGTGGGGGTTCGAATCCCTCCGCCCCTGCCAGCCCCTTATGCCCGGCCGGAGCGGAGTGTACGAGCGGTGGAAACAGGAACCAAAACGCTGGGCCAGAAAGTGGCTTCGCGGTGGGACGCGTTCAAGGAGTTCTTCAAGGACCTGCACGCCGAGATGCGGCGGGTAACCTGGCCCAACCGGAAGCAGGTGCGGGCGACGACCTTGGTGGTGATCGTGACGGTGTTCGCCTTTGCGATATATTTCGCGGTGGTGGACTTCGCTCTGGGCCGCACGATCACCAGGCTCTTCAATTTTCTCAGCGGGATGTAGGCGGTGGCGGCATGGCAGAGGAAGAGGAAACGAAGCGGTCAGAAGAGGCGGTCGTAGCGGAGCTCGAAGCGCCGCAGGAGGAGCCCGCGGCAACTGAAGGCCCCGGGGAGGAAGCCGTTGCAGCCGCCCCCGCGGAGGCCGAAGGCGAAGCGGCTCCGGAGCCCGCCGCGCCGCCGGCCGAAGCCTCCAACAAGCATTGGTACATAATCCACACCTACTCGGGCTTCGAGCAGAAGGTGGCGGACTCGCTGCGCAGCCGGGTGCAGGCGTTGGGTTTGGCCGAACGCGTCGGGCAGATCCTGATCCCCACCGAGGAGGTGGTGGAGGTCCGGGGCGGCAAGAAGGTCACTAGCAAGCGGCTCATGTACCCCGGCTACGTGCTGGTGGAGATGGAGATGGACGACGACCTGTGGCACGCGGTCAAGGCCACTCCGCGCGTGACCGGATTCGTGGGCGGGGGGAACACGCCGGTGCCGCTCAGCGCCAGCGAGGTGAACGAGGTTTTGTACCGTCAGGCCACCTCGGCCGAGCGCCCGCGGCCCAAACAGATCTTCGAGAAGAGCGAGACGGTGCGCATCACCGACGGCCCCTTCACCAACTTCTCGGGCAAGGTGGACGAGGTCAACACCGAGCGCAACACACTGCGCGTGCTGGTGACCATTTTCGGGCGGGCCACCCCCGTGGAGCTGGACTTCGGGCAGGTGGAGAGGATCTGAGCAGGCGACGGGAACCGCCCTTGAGGTTTTTTGAATGGCAAAGAAAGTTACTGCGCAGGTGAAGCTGCAAATCCCGGCCGGCAAGGCGACGCCGGCCCCGCCGGTGGGCACGGCCCTGGGCCCGCAAGGCGTCAACATCATGGAGTTCTGCAAGGCCTTCAACGCCAAGACCTCGGCTAAAGATCAGGAGGGTCTTATCATTCCGGTGGTGATCACGGTCTTCTCGGACCGTTCCTTCACTTTCATCCTCAAGACGCCCCCGGTGCCGGTGCTGATCAAGCGAGCGGTGAGCCTGGCCAAGGGATCGGCGGAGCCGAACAAGAACAAGGTGGGGCAGATTACCCTCAAGCAGGTCGAGGAGATCGCCCGGCAGAAGATGCCGGACCTGAACTGCTTCACCCTGGAGGCCGCCGTCAACTGCGTGAAGGGCACGGCCCGGAGCATGGGCGTGGAAGTGATTTAGGGGTAATACTCCTTGGTTCTCGCGCTGTTCCGCTAAACGCCCCGCCGGTTGCCCCAAACCTCGATCTGTAGCCGTGGACTGAACCGTAAGCCTTCCCGCTTACAGATCTCGATAAGCCACCGCCCCCGGCGGCGGAGCGTCGCGGCGCATACTCCTTTCGGCATAAGCACCACCTTGGTGCGGTCGGCTCCGGTCTGCTTGATCAGCTCGCTGATTTCCGGCAAATCATCCGGGCCGACCACCACGAACTTCAACTGGTAGTCGTAGGCGGAGATCAGCCGGCGGAGCACCTCGGGCCGGATCCGCAGCCGCTCGTGCCGGGCCCGCCAATGGTGGGGCTCGCTGGGTGTGGAGTTGGCGAGCTTCGGGCTGATGCTCATCAGGTCGCAGGCCACCGGCGCCCAGACGGTGCCGGCTGTCTCGACGGTGATGTGCAGGCCGAGCTTGCGCAACTGCTTGGTCAGCGTAACGATTTCAGGGAAGATCATCGGCTCGCCGCCGGTAAGCACGACGTGCCGGGCGGGAAACCTGCGGGTTTCACTCAGGATCTCCGGCACCGACAGCGTCCGTCCCTCCGGACGCCAGGAAGCATAGGGCGTATCGCACCAGGCGCAGCGCAGATTGCAGCCGCTCACCCGGACGAACACCGAGGGAACCCCTACCAGGGATCCTTCCCCTTGCACGGAGTAGAAAAGCTCAGCGATCTTCACCTTGCGTATTCCAGCGGGTCTTCCAGGCCCGCTTCCCTGAATCCCTTCAGTCGGAGCAGGCACGCATCGCAGGCGCCGCAGGGCCGCCCGGCGGGGTCCGGATCATAGCAGCTCCGAGTGAGGCGGAAATCCACTCCGAGGCTGCGGGCGAGCCCGACAATCTCGGCCTTCGAGAGCGCGATCAGCGGAGCGTGGATCTTGAGCCTCACGCCAGCCTCGACGCCCGCCTTGGTAGCCAACTGCGCCAGGCGCTCGAAAGCCTCAACATACTCCGGGCGGCAGTCGGGGTAGCCGGAGTAGTCCAAGGCATTGATTCCGAAGAAGATATCCGCGGCTCCCAGGGTCTCGGCCCAGGCCAGGGCGCAGGCCAGGAAGACCGTGTTTCGGGCCGGAACGTAGGTGACCGGGATTCCCCCGCCAATCTCGGCGTGACTGCGGCCCTTGGGCACGGGAAGCCCGTCGGTGAGAGCCGAGCCGCCGATGGCCCTGAGATCCACCGAGACCACCAAGTGCCGGGCGGCGCCCAGGGCTTCGGCAAGCTGCCGGGCGGCCTCGATTTCCACCCGGTGCCGCTGCCCGTAGTCGATCGTCAGGGCGTAGCACTCGAAGCCCTCACGGCGCGCCACCGCCAGGCAGGTGGCCGAGTCCAGGCCGCCGCTCAGAAGGCACACTGCGCGTTTGGAAGCACTCATTTTGGCAGCTTCAGGGCCAGCAGGAAGCCGAGAATGGGAAACAGGGTCAATGCGGCCATGGCGTGCTGGAGGGAGAACAGGTCGGCCATCCTACCGGTGAGCGGGATGAACAGCAAGCCTGCCGTACCCCAGGCAAAGCCCATCATCAGGGCTGACACCGTCCCGGCTTGGGCCGGGGCCAGCTCCTGGGCCATCACCACGTTGACCGGGACAGTGAACAGCAGAATCAGGCCCCCTGCGAGCAGCCCCAGAATCGACAACCAGCCCTGTGTGAAGAAGAACAGCGCCAGAAACGGGACGCAGCCGATCATCGAGATCAGGATCACCAGACGGCCTCCGAAGCGGTCCGAGAGGTTTCCCCCCAAGAAGCCGCCCACAGCGCCGCAGGCCAGGTACAGCGAGAGGGTGTAGGCGGCCTTAACGGGCGAGTATCCCCTTTCGAGATACAGGTAGAGCGGTATGAGCTGGGCGAAGGTGACTTGTACGATCGAGCGAATGAAGACCAGCAGGTACAGAATAGCCATCGGCTTCCACACCGCGAGTAACGGACGCCACGGGGACCGCGCCTGGGCGTTCGGAGCACTAGCGGGAGCATGAGGGAGCACACATAACAGGAGGCCGGTGACTGCCAACCCAGGTATGGCGGCCCAGAAGGTTTTCGCCAGCCCGAGTCGGCTGGCCACCAGCGAGAAGTACGTCGGGCCGGCAGCGTATCCGAGCGTGCCGGCGCTGATGAAGGCCGCCATTGCGCCCCCGCGCCGCTCGCGAACGCCGATAGCAGCGCGGGCGGAAGCCTGCGGGTGGAATGCGGCAACCCCGGCCCCTCCCAGAGCCACCATAGCCAGGAGCCAGCCGTAGCCCGGCGCCAGCCCCAGCGCCGAGATGAACACTGCGGCCACGGCGGGCCCCAGGGCGGCGAACAGCCGGGTGTGGAAGCGGTCCGAGAGGTAGCCGTAGACCGGCTGCATCACCGAGGATGAAGTCACCAGCACGCCGCCGAGGATGCCGGCGTCGGTCAAGGTGAACCGGAATCGCTGGACCAGCAAGGGCTGCAAGGCCCCGAGCGCGCCGGAGTACAGGTCCACGAAGAAATGCCCGCACGCCAGCAGCGCCAGCGACCAAGCCACACTGCGGGCAGGGCTGGGGATGGCCTCATGAGGCTCGACGAGTACGTTGCGGGAGGGCATCAAGTGGGCTTGTTGGGCATTATCGCATGTGTGGCCGGTGGCGAACCCACACCCCTGCGCGTCCGGCGCCGGTTTCAGGAGTTCAAGCCAGGGGGCGGATCGGGGAAGTTTAAGCCAATGTTCCACGCGCGCTGCTGGATCTCGCCCCACCGCTGGCCGATCGCGCTGGGGTGTGCAGAGGCCAGTTGCCTCAAGGCGTTGAATGCAGCGAGCCGTTCAACAATGTTCCAAGCGCGCTGCTGGAGCAAGATAGGGTCGCCCAGTGCACGGACGAGCGGCTCGACAGCGCGTGGGTCGCCCAGCTTCGCGAGCGCCCGGGCGGCGGAGCCGCGGACATCACTGTCGATATCGCCCAGCGCACGGATGAGTGGCTCGACAGCGCGTGGGTCGCCCAGCTTCGCGAGCGCCTTGGCGGCGGCGCTGCGGAAGTACACTAAGGGATCGCCCAGCGCCCGTATCAGCGGCTCGATGGCGCGCGGGTCGCCCAGCTTCCCGAGCGCTTCGGCGGCGGCGTTAGCGACCCACCCTTCCCCATCCCCGAGCGCCCGGATGAGGGGCTCGACGGCGCGCGGGTCACCCAGCAGCCCTAATGCCTCGGCAGCGGTTTGCCGAACGCCGACGGAGTCGCTGTCCGCCAAGGCCGCCATGAGCGGCTCGACGGCGCGGGGATCGCCCAGCTCCCCCAAAGCCTTGGCCGCCCCCGTGCGGACATCCCAACGATTGTCCTTCAGTCTGCGTACGTACCACCGGAGTTTTAGGGTCTTGAACATCGCAGTCATCATTTTAGTCAGGTTCGGGGAAGCTGGCGGCGCGCCGAGCAGCCCGACCGACGCTCGGCTCGGAGTCGGCTTCTGCTGAGGCCGGGCTGAAGCCTCGTGCGGCTTAAAACGCCGCGCCACGGGCAAACCGGCTGGTTTCGACTGGTGGGGCGGCCTCTAAGGCCGCGGCCGGCTTTCAGCCGGCCCTTTGCGCCCAAGATGGTCTGTCGAGGGCAGGTGCCGGGTTGGTCGCGGCTATGCCGTGCTGTGTGCAACCGCTCAAGACGTCGGGCGCAACTCACCACGACATTATCTGCCCGACTTTGAGGCCTTCCTTGGCGCCGAGCAGTCCCATGATACGCCTGGTCTGATCAGGCGGGATAGCCGCAGCAAGGCCGCCGATGCTGACCAGCTTTTCGTTTCCCAGGACGGCTTTGTTCAGCTCGAGAAACAGGGCGACGAGATCTTGACCGGTCCGCAGCTTGAACCGAGCGGCGGCGGTTCCATCGTTGAACTGGAGCAAGGAAGGTTGCTCCACTAGGAACGAGTCAACGCTCGAGGGTCGGCCCCTAAGGAGTGCTTCTGCCATCGATACGGTTTTCAGGCACAGGATGAACTCAGGTTGGCCGCCTCCACTGCTTGGCGGTTCGGGGGCAGCCAATTTCTCAGCAGCGAAGGCAGGCCAGTTACACGATTCGCGGGTACGAAGGAATGCTTCTGGGGCTGGGGCTCTGGCGGACTCGTAGCCCAGATCGGCCAGCGCTTCGGCTGCGGCGCTGCGCACATCCGGCTCTGCATCCCCCAGGCGCCTGAACGAGGGGCTCGACGGCGGGCGGGTCCCCCGGCTTGCCCAACGTCTGGGCGTCGTCGTCGCGGACATTCGAAGAAGCACTGCTGAGTCGCCCAGCATTCCACCAAGCCTTCAGGCTCTTGAACATCGCAATCCTCCCTTCAATGGAGTTCCAGGAAAGCCCGGGCTGCGTCCAGCAGCGCGAGCAAGCGCGGTTTCGGTCCTTCGCTCTCGTCAAGCGAAGCGTCCACGTCCTGCTGCGCCGGCTCGCCCCAGGCGCGGCACGCCCCGCCCTGGCAGCTAGCGCACTGCACAGCCCGGCCCTCCCCGCTCCTTCATCATCGGCAATTGTACAAGACGGAGAGGCGGGACGATTTGACCGCCGCGAGTCCAACCTCCGGAGAGGGGTCTGGCAGCGCGAAACTCGGTGTGGTATTTAGGGTTAGAACGACTATGCGGTGTTGTATCGGGTTGGGCCTGCTGCTCAGCCTGAGCCTTGCCTGGGCGCAAGCGCCCACCGGGCCGGTGGTCAGTCCGCGCGGGGTGATCAACGCCTTCACGCAGCAGCCGGCGCCCTCGCTGGTTGCTCAAGGTGGAATCGTCCACATCAATGGGCTGAACCTGGGCCCGCCCGAAGGCGCAAAGGCGCCGGGGACGCCCTTGCCGACGCAGCTTGGCGATCCGCCTACCGAGGTGCTGATCGACGGAAGGCTGGCGCCGTTATTCTCGGCGAGTCCGGAGCGCATTGTGGCGCAAGTCCCCTGGGAGACCGAGCCGGGCTTGGCCGCGGTGGTGGTGCGTCGCGGCGGAGTGGAGAGCCGCCCGGCGAGGATACAAGTCGTTGCTCTAGGGCCTGCTGTGCGCACGGCGGAGGACAAGGGCTACGGAGAGGTTGCCGGGAGGCTCACCGGCCAGACGCTTGCCATCCCGGTCACCGGCCTCGGGCCGACGCAGCCGCGGGTAGGCTCTGGCGAAGCGGGACCGGAGGATCCGCCGGCCAGACCGCGGGCGACAGTCGAGGCTTTCGTGGGTGGTCTGCCCGCCCGAAGCGTGGCCGTGCTATCGAGGGAGCGGGTTGGGGAATTCGACCTACGGGTTGAAGTGCCCCCGGGCGCGCAACCGGGCGACGTGGTGACCCTCACCGCCGGGACCCCGGCCACCGGCGTCCGGGTGGCCAACCGGGCTACCTTCCAGAAGCTGTCGAACGCGGAGATCCAGTCCGTCCCAATACCGGAAGGCGCCCCGGAGTTTCACAGCCTGGTCACCTCGGATCTTCGGGGCAACTTCCTGATTGCCAGCGACGCGCGCGATGAAAACGGCTGCTATCCGAGCTACCTGTTCGACGTGGCTGCCAAGAAGGTCGCCAAGATCGACACCTGCCTCACGATAGCCGCCAGGAACGTAGCGTCTCCTGTGGTTGCCGCAACCGACGGCCCGGCGCTGGCGGCGCTGGTTGGGCCTCCGCAGGGGGACGCTCAGAACGGCATCAGCTCGAAGGTGCAGATCTTCAACCCGCTCAAGGATCCGATGGTGGTCGAGTTGGAGGCGCTGGCTTCGGAGGTCCGCTCGGCCGCGGGCGGGGACTTCGAGGCCGTGCTCGCAGGCACGCCGGCCCGGCGGGTAACCATCGACTCGCAAACCGGTGAAGTGCGGGCCGCTGGCGCGGCGCAACCGGCAGCCGCGGCGGCCTCCGGCGCGCCGGTTTTCAGGGTGGATCTGGGCGAGGGCCTCACCTATGTGCTGGCCACGGTGCAGGTGGCGCAGGGTCTGTTTGCCGCGGTGGTCGCCGACAACGCCGATCAGCCCACGAAGGCCAAGGTGGCGGTGCTTAACGGCAGGGGCGAAGTTCAGGGCGCCCGGGATTTCCCCGCCGGCTGGGTGCCGCTGGTGGCCCCGCGGCCGCCCCAGGCGCCACCGGCCGCGGCCGCCCTGCGGCGGGTGAGCGTGAGCCTGGACCCGGAGAAGGGCGTTTTCTACATCCTCTCCAGGGCTGTGGACAATTCCAAGCACGCCCTCGTGGCCCTTTCCGGGCAGGACGCCCCGCCCGCTCTGGTCAGTTTCCCAGAGAACTGGTTTGTGGCCGCCTGCTCGCCTACGATACCTCTCTACAACCTGGAACTATCCCGGAAACTGGCCTACCTGGGAAGCAACGTCGCCGAGACGGAGGTGAAAGACCCGTGCCCCGGGGTCGGCTTTGTGCTTCTGGATCTGGACGCCCAGACGACCACTGCGGTGGCCCTGCCGGGACAAGGCCGATTCGACGCGGACCCCGCGTCGTCCGGAGACCTCAACGACTACGTTTTCGGCAGCAACACAGATCCGGAGCGCCGCAACACCGCCGACACTCTGTACGTGCTCGACAGCGTGACCTCCGCGACCTTCCGCATGGATCTGCCGGCCGGAGTTACCACGTTCGTCGGGCCGACGGCGGTGCCTGTGATGAACGCGCTGTTCGCGCCGACGATGAACCGCACTGTCGGCGACGCGGGCTTTGTCTACTTCGACCTGGACAGCGCCGAAGCCCGGGTGCTTCCTGTTCCGGAGGGCTTCGTCGTGGTGAACCTGGTGGGTATCTTCACTACTACGCGGAAGCTGGTGGCGCGGGGAACGAAGGCCGGACAGAGCGGCTTCCAGTACCTGATCTACGATCTGGTGAGCGGCGATCTGCTCATGCCGCCCAACCCCGAAGGCGTCGCTTTCCTGGGCGGGGTTCCGGCCAGAGTGCAACCGGGAACGGCCCCTGGCCAGCCTCAGGCGCCGTTCATCCTTCAGCGTGGAAATCCTAAAGCCAACACCGTGACCGCGTTTGGCTATAGCCCCCAAGGCAAGCAGGTGGCGGTCGTTGTGCTGCGGGTCCCCTGAGGAACTGCTGGGTCAGGCCTTCGACGGAGCCGGTTTGTAAATGGCGGCCACCAGGATGCCCGCCACGAGCATCTCGATCAGGCCGTAGCCGCACCATTGGAGGCACAGCGAGTAGGGCAGCTTGTCCAAAACCACGTAGTAGCCGTGGCTGACGGGAACAACCATGAACAGCCATATCAAGATGCCGAAACGCACGCCCTCCAGGAGCCCTTTGGCTTCGTAGCCCTTGACGAAGATGTAGGTGAACAGCAACGAGGTGAGCAAGCTGAAGACGTACCCGATCCACAGCTTCGACATCATGTCCGGGCGCCAGAGTTTCTTCAGCTCGGGCGATTCATAGGTGGACGCCAGCAGGTAGGTGTTGACCGCGTAGTCGATGGCGTTCAAGAGCACGAAGATCACCAGGGTGGCGATGATCAAGCGTTTGCAGTTCATGTCCTCCTCCTTCCGCCGGATCATACTCCAGCCGGCGGGCGGGGTCAAGGAGGTGGCAAAACACAGGCAAGAATGCCTGTGCTACTGCTTCTGGAGCCGGATGCTGCCGTTGACCGTGCGCAGGGTCACCTCGGCGCCGCCGCCACCTACGACCGTGTCCACGTCGCGGCCGGGGCCGAAGCGGATGCGGCGCACCGGCAGGTCGAAATCGCTCACGATCTCACCGTGTACGGTGCCCGCTGACAGTCGCATCCCAGCGTTCTGCGGCAACCGGATCATAACTGTGCCGTTGACCGACTTCAGGGAGATGAACCTCCCCTCGAGGCGCTCGAACTCGGCCTCCACGCGGCCGTTGACCGTCGAGAAGCCCACCTCGCCGATCAACCGCAGGCCCCGCACAGCCCCGTTCACGGAACCCGCTCTGATCTCGCCCGAGACGCCCTCGATCTCGACGTTGCCGTTGACGGTCTTGAGTTCGTCCAGCCGGGCGCGCCGCGGCACGGTGATGGTGTAGTCCACCGAAGCGCCGTCTTCATCACGGTGCCGGTGCTCCGGGTACCTGGTCCGGATGTCGATCGAGTCGGCGCGGGCATCCACGACGATCTCCGCTTCCTTGAGCGCCTCGTCGGAGCGCGCGCGCTTGATGGCGTCCACCTTGACCTCTTCGCGGTCCCAGGCGCTGACGCGCACCGAGCCGTTGACGTTGCTCAGGCTGACGCGCCCGGTGGCCGCCAGGGGATAGGTTTTGTGGAATTCCTCGCGCACCTCCTCGGCCGAGAAGGCCAGAGCGGTGGCCAGAAAAAGGACACCTGCCAGAGAACTGCACTGCCGCATATAACGATCTCCTCTACTGGCTTCGACGGAGGAGCCGCCGCTTCGTCACGCGAGGGCTTCAATAAAGCGGCGGCTCACCCGGGGGGCGGGTCTTCCAGCGGCGGTGGAGCCAGAGCCACTGGTCGGGGTGCTGGCGGATGACGGTCTCGAGCTGGCTTTGCAGGCGGCGGGTGTCCTCGGCGGCGTCGCCGGTGATCTCGACGGGCGGGTAGAAGCGTAGGACGTAGCGGCCCTCCGCCTCGGACCACAATGCGAAGCCCGGGATAACAGTTGCCCCGCTGTGCGCGGCCAGCCGGGCAAGGCCGGTGCTGGCGCAGGCCGGGACGCCGAAGAAGTCCACGAAGACGCCGTCTTCGAGGCTAGAGTTCTGGTCGATCAAGATGCCGACGGCCTGATTGGCGGCCAGCGCCTTCAGGATCGAGCGGGCGGCCTCCTTCTTCTGGATGAGCCGGTTGCCTGAGAGCGCGCGGCGGCGCTCGACCAGCGCATCGAGGCGGGGGTTGTCCAGCGGGCGGACGATGACGTGCATCGGCTCGGCCATCAGAGCGTGGGCGAAGGCGCTCAGCTCCCAGTTGCCCAGGTGGGCGGTGGCGAAGAGCACGCCGCGGCCGCGGCGGCGGGCTTCCTCGAAGTGCTCGAAGCCCTCGTAGCGAATCCACCGGGAGATGTTGCCGCGGTGAATGCGCGGGAACTGCGCGAAGACCAGCAGCAGGCGGGCGATCGAGTGGAACACGCCGCCAGCGATGCGCCGGTGCTCGGCGCGCCCCAGCTCCGGCAGGGCCAGTTCTAGGTTGCGCATAGCCACCCGCCGCAGCCGGGGCAGGGCAAGGTCGAGGAGCCGGGCATAACCGCGCGCCAACAGCCACGCGAGGGGTCGCGGTGTCCACTGGAGCGAGGTGACCACGCCCAGCGCGAGCCAGTACTCCAGCAGGTGGCGCAGAGGTGAACGGCGGGTCAAATCACTAGCATATCCAGCCGCCGCCCAAAACCAAATCGCCGTCGTAGAAGACGGCGGCCTGACCGGGAGTGATGGCCCGCTGCGGTTCATCGAAGCGGACCTCGACGCGGGATGGGTCAGAGGTGGGATGAAGCGTCGCCGGAGCAGCCACGTGCTGGTTGCGGATCTTCACTTGCGCGTGCAGGGAAGCCGTCAACTCGGGGACAGCGATCCAGTTCACCTGGGTGGCGGTGAAAGCGGCGGCGAGCAAATCCTCGGCTCTGCCGAGGACGACCTGCCGAGCGGCCGGCTCGAGGCGGACGACGTAGAGCGGCTCGCCGGCGGCCACGTTAAGCCCGCGGCGCTGGCCCACGGTGAAGCGGTGCACGCCGCTGTGCTCGCCGAGCCGGCGCCCGTCCGTGCTCACGATCTCGCCACCCAGACCGCTGAGCGGGCGACCCTGGTGGCGCAGGTACGCCTCGATGAAGGCGGCGTAGTCGCCGCTGGGGACGAAGCAGATCTCCTGGCTGTCCTCCTTGTCTGCGACCGGCAAGCCCAGCTCGCGCGCCATGTCTCGGACCTGGGCCTTGGTCAACTCCCCCAGGGGGAACAGGGTGCGGGCAAGCTGCTCCTGGGTCATGCCGAATAGGAAGTAGGACTGGTCGCGGGACTTGTCCGCGCCGCGGCGCAGCAGGTAGCGGCCGGAGCCCGGAGCGCGGCTGATGCGGGCGTAATGCCCCGTGGCGATCCGGTCGGCTCCGTGCGCGGTGGCCAGCTCCCACAGCCGGTCGAACTTGATCACGTGGTTGCACAGGATGCAGGGGATGGGAGTCTTACCCGCCAGGTAGTCCTCGACAAAAGGCCGGACGATCTGCGCTTCGAATTCGTCTTCGAGGTTAACGAGGTGGTGGCGGATGCCGAGCTGCTCGGCGACGCGGCGGACGTCGCGGGCGCTCTCGAGCGAGCAGCAACACGCCGTCTGCTCGGCGCGGAGCTCCGGCAGCCGCAGCGGATTCCAGAGCTGCATGGTGAAGCCGATGACCGGGACCTTCTGCCGAGCCAGCAGGGCGGCGGTGGTCGAGCTGTCCACCCCGCCGCTCATGGCCACGGCGACGAGATCCCCGGCCGGCAGGTGCTCAGACATGGTAACTTGTTCTATCCTATCAACTTATGGCCCGTAGAATCGTTACCCTGACCACCGACTTCGGCCTGGCCGACCACTTCGTCGGCGCCATGAAAGGCGTCATACTCTCCATCTGCCCCGCGGCGGAGGTCGTTGACATCGCGCACCAGCTCAGCCCGTTCGAGATCCCGGAGGCGGGCTTCACTGTGGCAGAGGCCAGCCGCTACTTCCCCAAGAAGACCGTGCACGTGGTGGTTGTTGACCCGGGTGTGGGCACTTCGCGACGCCCGATCCTGGTGGAAGCCGCTGGGCAGTATTTCCTGGCGCCCGACAACGGGGTGCTGTCGATGATCTACGCGCGCGGTAAGCACCGGGTGCGGCACGTGACCGCCGAGAAGTTTTTCCTCAGGCCAGTGAGTCAGACTTTCCACGGCCGGGACATCTTCGCTCCGGTGGCGGCGCAGCTTGCCCGAGGCATCCTGCCGGCGCGTTTCGGGAAGCTGATACATGACTACATGCGGCTGGAGTTCCACCAGCCGGTGCGTACGGGGAAGCGGGTCTGGACGGGCTCGGTGCTGAAGATCGACCGCTTCGGGAACCTCACAACCAACTTTCACATTTCCGAGTTTCCTGTTGTAAAGACAAGGCCTTTCGTGCTGGCGATTGGGGCCGAGCACGTGACCCGTCTGGCAGCCACCTTCGCCGAGTGCCCGGCGGGCGAGGTGTGCCTGATCGAGGGCAGCTCGGGGTATCTGGAAGTGGTTGCGAACCAAGCTTCAGCGGCCAAGCGGCTGGGCTGCGGGGTGGGCGGCCCGGCGGAGCTGACGGTGTACTGAGGCATTGCCTACTGAGACCGTTTTCCTGGGCTGCGCCCGCCGGAATCTGCTACCATTGCATACACTTGCCAGGGCCCGTTCGAGATGAGCGCTGCCGCCCCACCCGCCATCACCCGAGCCGCTGAGTTCCGCCAGCAGCTTACCCGCCGTGTGCTAGTGGCCGACGGCGCCATGGGTACGATGTTGTACTCGAGGGGCGTCTTCATCAACCGCTGCTACGACGAGCTGAACCTGTCGGCTCCCGACCTGGTGCGGGAGATCCACGCCGAGTACGTGAAAGCCGGGGCCGAGATCCTGGAGACGAATACCTTCGGGGCCAACCGGATGCGGCTGGGGTCTCACGGGCTGGCGGACCGGCTTAAGGCGATCAATCAGGCCGGGGTGCGGGTGGCGCGGGAGGCGGCGGGCGAGGCGGCCTTTGTGGCCGGCTCGGTGGGGCCGCTGGGGGTGCGGATCGAGCCGCTGGGGCCGACCTCATTTGCGGAAGCTCGCGGGGCGTTCCACGAGCAGGTTGAAGCGCTGGTGGAGGGGGGCGTGGACCTGCTCATCCTGGAGACCTTTGGCGACCTGAGCGAACTGAGGGAGGCCGTGGCCGGGGCGCGCGAGGCGGCCGGGCCGGAGATGGTGATAATCGCCCAGGTGACCATAGACGATTTCGGGCGCATGCCGGACGGCACCGAGACGGAGGCCTTCACCCGCAAGCTGGACGAATGGCCGGCGGACGTCATCGGGCTGAACTGCTCGGTAGGCCCGAAGGTGATGCTGGAGACCCTCGAGAGGATGGTAGAGTTCTCGGCGAAGCCGCTGAGCGCCATGCCGAACGCCGGACATCCGGCGACGGTCGAGGGGCGGAAGATCTACCTGGGCTCGCCCGAGTACATGGCGCAGTACGCGCGGCGATTCATCTGGGCGGGGGTGCGCATCGTGGGTGGCTGCTGCGGCACCACGCCCGAGCACATACGGCTGATTCGGGCCGAGGCGCGCTCGCTGGAGCCGTCCCACCGCCGGCTCAGCGTCGCCGTGGAAGAACCGGCGCTGAAAGCCAAGGCTTTGCCAAAGATCCCGCTGGAGCGGAGATCGGGGTTGGGCGCGAAGCTGGCCGCCGGGAAGTTCGTGGCCTTCGTCGAGATCCTGCCGCCGCGCGGCGTGGACGCCTCCAGGGAGATCGCCGGGGCCAGGCTGTGCGCAGCCGCGGGGATCGACTGCATCAACGTCCCGGACGGGCCGCGTGCCAGCGCGCGGATGAGCGCGCAGGTGACCTGCCAGCTCATCCAGCAGCAAGCGGGCATAGAGGCGGTGTTGCATTTCTGTTGCCGGGACCGCAACATCCTGGGCATCCAGTCGGAGCTGCTGGGCGCGCAGGCGGTGGGCATACGCAACCTGATCTGCATCACCGGGGACCCGCCGCGCATGGGGGCCTACCCGACGGCCACGGCGGTCTTCGACGTCGATTCCATCGGGCTGGTCAACATTGTCAACAACCTCAACCAGGGCCTGGACCTGGGCGGCAACCCGATTGGGTCGCAGACCTCGCTGGTGATCGGGGTGGGAGCGAACCCCGGAGCGCTGAACCTGGATGAGGAGATACGCCGGTTTGAATGGAAAACACAGGCCGGGGCCGAGTATGTGGTGACGCAGCCGGTGTTCGACCTGGAGCTGCTGGAGCGGTTTGTGCGGCGGATCGAGCACCTGCGCATCCCGCTGATTGCCGGGATCTGGCCGCTGGCCAGCTACCGCAACGCCGAGTTCATGGTTAACGAGCTACGGGTGCCGGTGCCGCGCGAGCAACTGGAGCGCATGCGGCGGGCGGCCTCGGCGGAGGGGGCGCGGCAGGAAGGCGTGGCCATCGCGCGGGAAATGGTGGCCGCAGTGCGCGCCCTGGTGCAGGGGGTGCAGCTCAGCGCCCCGTTCGGCCGCTACCAGACGGCACTGAAGGTAGCAGAGGCCATCGGATCGAGATGACATGACCACCGACCTAGTCGAGATTGACCCGCAGAACCCCCCGGAGGACGTGATCGAGCGAGCGGCCAACTCCATCCGCCGGGGCAACGTGGTGGCCATCCCCACCGAGGCCCTCTACGCGCTGGTGGCCGACCCGTTTAACCTCCACGCCGTGGGCCAGGTCTTTCTAGCCAAGGGGCGCGAGCCTCATCGCTCGCTTCCTCTGCTGGTCAGCGACCTGTTGATGGCCGAGGACCTGGCCAAGGAACTGACGGCCCGCTTCTACCTGCTAGCCCGGCGGTTTTGGCCGGGGCCGCTTAGGATCATTGTTCCGGCCGCGGCCAAGGTTCCGCTGAAGCTGACGGGCAATACCGGACGGCTGGCGCTGGGGCAGTCGCGGGCCGTGGTCGCGGGCGCGCTGCTGGAGAAAACGGGCCAGGCCCTGATTGCCACCAGCGCCAACATATCCGGGCAGCCCACCTGCCGGAGCGGCATCCAGGTTTTCGGCGTGATGGATGGCCGGGTAGACCTGATTCTGGACGGTGGTCTGTGTTCCGGAGCGGGCAGCACCACCATCGACATCACGGAACCGGCCTGGAAGATCATTCGCGAGGGCGGCGTTCCGGAGAAGGACATCCGGGAGTGCCTGGGCGGCGTGGAGTGAGGCGCAGGCGAGAGCGCGGAAGGGCGCGGTTCTGCTATAATGAAATCGGAGCGTATCTTGACGGCTCGGGAACCGGTCCCCAAAACTTGATCCAACAGTCAAATATTGGGGGTCCGACTCGATTGATGCGCCGGTGAGCAAGCTCCGGTTCCTTCGGGGGCCATGGAGAAGCCTAAAGGCGCGCGGGGGACACCCGCTCCTGTACAAAACGGGGGTCAATGACGGGACCTTCCGGGTCGGCGGAGCGCTCCTTTTTTTTGACCTGAGCGGCATGAAGATTCTGTTCGTTGGGGACATCATCGGTTCGCCGGGCCGGCGGATGCTGGCGGAGCGGCTGGGCGAGGTGATCTCGGCGGAGCGCATCGACCTGGTGATCGGCAATGCCGAGAACGCCGCTGGGGGCCGTGGGCTGACGCCGGCGGTGGCCGAGGAGTTGTTTGCCCAGGGGCTGGACGTGCTGACCTCGGGGAACCATATCTGGGACAAGCGCGAGATTCTCGACTACCTGGAGCAGCAGCCGCGCCTGTTGCGGCCCGCCAACTATCCGGGCCGCTCGCCCGGGCGAGGGGTTTGCGTCGTTAGGGCGCGCAACGGGGTCGAGACGGCGGTCATCAACCTCCAGGGCCGCGCCCACATGTTGCCGATCGACTGCCCGTTTCGCAAAGCGGACGAGATCCTGAACTCACTGGATCCCTCGGTCAGGGTCCGGCTGGTGGATTTTCACGCCGAGATCACCAGCGAGAAGGTGGCCATGGGCTGGTATCTGGACGGGAGGGTTTCGGCGGTGCTTGGCACCCACACCCACGTGCCGACCGCCGACACGCGGATTTTGCCAGGGGGCACGGCGTATCAGACTGATGTGGGGATGGTGGGCCCGGGCGATTCGATCATCGGGGTGGAGAAGGAGATCGTGCTGCGCCGGTTTCTGACGTACTTGCCGGTGCGCATGGAGCCCGCGCGCGGCAGAGTCGAGCTACACTCGGTAGTCGTGGAGGTGGATGAGGGCACCGGGCGAGCGGTGGCGGTGCGAAGGCTGATCCTCGAGCAGGCGTAAAGGGCGATGACGACCCTGGTGGTCTCGGCGGTCATTGGCGTGGTATTGCTGTGCGGCGCTGCGGGGTTCTTCCTGCGCAGGTCGGTTCGGCAGAAAGAAGAGCTGCGGCGTCTGGCGGGCGAGCTGGCCCGGCTGCGGGAGCAAGCCGGGCGGCTGGACGTTGACCTCTTGACCGGCCTGCGGAACCGCTCCGCGCTCGACCGCTGGCTGGAGGAGCAGCCGCTCTGCGACGGGCTGATGGTGGTCTGCGACCTGGATGATTTCCGGGCGCTGAACGAGTCCTTCGGGCACCTGGTAGGCGACGAGGTCTTGCGCGGCGTGGGCCAGCTCATCCGGAGTTCGATCCGCCCGGATGACCGAGCTTTTCGCTGGGGAGGCGATGAGTTCGTCATCTTCTTCCGCAACCTGGACCGCGGCGTAGCCGAGGCCCGCTTGGGGGAGATCGAGGAGCGTCTGGGGCGCTTCCAGATCCGCCATCATGGCCCGATGGCGGTGCGCTTCAGTTGGGGTCTGGCCGCCACTCCGGGCCGCCCCTTGGCGAAATGCCTGGAGGAAGCCGACCGGCTGATGTTCGAGGCCAAGCGCAGGCGGCGGGGGCAGGGGGCGAACGGGGCCCTCAATCGAGGATAGTAAGGTTTTCTCGCCGCGAGATTAGTAGCAAACCACGATTGCCCGGCTGTGGTGGATCCCCTAAGCTGCCAGTCGAGGGGGATATGCTGCACGGGATGATCATCTGTCCGGACGCCGATCTGGGCAGAACGCTGGAACGGGCGCTGGCCGAGAGCCGCATGGTGCAGACCGGGCTGGTGGGACGCTACCCCGACCCGGCGGAGCTGGACCACCTGATCCACCAGCAGGAGCCGCAGGTGTTCTTTCTCAGCCTGGAGTCCGCGGAAGAAGGCCTGCGAGTGGCCCGCAGTGTTGAGGAGAAGTCGCCCAGCGCCTCGCTGGTGGGGGTGGGTCGCAGCGGCGATCCGGAGTTGCTGCTGACGGCGATGCGGGCCGGTATCCGGGAGTTTTTGGCGCCGCCTTTCGAGCAGCGGGGCCTGCGGGAAGCGCTGCTGCGGATCGCCAGCCTGGTGGAGCGGACTGTGCCAGCCGGCACCAACCGCGTGTATTCCTTTCTGCCTTCCAAGCCCGGCGTGGGCGCCTCGACGGTGGCCCTGCACACCTGCCTGTACATGGCCCGGACCCCGGACACCAGCGTATTGCTGGCGGATTTCGATCTCAACAACGGCATGATCGGCTTCATGCTGCGGCTGAACAGCGAGTACTCGGTGATCGACGCGGTCGAGCACGCTCACGAGCTGGATGATGAGCTGTGGACCCGCCTGGTCTCCCGCGTCCGCGACTTGGATGTGTTGCCGACGGGGAGGTTGAACCCGGGCCACCGGATCGACCCGGCCTTTCTCCAGCCGCTGCTGAGTTTCGCGCGCCGGAACTACGACGTGATCTGCGTGGATCTTTCCGGCATGATGGAGAAGTACTCCCTGGAGCTGATGTGCGAATCGACGCGCATCCTGCTGATCTCGACGCCGGAGGTCCCGGCCTTGCATCTGGCGGCGCAGAAGCTGCGGTATCTGCACAGCCTGGAGCTGGGCAGCCGGGTGCAGATCATCCTGAACCGGGCGCAGAAGTACTCGGTGCTCTCGGAGACCGAGATGCAACGGATGCTCGGGGCGCCGGTGCAGTTGAGCATCCCCAACGACTATGCGCGGGTGCATAAGGCCATGATGGCCGGCCAGATGGTGGAGGGGTCTTCGAAGCTGGGCAAGCGGTTTGAGGAGTTGGGCCGAAGCCTGCTGGAAGCCCCCGAGGTGGTCGAGCGCCGGAAACCCCGGTTTCTGGAGTTCTTCTCGGTGGGGACGGCGGAAAGCTGTTCCGCAGTCGAGCGATAGGCGGCGGGTAGTACCGCCGGCGCTGCCCGGCCCAGTACCAGAAGCGCTCTGGCTGCATCGCCGGTACTATTCACCGGCGCTCAGCCCACATTTATTCTAGTGGCCCGGACAAGCAAAGGTGACCTGTCTGGCCCACTTCCTCTACCTGCAAGCACTGGACCTGCTGACCACGCTGGCGTTTCTGTCCCATGGGGTCCGGGAAGGCAATCCAATGGTGCGCCTGGTGTTGCAGGCGGCCCCGTCGCCGTTGGGCGGACTGGTCGCCTTGAAGCTATTCGCCGTGGGGCTGGCCCTGTACTGCTGGCGCAACGGCCGGCTGCATTTGCTGGGAAGGATGAACGTTTTCTTCGCGGCGGTGGTGATCTGGAACCTGCTGGCGCTGGTGCTGCGGCTCAGGGCGGTAGTGTAGTTCCCCTGCACCCTCCGGGGTCGAAGCTGCGTCCATACAGGTGTAGTATGCTGGAGGCAAGGTGAGGCCCGCGAGGATCAGCACGTGGTGGATGTCTGTGCTGCTGACGAGCGCGCTGGCCGGCGCCGAGACGCCACCGGAGCGGGCGCGGCTGCTGTTCGAGCGCACAGACTACCAAGCCGCCCTGAGCGTCTTGTCGGCGATCCCCGACAAGAACGCCGCCGTCTACCAGTGGGCTGGTCGCTGCCATTACATGTTGGGCGATTTCAAGAAGGCCTCGGCGGACTTCGAGCGGGCGGTGGCGGCCGAGCCCCTGAGCGCCGTGAACCGTCTGTGGCTAGGGCGCGCCTACGGCCGGAGGGCAGAGACCTCCAACTTCATAACGGCGCCGGGCTACGCCTCGAAGGCGCGGCAGAACTTCGAGGAGGCAGTCCGGTTGGACCCCCGCAACCTGGAGGCGGCGAGCGACCTGTTCGAGTACTACCTGGAGGCTCCCGGGTTCCTGGGAGGCGGGCTGGAGAAGGCCGCGGCGCTGGCCCAGCGAATCAAGGAACTGGATCCGGCGGAGTACTACTACCTCCAGGCCCGGCTGGCCGAGAAGCAGAAGCAGTTTCACACTGCGGAGAACGAGTTCCGGCGGGCGCTGGAGGCGGCGCCGAAGCAGGTGGGCCGGGTCCTCGATCTGGCGAAGTTCCTGGCCAAGCAGGGGCGTTGGGACGAAAGCGAGGAGGCTTTCCGCCAGGCGCGCAAGCTGGCTCCGGATTCCCCCACGGTGCTCTTCGAGCAGGCCAGTACCTACATCCGCGGCGGGCGGAACCTGGAGACGGCCCGCGAGCTGCTGAAACGCTACCTCGAATCTCCGCTGACGCCGGACGATCCCCCGCGCCGCGCGGCTGAGCAACTGCTGAGGCAGTTGTCAGGGATCTGACCCCTCTGATGTTCCTGGCCGAGGCGCTGCGGTTCAGCTTCCAGGCGCTGCGGGCCAACCGCGTACGCACGCTGCTGACCGGCCTGGGGCTGGTGATCGGCAACGCCTCGGTCATCCTGGTGGTGACCATCTCGCTGACCAGCCGGGAGTACATCCTGGAGCAGATACAGGGTATCGGCTCGAACATGGTGTACGCCTACTACGAGCCGGGCAGCCAGATGGCGGCGGCGGTGGAAGCCGACTTCATCAAGTGGGGGGATGTGGAGGCCGTGCGGAGCCAGCTTGCGGAGCGCATCCTGGCGGGCACCGGGGTGATGATCAACTACGACCGCATGCTGATCGAGGGCCGGGAGCAGGACGTGGCGGTGATCGGCTCGGACGACCACTACGCGGCGGTGCGCAACCTGGTCCCGCTGGCGGGCAGGTTTCTGGATTCCAGCGACGTGGCCCTCCGCCAGAAGGTGGCCCTGCTGACGGAGACGCTGGCGCGACGGCTCTACGGGCACCCGCGGGCGGCCCTGGGGCAGGTTCTGAAGATCCACGGCCTGCAATTCACGGTGGTGGGCGTTTTCAAGGAGAAAGTCGAGAGTTTCGGGCTGTCGGAACTGGTGCGCGAGACCATACTTGTGCCCATCACGGTGCTGAAGTACTTCACGCCGGTCGAGCGGATTGAACCGATGTATGTGCAGGTGCGGCGGGCGCAGGAGGTGGAGGGTGTCACGCGGGAGGTGCGGCAGATACTGGAGAGCCGGCACCGCGCGGGGGCTCGCTACCGGGTCGAGAATCTGACGGGCATTCTGGACGCGGCCAAGCGCATTGCGCTGATACTCACGCTGGTTTTGATTCTGGTTTCGGCGATCGCGCTGGTGATTTCCGGCATCGGCATCATGAACATCATGCTGGTGACGGTCACCGAACGGACGCGGGAGATCGGGCTGCGGATGGCGGTGGGCGCGGCGCGGCGGGACGTGCTCCAGCAGTTCTTACTCGAAGCGGTGCTGATCAGCCTGTCGGGAGGGCTGGTGGGGATCCTGCTGGGCGTGGTCATCCCGCTGAGCGTGCGCTACCTGGCGGGCGGCGTCTACATCCCGATCTCGAAGCTGGCGATCGCAGTGGCCTTCGCAGTCTCCTTTCTGGTGGGACTGGTATTCGGCCTCCTGCCGGCCAGCCGCGCGGCGCGATTGAATCCCACCGAGGCGCTGCGGTACGAATAGCGTCCTGCTTCGCAAAGCTGTTTACTGACAGGCTGAAGGCCTGTCCCACGAGGCAGCATGGTCCAGGTATTTGCGAAGCAGGATAATAGCAAACAGGCAGGAATGCCTGTTCCATCGGAGGTACGGCCCAATGTGGAGATACACCCTGGTAGTTCTCGCAGCTGTGGGCAGCTTAGGCGCGGAGGTGCGCACGCTGACCCTGCGGCAGACCATCGAGCTGGCGCTGAAGCAGAATCCGGAGCTGGCCCTGGCGCGGCTGGAGGAGCGGAAGGCCGAACAGGCGGTCCGCCTGGCCCAGGACCGCTTCGTCCCCAAGGTGGTGGCGGGCAGCGGCCTGGCGTATTCGAGCGGCTTCCCGATGAGCATCGAGGGCGCGACGCCGTCGATCTTTCAGGCCGCGGCGGTCTCGGATGTGTTCAACCGCCCGCAGAGCTACCGCATTGCCGCGGCGCGGGAGAACCGCCGGGGCGCGGCGATCGGGACGGCGGCGCGGCAGCAGGAGGTGGTCTACCGCGCAGCGGAACTGTACCTGGAGGCGGAGCGGGCAGCGCGGCTGGCGCAAGTGGCGGCGCGCCGGGTGGAGGGACTGGAGCGGGTGGCAGCCACCGCGGAGGCGCGCGTGGCCGAAGGGCGGGAACTGCCGATTGAGGCGCGGCGCGCAACGCTGGAGCTGGAGCGGGCGCGGTACCGGCGGCAGGCGCTGGAGGGGGAACGCCTCTTCGTCGAAGGCTCGCTGGCGGAGGTGTTGGGCTTCGAGGCGGGCGACCGGATCCAGGCCGCCCAGGAGGAGCGCCGGCCGCCGCAGGCGCCCTCGAGCGAGGAAGCGGCCGTCCAGGCGGCCCTGGCCTCGAGCCAGGAGATCCGGCAGCTCGAATCCAAGCTGTTGGCCAAGGGTCTTGACATACGCGCCGAGCGGGCGGCCAGGCTGCCCCGGCTGGACCTGGTGGCCCAGTACGCTTTACTGGGGCGTTTCAACAATTATGAGGATTTTTTCCGTAAATTCCAGCGTCATAACGGGCAATTAGGGGTATCGATTCAGATTCCGTTATGGACGGGGCCGGGCGTGGAGGCCGCCGTGAGCCAGGCTGAGGCCGAAGCGGCTCAACTGCGGCTTCAGATCCAGGCCGCCAGGCGGCGGATTTGGGCGGAGACGGCGCGCTGGTACCGGGACCTCAAGCAGGCCGAGTCGGGCCGCGATCTGGCCAAGCTGGAGCTGGAGGTAGCGCGCGAGCAGGTTTCCCTGGTGCTGGCGCAGGTGGCGGAGGGGCGCGCGGGTCTGCGGCAGCTCGAAGAGGCGCGCTCGGCCGAGGCCGACAAGTGGATGATGTTCTACGACGCCGCCGGGGCTGCCGAGAAGGCGCGGCTGGCCCTGCTCAAGCAGACCGGCACGCTGCTGGCGGCGGTACAGTAGCGGCATGGACGAGGACACGGGCCTGACGCGTAGAGACCTTTTGAGGTCCGCCACGGTGGCGGCCGCGGCGACGGTTTCCGGCACGGCGGCAGGCGCGGGGCCGGTCGGGAAGCAGCGCCTGCTCGAGGGCTGGGAACACTGCCGCGGCTCGCTGGGCGGGATCTGGGAAGTCTGGCGGGGCAAGAAGGCCAGCGACAACGTCACCTGGCACTCCGTCGCCATGCCGCACTGTTTCAACGCGCGCGACGCGGTGGATCCCGACCAGGCCTACTACCAGGGGCCGGGCTGGTATCGCGTCACGTTGAAGCCCCAGAACCCGTTTGCGAACGGAAGGATTCTGCCGCACTTCGAGGGGGCCGGGCAGAAGAGCGAGATCTACGCGATTTCAACCTGTACGGAGGCCTGTACCGCTACGTGAATCTGGTGTACGTGCCGGCCATTTCGCTGGAGCGGGTCCACATCCAGAGCACGGTGACGCCGGGCGGCCCGGCCAAGGTGGCGGTCAAGGCGCGCCTGTACAATCCGGGCAGCTTGAAGGATGAGGTCGAAGTGAGCGTCCGGGTGGTGGATCCGAAAGGCGCCACGCTCCACACGTCCTCGGGGAGACGGGCGGCGTGGGAGGGCGGCTGTGGATCTGAAGCGGGCCGGCTTATAATCGTTCCGATAGAGGACTATATCCATGCGTTGCGCGATACTCGTCCGTTTCCTGACGGCGTCTTGTTTGCTGGCGCCGGTTCTACTGCCGGCTCAGCCAGGCCCGCAACCCCCGCGCGCGGAACATCCGCGCCCCGATTTCCAGCGCGCTAACTGGCTCAACCTGAATGGCGCCTGGGATTTCCGCTTCGACCCCGACGATACCGGGATGAAAGAACGCTGGTGGGAGCCGGGCCGGAACTTCGGCGCGCGGAAGATCATAGTGCCGTTCTGCTGGGAGAGTTCGCTGTCCGGACTCCGGGACAAGAGCGGCCAGAAGATCGGCTGGTACCGGCGCACGTTCTCGATACCGGCCGAATGGCGCGGCAACCACGTGTGGTTGCGATTCGACGCCGTGGATTGGGAGGCGCGCGTCTGGGTGAACGGGAAGGAACTGGGCTCGCACGCAGGCGGCTACACGCCCTTCGAGTTCGACCTGGCGGGAGTGGCGGAGCCGGGGCAGGAAGCCACGGTGGTGGTGCGCGCGTTCGACGCCACCGATCCGGAGCTGCCCCGCGGCAAGCAGACGCCGGGCTGGTACACCTACACCAGCGGCATCTGGCAGACGGTGTGGCTGGAGGCGCGGCCGGCGCGCTACATTTCCCGTTTCTCGCTGACGCCCCGCCGGGCGGCGGAGCAGTGGTTTGTCGATTTGGAAGCGGAGGCTTCCGGCCCCGAGATTTCTGAACCGTTGCGCGCGAGTTCGCCTCAGGCCGGCATCGAGGTCCTGGAGATTCGGTTCCAGGAAGGCGTGGCGCGGGCCAGCCTGGAGGTGAAGAATCCGAAGCTCTGGACGCCCGATACACCAAACCTCTACGACCTTACTCTCCGGCTCGGGGAAGACGCCGTTCAGACCTACTTCGGCTTGCGGACCGTGGGCCGCGGCCGCTACGCAGATCTGCCGTATGAGTCGGTGCTGCTGAACGGCGAACCGCTCTATCTGCGCGGCGCGCTGGACCAGTCGTTCAACGCGCTGGGCATCCACACCGCGCCCCGCGACGCTTTTCTGCGCCGGGATATCGAACTGGCCAAATCCGCCGGGCTGAACTGCCTCCGGATTCACATCAAGGCCGACGAGCCGCGGCGTCTCTACTGGGCGGACCGCCTGGGCATGCTCATCATGCAGGACATGCCGAGCCACGATCAGTACGGCCCGCGGGCGCGGGAGGCTTGGGAGCAGACGATGCGTGCGGTGATCGAGCGCGACCGCAACCATCCGTCGATCTTCGCCTGGGTGGCCTTCAACGAGAGCTGGGGGCTTTCGGGGAGGCAAACCGGCCCCTACGCCCAAAACCGCGAGGCGCAGGAGTGGGTGCTGCGGATGTGGCAGGTCATGAAGAACGCGGATCCCTCCCGGCTGGTGGAGGACAACTCCGCGGACAAGCGGGACCACGTCGAGACCGACCTCAACTCGTGGCACTTCTACATCGGGGACTACGACCGGGCCCGGGCGCACATCGAGGAAGTGGTCGCCAAAACCTACCCCGGCTCGGCGTTCAATTACGCGCCGGGCGGCAAGCAGGGGACCGCGCCGCTGATCAACTCCGAGTACGGCTGGGTGGCTGCCAACGGGGGCGACCGGGACATCTCCTGGGGATTCCGGCTCCTCACCAACGAGCTGCGGCGGCACGAGAAGATACAGGGCTACATCTACACGGAGCTGACCGACATCGAGTGGGAGCACAACGGGTTGTACAACTACGACCGCACGCGGAAGGAGTTCGGCTACGACGCGTGGGTGCCGGGCATGACGGTGGGGGATCTCCAAGGCGAGGACTACATCGGTTTCGACGAGGGGCGGCTGGTGATCCGGTCCGCGCCGGGGCAGGTGGCCACAGTGCCGTTGTTTGTGAGCCACTTCTCGAAACGCGCGGAGGCGCCCGTGCTGCGATGGTGGCTGACGGGCACGGACGATCTGGGGGAACAGTTCGAGACGGAGCCGCAGACCCGCGCCGTAACCTGGAGCCCGTACCGGGTGGTCAAGCAGGCCCCGCTGGAGGTTCCCCTGGCGCGGCAGCGGCCCTTCGTGGGGGCGATAGCGCTCGAGTTGATCGACGGATCCGGCAAACGCATCGCCGCCAACTTCGTCCCGGTGATCGCCAGAAGCGCCCTCGCGCCGCGCGTGGAGGTACTGGGGCCGCGGCTAGTGGCCTTGCGATTCGCCCCCGACGCGCCGTCCGAGATCGGCAGCCTGGAAGCCGAGAGCAAGCCGGGCAAGTTCTCGGCCCCGAACGAGGTGGCAGTCGAGTACCGCGTTCTGATTCCGGATTTCGTGGGGAAGGCCGGCCCGGAGCGGTTCGAGCTGCTGGCGGAGCTGGCCACGCGCGCGGGGCAGGGGAGGGTGGACTGGCCCTCGCGCACAATGCCGCTGCTGGACTACCCGCAAACCGAGGCGCGCAAGTTTCCGGGGACGGTGCGGATCTCGATCGGCGGCGTGGATTTGGGCGAAGTGCCGCTGGCCGACGACCCCGCGGATTCCCGCGGCGTGCTTTCGAGCTTGGCCGGGGAGGATCCGGGCAGCTACGGGTACCTGGTGCGCGTGCCGGCGTCGGCGCGCGCGGCGGCGGAGATCAGGGTGCGGCTGGAAACCACGAACGGCCTGGCCATTTACGGCGAGGGCCGGGGCCGCTACGGGATCGATCCGACGATTCTGGTCCATACAGCGCGGGATGTGGAGCGGCGGCCGACAGAGTAGTTCATATCCGAGCGGACCGCCGCGCCGGCGCCGCGCTGAAGTGAATGGGAGGCGGGTGCTGAGTCAGTTGGAAAGATGGGTGTCAATGTCGACCCTCTTTTGGCTCCTCGCCTGTTCAAGCATCCGTACCAACAGATCTCCAACGACAAGAGCGTTGTCCAATTGATCACTTCTCACGCACAGGCGCAACGGTATCCGTTCCTGCCCCAAATGCCCCGGCTTTGGCCATTTGTCATCAACGATGAACCCGTGGCTGCGCTCCACGCCAGGCGGGTCCTCGGTGATGTCGTTATCGGAGATGTCAATGCGAAACCGCTCTTCCCCTGCCCACTCAAGGAAAGGCACGCACGTGGCTCCAAGGCAGGGCTGCAATTTGGTACCTTGGATTGGCATGCATCAGCGAGGCGCCGTCCTGGCAGGAGCGTAACGGGGAGGGAGTGTGCGGCCTGAAAGCGGATGCTCGCGCGGAGCGCGGCCGCTTTGTCGATTCGGCGCTTGCTTTGCCCAAGGGACCGGCAAGCGCGATGCATGGACGTGATCATCAATGCGCTCAAGCTGGAACGAAATAAGGCTACGTGCTGCGAGATTTGCCGAGGCCTGGAAGGATGCTCATTACGAGAAAGGCGAAACGCAGACTTTCTACAATGAGTTCTTTGAGATCTTCGACGTCACGCGCCGGCGCGTTGCGAGCTTTGAAGAGCCCGTAAGGCGCCTCGGGAACAGGCGAGGGTTTATCGACCTGTTTTGGAAGGGTGTCCTGCTGGTGGAGCAGAAGAGCGCCGGCAGAGATCTGAGCCGCGCCAAGGAGCAAGCACTTGACTACTTCCCCGGTCTCAGGGAATTTGAGCTCCCCCGCTATCTCCTCGTAAGCGACTTTCAGAATTTTGAACTCTACGATCTCGACGAGGGTACGGAGGTTCGGCTTTCGCTCCGCGACCTGCCACGCCACGTCGAGCACTTCGCCTTCATCCTGGGAGTTCAGAAGCGCACTTTCCGCGACCAGGATCCGGTCAACATCAAAGCCTCCGAGCTCATGGGGAAGTTGCACGATGCGCTTAAGGACTCTGGCTACGAAGGGCACGACCTGGAGAGGTTCCTGGTCCGGCTCCTGTTTTGTCTGTTCGCAGACGACACCGGCATTTTCGAGCCACGCGACATCTTCTCCGACCTAATCATCGAGCGCACGCGCGGGGACGGCAGCGATGTCGGCCCCTGGCTCAGTCAGCTCTTCGAGGTGCTGAACACGCCCCTGGACCGGCGGCAGCGAAATCTAGATGAGGACCTGAAGCAGTTTCCCTTCGTGGACGGCGATCTTTTCCGCAACCGGCTGACAATTCCGGCCTTCAACGCCAGCATGCGGTCGCTGCTCCTTGACGTTTGCGAGTTTAGCTGGGACGCGATATCTCCTGCCATCTTCGGATCGCTCTTCCAGTCCGTGATGGAAGAGAGGGATCGCCGCGCGCAGGGAGCGCACTACACCACCGAGAGGAACATTCTGAAGGTCGTACAGCCGTTGTTTCTTGACGATCTCCGTGCCGAATTCGACCGGCTGCGGGAGCGGCGGGACAGCGGGCGCCGCAGAGCTCTCGATGGTTTCCACCAGAAGCTCGCGGAGCTCCGCTTTCTGGATCCAGCGTGTGGGTGTGGCAACTTCCTCATCATCTCCTACCGGGAGTTGCGCGCTCTTGAGATCGAGCTGCTCGAGGCTTTGCACACCGGCACGCAGCTCAAGCTTGATGTGGCGCATCTGTCTCGAATCGACGTGGACCAGTTCTACGGCATCGAACTTGGGGAGTTCCCGGCGCGGATCGCTGAGGTCGCACTGTGGATGATGGATCACATCATGAACAACCGCCTGTCGCTCGCATTCGGCGAGAGCTATGTGCGCATCCCGCTCAGGAAGTCGCCGCACATCCACAATGTGGATGCGCTCGAAGTCGACTGGTCGGAGATTCTGCCCGCCGAGCAGTGTTCTTACGTGCTCGGCAATCCTCCGTTCGCGGGAGCAAAGTACCAGAGCGAAACGCAGCGCGCCCAGGTGCGCCGGATTGCTCAGCTCGGCGGCACTGGCGGCACCCTCGACCATGTGGCCGCTTGGTTCCTGAAAGCGGGGGCGTATGTCCGGCAGGGGAGGGTGCAAATCGGATTCGTGGCGACCAATTCAATTACCCAGGGGGAGCAGGTCGCCCAACTTTGGCCGCTTCTGTTCGGCCGCTGCGAGCTTGAGATTGCCTTTGCTCACCGCACCTTCGCCTGGGGCAGCGACGCACGTGGGGTGGCGCATGTTCACGTGGTCATTATTGGGTTGACCCGGCGGGACCAGCAGCCCGTGGTCAAGCGCCTCTTCAGTTACGACGATATTCGTGGCGACCCCACCGAGAGCAAGCACAATGCGCTCACACCTTACTTATTCGACGCGAGCACGGTCAGGGACCGGCATCTCGTCGTGGAAGAGACGGCGCGACCGCTGTGCGCCATACCACCGCTGATTATCGGGTCAAAACCTATCGACGGAGGAAACTACATCTTCACCGCTGAAGAAAAGCACGCCTTTCTGACCTCTGAGCCGAACGCCGCCAACTATATGCGTCCCTTCATCGGCTCGGAGGAATTCATCAATGGTAGAGAGCGCTGGATTCTGGCCCTGGAGGGTGCCCCTCCGCACGAGCTTCGTTCCATGCCGACTGTGATGGAACGCATCGCGGCGGTGAAACAGCTAAGACTCAAGAGCAAGAGCGTCTCGACGCGGCAGTTGGCCGAGACTCCGACCCGGTTCCATGTCACGGTAATCCCGGACCGCTCGTTCCTGGTGATCCCGAAGGTTAGCTCGGAACGGCGTGATTATGTGCCGATTGGATGGCTGGAACCGCCGACAATCCCAAGCGATCTGGTATTCGTGCTCAAAGATGCGGATCTTTGGCATTTCGGCGTGCTCACCTCGCGGATCCACATGGCGTGGCTACGCCACATCGGCGGGCGGCTGGAAAGCAGGTATCGCTATTCGATCGGCATTGTATACAACGCCTTTCCGTGGCCGGATGCCACCGAACCGCAGCGTGGGAAGGTGCGGGCACTGGCCCAGGCCGTGCTCGATGCCCGCGCCCAGTTCCGCGGCGCCACGCTCGCCGATCTCTACGACGCCGATGTGATGAAGCCGCAATTGCGCCAGGCGCACCGGGCACTCGATAAGGCGGTGGACAGGCTCTACCGTGCCGCCCGTTTCGTGAGTGACCGGGAGCGCGTCGAGCACCTGTTCGGCCTGTACGAGACGCTGGTGGCTCCTCTTGTTGGCGCTGCCCGCCCGAGAAGACGACCAGCAACGACACGCGGCGCAATGAGGTGAACCAGTGTGGTGCATTCCTGGTACAATAAAAGTATGGCGAGCCAATCCAAGCCGCTGTCACGAGCATCCCGCGCCAAGCCGATTCGTCAGAGCGTGACAATCCCGGCGCCCCTTGCAGTCGAAGTGCGGCGTGTCGGAAAGGAACGCCATCTCACGATCAGCCGGGCGCTGGTGACTTTGGCGGAGCGGGGCGTTCAAGCGGAACGAGAGGCGAAAGAGAATCTCAAGGCTGCCTACCGGCGATTCCTGAAGGAGCAGGAGCCATCGAAAAAAGAGGAAGCTGGAAAGGACCTGATTCGCGCCATTTTTGGGACGGACGCCATTGCCGAAGATCCGCTTCGCTGATCTCCCTCGCGCTCTGTGGCAGCACATTCTCGAACGAGTAGAGGAGCGTCAGATTTCGCCCCACGACCTTCGCCGCTTGCAGGCGTGGGTGAAAGGGGAGCCGCATGCGCCGGATGGCGACTGGTACAAGGACTTCGCTTCTTTCAAGCTGTGCGGCTCAGGCGAGCATCCGAAGACGGTCCTTCTCAGAGGAATGAAACCGTACGGTGAGCAGATCGTAAGCGTCAGGCGAACTACATCTTGACAGGCGTCGCCGCTGGGGCTACCGGT
>CAYGVJ010000066.1:0-30267 GCA_964353255.1 uncultured Solibacteraceae bacterium | reverse complement strand
ACTTCACCATCAACCCCCTCGCCTGAACAGATGGGTTGCTCTGACGCATACCTTTGTTCTCCCACGGCACGTACACTCTGCGCTGGGTGACTTCCTCCAGAGCACGAACGAGGGAAGACCTCTCAGAAAGGGGCACGGGGCACGGGTCGATGCCGCGGTCACTGGTGGCGACCGGAATGTCAGCCGACTTCTCGAACCTGTACCAGGAGTTGTCAGCCTTGTCAACATATCCACCCAGCGGCTGAAGCCTGGGCACAACTACTTCGTAGAATTGATCCAATTCGCGCGTGGATGGGAAGTGCGACGTTTCGTGAACCCGGCGGTCATGCCGGCGGCTTCTGATGCGGTCGCCGTCGGGACCGGCGCGGCCGCTGTCGATAGCCTGCCAAACGCGCGGGTCAGTCCACCGCAAGTATTCCTCCAGGGATTCCTGGTTTGGCCGACCGTCGGTGTGAAACGGCGGGGGGAAAGTGGCAGCGTCGCCGTGCCGATCCCCGTACTGTTGTTCCAGGAGATGCTTCAGCACGGCAGCGAGATGGCGATCGTAGGCGCGCCGAGTGTGGTGGAAGTACACCTGGACGAACATCATGTACCGTGCCAAGATCAGGCCCTCGACGGCTTGGATTCCTCCCTTGTCGATGCCGATCATGAGACCGCCGGTATCCGGGTCACCAAGCACGCGGAGCGTGGCCACCAGACGGTGGATGTCGTACTGACCGTAGGCGACGCCAGCGTGGTGAGAGTCCCTTAGCAGGTAATCGGCCCGGTCTGCGTCCATTTGCCCGGTGATCAGGGGCCGCCAAAAAAGGAGCTGAACCGGCAAGCTGTCGTCGTTCCGGAGGAAGGTGCAGACTTCGTCCGCGGAAACCTTCAAGGTGTTCGTCGGGTGAGTGTCGATAACGTCCGCCAAGAAGTGTCGGATGAGGGCCGTGGAGTAGGCTTCGTGCTTGTACTTCTTGCCGGTGGCCGGATCGGTGGGCATCAATTCTTCGCCAGCATGGGAGAAGGGACAGTGCCCGACGTCGTGAAGTAGTGCCGCCAGGCGAACGACAACTCGTGCCCTGTCGAGGTCGTCCTTGGTGAACTTGGGCTCCGATTCGCTGGAGGCCTCGAGCTGCGGGCGAAGCTGGTCGAACATCAGCGTGGCGACCTGCATAACGCCGAGTGAGTGCTCGAAGCGCGTATGGCAGGCGCCGGGGTAGACCATCTCGGTGAGTGCGAGCTGGCGTATGTGTCGCAGGCGCTGGAACACAGGATGGTCAATGATGTCCCGCTCCCAGGCAGAGAACTTCACGAACCCGTGTATCGGGTCACGGACAATCTTGTCGTAAGCGGCCATCGCGCTGCCCTGTGCGCCAGTACGGAGCCTACCACAACGGGAACATTCTTGCCATGAAATGTGCGATTGTGCCGTGGGAAGTGTGGGTTGCGGCTGGAATGGGAGCGCCGCACGAGACGAGCTGCGGTTGGGGTGCAGGCGTATGCCGCTGCGGAGGTCCTCGGTGACTTGGTACCGCCGCTCGCAGTCGGGTTGACCGAGGAGCGGCAGAGGTGGAAAGTGGCCGTGAGGGGATTCTACGCTCCCCGATTTCTCGGCGAAATCGGTGTTTGAGTGTACTGTCCCCGGTTTTGCACCTTGGCGGGCTGAGTCACGGTCACTTCGTAGGTGTTGGGCTGCCTTCCAATACCCAGGAACCCTTTCCGCCCGAGGTTGACGAGCCGGATGCCCGAGATCGCTGCGCCCGCACCCAGGCGTGCCTGCGCTACCGCTCTGGCTTCCGCCTCGTCGAAGGCAGGGATCTGAAGAGACTTTTGGCCTGGTGGCTGGGTCTCCCTGTGCCCCAGGATCTCCGCCTCGGCCGGGAGCCTGGAGCGCGCCTGTTGAAGGGCGGCCTCGACTGTCTCAGCCGTGCCTTGGACTGCCTGCGCCCGCCCGTCCGACAGGATCTCCTCGCCGGTCAACCGACATCCCGCCGGCAGCTTGCTTCTGGCTTCCTCGAGCGAGTCGGCTTCGATCTCGATTGTCTCTTCGGTCATCGCGCTACCTCATCTGTTCGCTGATTTTCGTCACCAGCAGCCGCGCTTTGAGGGCGTATTCGACATGGCCGATGCTGGTGAATATCCCCGCGGCGCGGTTGGCGTGAGGCAGCGCCGCCCCAGCGCGTCCGTGCTTCAACAGGAGAAGGGCCAGATTCTGGCTGCGGATGGCGGCGCCCATCAGGTCGCCGGTCTGCTCAGCGATCGCCAGAGCCTGCTCGTAGAATTCGATGGCGCGCTCCGTGTCGCCCGCGTCCCGGCAGGCGTTGGCTAGCGAACCCAGAGCGCGGCCCTCCATCCGCCGGTCGCCGCTTTGGCGCGCCAGGGCGAGTTGCTGCTCGTGGTACTCGATGGCCCTCGGATGCTGACCTGACTGGGAGTGGATGCTCCCCAGATTGCCCAAGGCGTTCCCTTCTATGCTGGGATCCCCGATCTGGCGGGCAAGGCCCGCGGCCTGTTCATGGCACTCGACGGCCTTCTTCACGTCGCCCTGCTTCTGATAGTCCATCCCCAGGTTGCCGAGAACGGCCGCTTCCAGGCGCCGGTCCGCCAGATCGCGGGCGATGGCCAGGGCCTGCTCTGAGAACGCGACGGCCTGCCGGATGTCACCCCGGTCGCGGTGGGCGTTGGCCAGGTTGGTGAGCGCGTTGCCTTCCCAGCGGCGGTAGCCGATCCGCCGGGCCGCGTTCAAGTACTCCTGATGGAAAGCGATGGCCCTGGCCGGGTCGCCCAAGATGCGATAGGCGGAGCCCAGGTTGCCCAGTGCGGGCCCCTCCAGGCGCGGGTCACCCAGTTGGCGGGCCAGTGCCAGTGCTTGCTCCTGAAGCGCGAGGGCTTTCCGCGGATCGCCCAGGCTGAAGTGGGCGTTGCCGAGGTTGCCCAGGGCGTTGGCCTCCTCCGCGCGGCTACCCGCGTGGCGAGCCAGTGCGAGAGCCTGCTCGTGAAGCGCGATAGCGCGCCGCGCGTCGCCGAGGCTGGAGTGGACGCAGCCGAGGTTGTTGTACCCGGCGGCTTCCAGCTCGGCAGAGCCCGTTGCCCTCCCGATCTCGGCCAGCCGCTCGAAGTACCGAATGGCCGCTGCGGGCCTGCCGATGTCGCAGAAGGAAGCGCCCAGGGCGGCGTAGGACCAGCCCGCCGCCACCTGCCCGGCGGCCTCCGAGCCAGCTTCCGGCGGCGCGTCCCTACCGGTCGCGTCCCGATAGGCGTCCCTGAGGGCAGCCTCGACCTCCGCCCAATCCACTTGCTCACCCTGGCGTGCGAGCAACTGCCCAGCCACGCGCGCGAGGCGGCCCGGCAGGGCCGCCAGCGCCTCCGCGCCTCCGGCGGCCGTGCCGGTCAGCATCTCCGACAGCATGCACGCCAGCGCCAGGAGGTCGGCGCGGGCGCCGGCCGAACCGGGCTTCGTCTCCGACAGGAAGAAATCGGTGACCCGGGCGCGGCCGTCCCGCCCCAGAAGCACGTTCTCCGGTTTCAGGCCGCGGTGCATCAGGCCCGCAATCTTGCCGGCGGCATGCTTCATCCCGCGCGCGACATCGAGGGTGGCCAGCAGCGCCTGCGCGAGAGGAAGGGGTCTTCCGGGCGCCAGCAAGGCGCGCAACGAGGCATCTCGGGCGCCCTCGGCGCCCGCCACCCATTCCAGCACTAAGTAAACCTCGCGCCCATCGCCGACGCGCTCGACACGGTGCGCGTGGACGATGTGCGGGTGAGCGCCCAGTTCCACCCAGGCCGCCCCCTCCTGCAAGAACCGTTCGCGGGCCACGTGATCGGGAAGGTACTCGGGTTTGAGGGTCTTCAGGACTACCGGGCAGTCGTCCTGGCGATCCAGGCACAGGTGGACCAGGCTGGTGCGCCCGGTGAGAGATTTCAGCACCTCATAGCGCCCGGCGATGAGAGGGCTGGAAGTCATGTCATGACCCAGGTGCTCAAGCTGCGCCGTAGGCGGCCTTGACGTGCCTCTTGATGAACTCCAGATCGCGGGCGATGGCGGCCAGCTCGTCGGGCGGGTTGTACTCGACGTGCAGGGAGATGGGCCCGGTGAAGCGCGCTGAGGCGAAGGCGGCGAACACTTTCGGCCAGTCCACCATGCCCTCGCCCATGGGGCACCAGCGGGGGCGCCAGCGGCCGTCCTGCTTGTCCCAGTAGAAATCCTTGAGCGCGATCATTTTGAGGCGCGGCGCCACGAGCTTGAGCGCCACCTGCCAGCCGGTGGAGCCGCCCTCGATGGTCGAGTGCGCGGGGTCGAAGTAATAGCCGACCCAGCGGGGATCCAGCTCGCGGATGATCTCGCGAGTGTCCCAGATGGCCATGCCCACGTAGTCGCCCGAGTGGTTGTGGAAGCCGATCTGGACGCCGAATTCGCGGCCCAGCTCCATCAGCCCCAGGAGATCGCGATGCACCTCGACTAGGCGCTTCTCGGGGTCCTGGCTGCCCCAGCGCCAGTAGCCGGGCTTGAGGAAGGGGATCTTCAGCCGGCCGGCGGTCGAGAAGATAGGCCGGGCGGCGGGGTGCGAAGCCGAGAGGAGCTCCGTGGTGATCATCGGCACGGCCACGCCGTGCGCGCGCACTCGCTCGACGGCGCGCGGCAGATCCTCGGGGACGCGCTCCGGCAGCACGTGACCTTTGGCGCGCACTGTCAGATCGACGCCATCGAAGCCCAGCTCGCGAGTCGTCTTGCCGAGCTGGTCCCAGTTGAGATTGGCCAGGTGCTTGGAGAAGATGCAGAGCTGAGGCTGGCTCCTGCCGACAGGCGGAACCGCCTGTCCCACGGTCAAGGTGGCCAAGAAATCTCGTCGTGTTACCGGCATGGATTTCTCATCTTACGCGAAAAACGGTGACAGGCAACGCTGTCCACAGGGGGACAGCGAAGCCAGTCACCGTTTTTCGGCATCGCGGCCTCATCCCAGTTTGTACGGCGCGCGGTACTGGTAATGCAGGAAGCGGTTGGCCGCCGGGTTGTTAGTGAAGCGCTCGGCGCGAGCGTCCCATTCGAGGTAGCTCTTGGTTTTGAGCGCGATGTTGCCGATGATGGTGGCCGCGGTCGAGAGGTGGCCGGTGAGGATGTCACAGTTGCACTGGGCGCGGCTCTTCACGCAGTCCAAAAAATTGCGGGTGTGGAAGGCGGTGCTGGCGGAGCCCTTGAGGGCGCGCCCCTCGATGACCGGCTTTCGCGACGCGCCCCAGCCGCGCTCGGTAATGCGGTCCACCGGTGTGCGCGCGGGCACGTCCACGTGGGGGAGGTTCTCGGGGACCACCTCCCAGCGGTTGCCGTGGAGGTACATGGTGCCCTTGGCGCCGCGCAGCTCCATCTCGGCGCCCTGGGCATCGGCTCGGGCGGCGTTGCAGTTGTACTGCGAGAAAACCATCAGGGTGGGGCCGTCGAACTCCCAGAGCACCTCGAGGGTGTCGGGGATCTCGCGATTGTCCTGGATGGCGTACTTGCCGCCCAGCGCGGTGACGGCGCGCGGGGACTCCTGGCCCAGACACCAGCGCAGCATGTCCATGTAGTGGACGCCGAAGTTGGTGAGCTGCCCGCCGGAGTAATTGTAGAACCAGCGGAAGCGGTAGTAGGTGCGGTTGAGGTTGTAGGGGACCTTGGGCGCGGGGCCAAGCCACTGGTCCCACTCGGAGTCGTTGGGCGGGTTGGTGTCCGGGGGATTGCCGATGCCCCGCGGCCACTCGTTGAGCACGTGAAAGCTCTTGGCGACGGTGACGCGCCCGAGGCCGCCCGAGCGCACAAACTCGACGGCCTCCTTCAGAAACGCCGCCGAGCGCCGGTGGATGCCCACCTGGACGACGCGCTTGGTGCGCTCGGCCGCCTCGACCATCTTGCGTCCTTCGAAGACGGTCAACGACAGCGGCTTCTCGACGTAGACGTCCTTGCCGGCGTTGCAGGCGTCGATGAACTGGAGAGCGTGCCAGTGGTCGGGGGTGGCGATGACGACGGCGTCTACGTCCTTGTCCTCGAGCAGCTTGCGGTAGTCCTTGTACTTGGTGGGGGTGGCCCGCGACTTCTTCACCGCCAGGTCCATGTAGTCCTCGCGCAGGTCACAGACGGCCACGGTCTGCTGGTCACCGTGCTCGAGGAAGGCTTCATGCACCTGGTCGCCGCGGTTGCCCAGGCCGATGTAGCCCAGGCGGACGCGGTCGCTGGCGCCCAGGACCCGGGAATAGCTCAGCGCGGTGGCCGCTCCGGCCGCCCGCGTGAAGTGACGACGCGTGAGTTGGTTCATAGATCTTCTATGGTAGTGCCTCACGGGGCCGGCGTAAACCGCTCCTCGGAGGCTCTGCCGGCCTCCACCTGGGCGGGCGTCAGGAGCAGTTCGTGATAGGAATTGGTCAGCCAGCGGCCCAGCATGTTGGCGTATGCCGGGCTGGAAGAAAAGCCGCTCTGGCCTCCGGGGATGATCTGGTAGGCCCGAATGCCGCCGGGGGCCAGCTCGCCGACGAAGCGGCGGGAAGGTCCGCTGCCGAACATGAACTGGCCGGCGGAGGCGGCCCGCGCATCGTGGCCCGAGGCGTCCAGCACCTCGAATCCGCCGGAGCGTGCCAGGCCCGGCAGCCTGGGTCCCAGGTCCGGGAAACCGCCGGCGGGAGGAATGCTGAGCGCGCCCCCCAAGGCGTGCCGGAAGACGATGCGGTGCAGCTTGCCCCAGCGGTAGTCGTCCATGCGGGTGGAGTAGGAGAAAGCCGGCGCAAAAGCGTCCCCGGCGAGCAGGTTCAGGGCCTCGCGCAGGCTGCGCAGGATCAGGATGTCGCGCGCGACCTCCGGCGACGGCGCGCCCGCCGCCTCGAAGAAGCTCACGCCTGAGGCGCCCCGCCCGCGCGTCACTGGGAACTTCTCGAGCAGATTCCTGAGCGCCGCCAACGACCGGTCGTCCGGGGGCAGGTACTCCTGCAACCCAAGACGCCGGAGGGTGGCGTCAATGGTGTTCTGAAGGATCCGGCCGCGCCATACGCTGTAGATGGTGGCGGCGATGCTGTTCTGCGCCTCCCGATGCGAAGGCTCGGGGAGCTTGGCCGCGTCATCTCCCGGGTCATACCCTTCGCGGATCCCGGTGGGCGTGCTGTAGTCCCAGAGGCCCAGCCGGTCCACGGCTTCGGCCACCCGGCCGTCGGAGGCCAGCGCCGCCAGTTCTGAGGGCGCTCCGAAGGCGCTGGCATTGGCCAGCGCGGCTCGAACGTAAGGGACGAACACCTGGGCATCCAGCATTTGGTTGTTGGCCTGGAGGCCGGCCAGCGTGCCGAGGTCGATCTTGCCGCCCAGTACCTGGATGTCGCGGATCAAGCCGGTGATCCGCCCGACGCGAAAGCCGCAGTCGTAGCCGGGACTCAGGTAGTAGATGCCGCCGCCGGGGCGGCGCCGGCCCAGAGGGTTGTTCTCCAAGGTGAGGCCCACCGGATCGTTGTTGGCGTTGGCGATGAAACCCTGCGGAGGATTGACCACCTGCGGCATCTCCTCGAAGGGCAGAATCTCATAAGGCAGGGACTGCGCGGGCTGCGGGTTGCGGACCGGCAACCACTCGTTCCTGTAGCGGTGGGCGCCGTCGCGGATCAGAAATGGCGGCGTGCCGTCCACCCGGCCCAGCGTCTCCAGATCCTCGCGCAGGGGCAGCTCGGCGCTGGTGAAGTAGGCGATGTTGCCCTCGAGGTCGGCGTAGGCCCAGTTCTGCGAGCCGAAGGTGAAATGGCGGAGCGCGCTCTTGAAATCCTCCAGCGTGCGGGCGCGGGCGAAACCGAGGAACGTCTGCGCCTCGCGCGTCGCGCCCCAGCCGGTGTACTGGACGCTCAGGGCGGTGATGTTCTGTAGGCTGCTGGCGTCGATGGCCACAATAGGCCCGTTGTTGCGCCGGGGCACGAGGACGGTCATGCCGCCTTCGAACAGCCCCACGCTGGCGGTGACGACATCATCCTGGACCCCGTTGCCCACCTGGTTGACCCGGTAAGTCTGGGGGATGAGCACCAGCGGCTCGACGCGCCCTTCAAACACGGTGCCCTTAGGGGTCAGGGTGGCCAGGTCAAAGACGATTTGCTCCTGGAAGGTGTCGGTCACATCCAGGGGGTTCATGGTGGCGCCCCAGCAGACACGCTCGTTGCAGCCCAGCACGACGCCGGGCACGCCCGGCAGGGTCACGCCGGCCACGTTCATCGGCCCGCGCGCGGGGTCGTTGGAGACGATCAGGTGCGCCTCGTACCAGATGGGCGGCGTGCTGAGGCTCAGGTGGGGGTCGCTGGCCAGCATCGCGTAGCCGGAATCAGTCAGCTTGCCGCCGATGAGCCACCAGTTGCTGGCCAGCCGGTGCAGGCCGGGTTCGAGCGTGCCTTCGAACAAGGGAGCACGCCGCAGCGCCTCCAGGTACTTCTGGGCCAGCTTGAGGGTTTCCGGGGCGATGACCTCCGGGAGGCGCCGGGCTGCTTCCAGCGTGGCCTCGCGCTGGGCCTGGCGCTTGGCCCCGGAAGGGGCAGGGAAGAAGCCGGGAATGGAGACCGTCGGGTCGAAGGGCGCCACGCGCACCAGGTCCTCGAAGAACAGCGTCGTGCCGTCGAAGCCGCCGGCCTGTCCGGCCTTCTGGCAGGCGGCCAGGGACACGCTGAGCTCGGCGTCCTCCTGAAAGAAGGAGAGGCTGAAGGCCAGCCCCTTGGCGATGACGAGGCTGTCGGTCACCGACCAGGCCGGGATACTCGCTCGGGTCAGCTCGAGGGATCTGTACTCCGGCGGCAGGGCGCTGGCAGGATCCTGGAGCCAGGCGTTCACGCCGTCGGCATAGCCCTCCAGCAGGGCGCGTGTCTCGGCCGGATAGGCATTGAGGGAAGCCTCCGCGGCGCGGCGCAGGCCCAGCGTGCGCGCCTGTATGTCCGAGGCCAGGGCGCTCCGGCCCAACAGCTCGGACGAAGTGCCGCTGGCCTGCCGGCGCAGCAGGTCCATCTGGAAGAAGCGGTCCCGCGCGTGGACGTAGCCCAGCGCCAGCATGGCGTCGCGGTCGTTCTCGGCGAAGACGTGGGGGATGAAGTCGGAATCCCAGACCACCCGGACCGCGGCGCGCAGGCCCTTGAGCTGGAGGGCGTCGGCGGCCTTCGAGCGGCGCCCCGGACCGGCCTGCGAAGCCAGGAACAACGCCGTCACCGTCGTGAAGAACACCAGCCTCGGTGTGCGCATCATTTGCTCCCTCGCCTGATTGCAGGAGGATCGGGATGGCAGCCTCGCTTCTTAGGCGGAGTCATTGCCTTGATGAGCCGGCCTGTCGAGCGCCGGCTTTCGCGCACCAGTCCCACGACCTGCTCGCGAGAGAGGCCGGCGTCCACCCCCCGCACGTCGAGCGGGGAGCCGGCCCGGAGCGTCGGGCGCACGACAAAAGCCTGCCCGTCTCGCCGGCGGATTTCCACCTGCCCTTCCCGTCGAGCGCGATTCAGTAGTTCGGCAAGCTGCTGCCTCGCTTCAGAGTAGCTGTAGATCTTCATTTCTCAAACTCCACCAGCTTAAGGCCCAGCCGGCGTGCCGCCCGCGCCAGCCCGGCATCGAGCGTGAGCAAGGGGAGGCGCTCTGCGCGTGCGGTCTCCAGCACGTAGGCGTCATAAGCGTACAATCCCAATTCCATGGCGATTTCTAAGGCGTGGCCCGCGTCCATCTCGGCCAAGCGAACTGGTACGGCTTGGTAGCTGGCCCAGGCTAGGCGCACCGCCTCGGCTGACAACCGACCTCGGCGGACACCCGCCGTCAAAGCGTTGCCGACCTCCCAGGGCAGGGACGGGGCACCGACGAGGCCGTATCCTTCCGTAGCGCGGATGAGCGCGGGCCGCGTTGGCTCGTTCAGCAGCACTGCCAGCAGCGCTGACGTGTCGATGACCAGGTGAGGCGGCATATTGTACAATTGTACGCCTGCCGCAAGCGTCCGTCAAGCGAGGAGGCCTGTTCCGCGCGTCAGGATTCATATATACTCGTGCCAGGAAAGGAACCGGAGAATGAGAATCACCGTTTGCGCCCGCTCACTGATCCTGGGTGCTCTGGCCCTCGCTTTGGCCGCGTGCAGCCGGGAGCGTTCACCGTCCACTGGGGCGGACCCCGCCTCGATCAACCGCCTGCGAAGCGATGTGACCTTCCTGGCTTCCGACGATCTGGAAGGCCGCGGCACGCCCAGTCGCGGGCTGGATCCGGCGGCGCTGTATTTGGAGACTCAGCTTCAGGCCGCGGGTGCCGCGCCGGCGGTTTCCGGTTCCTACCGGCGGGGGTACAGGGTCGGCAACTACACGTCGGCGGAGGCGCGGGTGGTCGTCCGCATCAACGGCCGGACGGTTAATCCCGGCGACTATATCTTCGTCAACTCCGGCCGTGACCCGGCGAAAGGCCCGCTAGCCTTGCCGTCGGTGGAGGTGGGCTACGGGATCGTCGCCGAGGAGCGGAACGTGGACGATCTGGCTGGCCGCGACCTGCGCGGCAAGGCTTACTACGCCGCCAACCCCGTGGCGCCGATGAAGCAGGTGGTCGCCCAGATCAACCTAGACATGGTTGGGCGGCCCGAAGGGAACAAAGTCGAAGCCCTCGCCCACGTCTCTCGCGCGCTGTTCGACCAGGCGGTCGGCGCGGGCAAACGCCACGGGATCGAGGTCATCGCCGACCGGCACCCGGAATGGAGAGCCCTTTACCTCACGGACACTTACGCGTTCGCCCGAGCCGAGGTTCCGTGCATCCACTTCTTCACGAGTTTGCACGCGGACTACCACCAGCCCTCCGACAGCGCCGGCAAGATCCACTACGCGGAGATGGCCCGGATAGCAGCCGCGGCGACGGAGATGGCCCGCGTGTACCTGGACGGCGCACCGCGCCCGTCGTTTGAGCGCCCCAAGTGGTTCGTGACGCCGTGATGTGGCTTGATGGTAGTCGCGAGCGTCAGGGGCAGCGACTTATTTTCCCGCGCCGCCGTTCAAGAGACGGGCACATAGTGAATCTCGACCCCATCGGCGCCCGCGAATCCCTGGTCCAGCGTGGCCACCGCCAACCCCCCGGTGGCCGCCACGGCCGCCAAGTAAGCGTCAGACCAGGAGCGCGTGGCCGGATGCGGGCTCTGCGTCAAGCGCCTGAACTCGGCCTCGACACGCGCAGGCTCGTACAGGAGGCCCACCCGCGCGTCGGAGATCGTCCGGTCGAAGATCCGCCAGGCCTGGCGCTGGCTCACCACGTCCCGCCCCATCACCTTGCTGTTGGTCAACAGCCGCAGAAGCGCCAATTGCGTCAGCCGGCAGAAGAAGGCTTGCTCGGGACCCAAGGATTCAAACCAAGAGCGCGCTGCCCCGTGGTGGACGTGCAGGTCGTAGACCAGGGCCAACCAGACGTTCACGTCAACCAAATAGGATTTCATCGATCTCTCGATTGGTGAGGTTCAGGCGCCGGGATTCCTTACCCTTGATCAGAGGGAACCGGCAACGGCCGCGGGCGGGGAGGTCCTGGATCTCTCGGGCCACTAGCCTGACGACGGCTTGCTTGACCGTGGAGCCGTCCAGCGCGGCCTTGGCCTTCAACCGTCGATAAAGGTCGTCGGGGATGTCTACAGTGGTGCGCACAAAAGCATCTTAGCATATTTGTGCGTCAGAAACACCCCTGTTGAGCTTCGCCAGCTCCGCCAGGTCCAGCCGGCCGGTGTAGAGGGCCATGCCCAGGGCGGCGTGGACGTTCATGCGCTGAAGCTCGCGGATTTCCTCGAGCGTTGTGATGCCGCCGGCGGCGGTCAGCTCCAGCGTGGTGGCGGCACGAAGGCGCCGGAACCACTCCAGATCGGTGCCCTCCAGCATCCCCTCTTTGTCCACGTAGGTGCACAGGAAGCCTGAGCAGTAAGGCTCCAGGCGGCGCAGGACTTCCTCAGCTTTGAGCGCCGTAGCCTCCTGCCAGCCCTTGATCACGATGCGGCCTTCTCGCGAGTCGAGCGCGATGAGGACGCGCTCGCGGCCGATGGCCGCGGCGAGAGCCTCAAGAAACGCGGCGTTGATCCCGCCGCCCTCGAACGCCGCCGTGCCCACGATGACCTTGCTCGCGCCCTGCGCGAGGAGGGCGAGCGCCCGCTCGACGGTGCGCACGCCGCCGCCGACACGGCAGGCGGCGCGCGCACAGAGGAACTCGATGATCGCCTCGTTCGCGCCGCGCCCCATGGCGGCGTCCAGGTCGATCACCTGGATTTCCGGAAAATCGCGGAAGCGCTCCAGCATCTCGGCGGGGCTCGCGGCCTCTAGAGCTTTCTCGCGCCCTTGGACCAGCTGCACCACCTTGCCGACCATCAGGTCGATGCAGGGGATGATCACGCCGTCCTCCGGACCGGGATGCCGCGCTGGGCCAGGTACTCCTTCAGGTCGCCGACCGTGTACGTGCCGTAGTGGAAGATGGAGGCCGCCAGGGCGGCGTCGGCTTCGCCGTCGGTCAGCACGCTGGCGAAATGTTCGGGCCGCCCAGCCCCGCCCGAGGCGATGATGGGTATGCGCGTGGCGCGCGAGACGGCGCGAGTCAGCTCGCAGTCGAAGCCGGTCTGCACGCCGTCGGTGTCCATCGAGGTCAGCAGGATCTCGCCGGCGCCCAGGGCCTCGCCGCGGGCGGCCCATTCGAGGGTGTCCAACCGCGCGTCGTCACGCCCGCCGCGCACGTAGACGGTCCAGGCCCCCGGCGCCGTGCGTTTGGCGTCGATGGCCAGCACCACGGCCTGCGAGCCGAACTCGCGGCTTAGCTCCGCGATCAGCTCGGGCCGCGCCACGGCGGCGGTGTTCACGGAAACCTTGTCGGCGCCGGCCAGCAGGACGGCGCGGGCGTCCTCAACCGAACGGATGCCGCCGCCCACCGTGAGCGGGATGAACACCTTGCGCGCCGTGCGCGCGACCACGTCCACCATGGTGTCGCGGTTGTCGCTCGAAGCGGTGATGTCCAGGAAGACCAGCTCGTCGGCGCCTTGCTCGTTGTAACGCTCGGCCAACTCGACCGGGTCGCCGGCGTCGCGCAGGTTCACGAAATGGACGCCCTTGACCACGCGGCCCGCGGTGACGTCCAGGCAGGGGATGATGCGTTTGACCAGCATTCTCATAGCTCCACGAAGTTTCTCATGATCTCGAGGCCCAGCGCCCCGGATTTCTCCGGATGAAACTGTACCCCGAAGACGTTGCCGCACTCGAAGGCCGCGGTGAAGGGCAGCGTGTAGGTGCAGGCGGCGGCGGTGTAGGGTGTCAGCGGCACGTAGTAACTGTGCGCAAAGTAGACGTAGGAGCGGGGAGCGAGGCCGGCCAGCAGCCGGGAGGGGCCGCGCGGCTCGAGTTCGTTCCAGCCCATGTGCGGCACGCGCGCCGCGGCGGGGAAGCGCTTCACCGTCCCGGCGAAAAGGCCCAGTCCTGGAACTTCCGGCGCTTCCTCGCTCGACTCGAACAGCGCGTGCAGGCCCAGGCAGATGCCCAGGAACGGGACGCCTTCGCGGATGCGCTCCTCGAGCGCCTCGCGGAGGCCCTGGCGGTCCAGTTGGCGCATCATGTGCCCGAAATGGCCTACGCCGGGCAGAACGATCTTTGAAGCCCCTCGAAAACCTTCCGGCGAGCGGATGATGCTGAACGCACCGACGCCCACGGCGTCTAACGTGTTGGACACTGAGCGCAGGTTACCCGCGCCGTAGTCGAGGACCGTGATCACAGCAAGCCCTTGGTGGAAGGCAACACGCGGGGCAGCGCCCGGTCCTTCGAGCAGGCGTAACGCAGCGCCCGCGCAAAGCACTTGAAGACCGCCTCGATCTGGTGGTGGCTGGAGCGCCCGTAGAGCACCTTCACGTGCAGGTTGGCGCCGGCGTGGGCCACGAAGCCCTGGAAGAAATCCTCCAGCAGCTCGGTCTCCAGGTCGCCGAGGCGGCGGGCCTTGACCCGGTCCTGGTAAACCAGATACGGGCGCCCGCTCAGGTCCACCGCCGCCACCGCCAGCGTCTCGTCCATCGGCATGACGAAGTAGCCCGCGCGGTTGATGCCGCGCCGCCCGCCCAGCGCCTGAGCAAACAACTGGCCCAGCACGATGCCTGTATCCTCGACCGTGTGGTGCCGGTCCACGTCGAGATCGCCGCGGGCCTCCAGTTTCAAGTCGAAGGCCCCGTGGCGGGTGAACAGCTCCAGCATGTGATCCAGGAAGCGGATGCCGGTCGAGATCTGGTAGCGGCCGCGGCCGTCGATGCGAAGCCGGCCGCAGATCTGAGTCTCGCGCGTGATGCGTTCCACCACGGCAGTTCTCATGGCAGCACAACCTCCAGTTGGTTGATGTCTTCGAGCACCGCCAGCGCGCCTTCCTGCCCGAGGAGGCGGGACAGCTCGTGCGCCCGAGGATTCGACGGCGCCGCCACGCCGATGAAGGTCGCGCCGGCCGCCCGGGCGCAGCGGGCGTCATCCACCGCATCGCCGACGTACCACAGGTTGCTGCCTGGCGCCAGGTCGGCGATGCGCAACAGGCCGTCCGGCGCAGGCTTCGAGCGAGTGACATCGTCGGTTGTGACGATGGGGTCAAAACGCAGGCCCGCGGCGAAGCGGTCCAGGCTGAAGGTCACTTCCTGCCGGATACGCCCGGTGAAGATGGCGAGCCGGTAGCGCCCACTTAGCCGCTCCAGAACGCCCGGTTGCGCCACCCAGCGCTCGCGCTGAATCAGGCCTGCGGAACCGTCCGCGCCGAAGAAGATCTTCTGGAAGTAAGCCACGACCTCGCCGTAGTTGACCTCGACGCCGAGATCGCGAATGAGCCGGTGCGAGACCTCCCAGTCGTTGTTCCAGCCGCCCTGATTCTTCAGATCCTGGATGGCTTCGCGGCTGACGTCGCGGCCGGCGAAGTTGTGCACCGTCTGGCAGATGGCCTCGCGGTAGGACTCGCTGACGTCCACCAGCACGCCGTCCATGTCGAAGACCAGCACCGGCTGGGGCATCACCAGATCTCCTCGATCAGCGCCACCAGGCGGCGTATCTGCTCGCGCGTGCCTACGGTCACGCGCACGCAGCCTTCGAGCTCGTAGCTGCGGTCGCGCACCAGCACGCCGGCCTGGCGCAGGCGGTCGCGGATCTCGATGGCCCGCACGCCGAAGCGCACCAGGACAAAGTTGGCCTGGCTGGGGTAGTAGGGGATGGCGAGCCGGTCCAGTTCGCGGCAGAGCAGCTTGCGCGCCTCCAGCGCCTCGGCCACGTAGTGCTCCACGTAAGCGCGGTCCTGGATGGCGGCGCGCGCCGCCAGCGCCGCGAGCGAGTTGACGCTGTAGGGCGACTGGGCCTTGTGCAGGTAGGCGATGTTGGCGCTTTGAGAGAACAGGCAGCCCAGCCGCATGCCGGCCATGCCGTAGACCTTCGAGAAGGTCCGGCTCACGAACAGGTTCGGGTAGCGCGCGAGCAGCCCCAGGGCGGTCACGCTGTAGAACTCGTAGTAGGCCTCGTCGATCATGACCGCGGCCTGCGCTGCCCGGGCCAGAATCCGCTCGATGCCGTCGCGGGAGACCGCAGAGCCGGTGGGGTTGTTGGGGTTGGCAATGATGACCGCGCGGGTCGCCGGGCTGACTGCCGCCAGCAGTTCCTCGAGCGGGAAAGCCAGAGTGTTGGGCTGGTACGGGATCTCGCGGATCCGAGCGGCGGCCACGTCCGCATAGAAGCGGTACATGGCGTAGGAAGGCCGCAGCAGGATCACTTCGTCGCCGTCATCCACGTAGGTGTTGAGCACCACCTGGATGGCCTCGTCGGTGCCATTGGTGAGCAGCAGCTCGTCGGGTCGCACGCCGAAGAAGGCCGCCAGCTCCTCGCGGGTCTCGCCGTACTCCGGGTAGACCGAGAGGTCCTCGGCGCTCAGTTGTCGCCGCAGGGCCTCGATCACGCGCGGCGAGCAGCCGCAAGTGTTCTCGTTGAAGTCCAGGCGCAGTTTGCCGGCGCGCCCGGCGGTGGGCGGAGAGTAGGGCGCCATTTCAAGCACGGCGCGGCGGGGGCGGAGCGGTTCAGGCACGGGTGCGCACCTCCACCGAGCGCGCGTGCGCCTCCAGGCCCTCAGCGCGCGCCAGCGTGGTGATCGTCGGCGCGAGTTTGGCGAGGGCCGCGCTACTCAATTCCTGCACGGATATGACCTTGACGAAATCGGCGGCGGAGAGCCCTCCGCGCAGGCGGGCCGCACCGCCGGTAGGCAAAACGTGGTTGGGACCGGAGGCGTAATCGCCCGCCGCCTCGGGGCTCGAGGAGCCGATGAAGACGCTCCCGGCGTGTCGGACCTGGGCGAGCAGCGCGCGGTCCGGTATGCTCAGGTGCTCGGGAGCGAAACGGTTGGCCAGCTCCAGGGCCTGCTCCAGCGAGTCCACCAGGATGATGGCGCTGTTTGAGTCGATGGCGCGGCGCGCCACCGCCGCCGTCGGGAGGTCTTGAATCTGCCGCTCGATCTGGCGGGCGATGGCCCGAGCCAGTTTTCGCGAGGTGGTGAGCAGGATGGCGGAGGCCTCGACGTCGTGCTCGGCCTGCGCTAGCAGGTCGGCGGCGAGAATCGCCGGGTTGCCGTCCTCGGTGATGATGAGGATCTCCGTGGGACCCGCGATGAAGTCGATGCCCACCTGGCCGGCCAGCAGCTTCTTGGCCGCCGCCACGTAAATGTTCCCCGGGCCGACGATGCGGTCCACGCGGGGCACGGTGCGCGTGCCGAAGGCGAAGGCGGCGATGGCGTGCGCGCCGCCCATGCGAAAGACGTCTTTGAGCCCCAGCATGCGCGCCACCCCGAGGATCTCGGGGACCGGGCGCGGCGAGGCTACGCAAATCCGCCCGACGCCGGCCACCTGCGCCGGGATGGCGGTCATCAGCAGCGTCGAGGGCAGCGGGTAGCGGCCGGCCGGGATGTAGCAGCCTACGGCGTCCAGCGGGCGGACAATCTGTCCCACGCGCAGGCCGGGCGCGGCTAGCCACGTCTTTTCCCGCGGCAACTGGGCGTTGGCGAAGGCGCGAATGTTGGCGGCGGCGGTGCGCACCGCAGCGCGGAAGGCGGGTTTGAGCTGAGCCGCGGCCTGTTCGAGTTCGCTTTGGCGTATCCGGACGCTGGGGCGGTCCAGCCCGTCCAGCCGCCGCGCGTACTCGAGGAGCGCCTTGTCGCCCCGCCGGCGCACAGCCTCCAGTATCGGACGCACTACGCGCTCGGCCGCCGCCAGGCGCGAGGCGCGGCGCTTCAGCAGCGGCCCGGCTTTGCTCGAGGAGATGATCCGGATCATGGCGTCACATCACGATCTTGTTCAGCGGATACTCGACGATGCCTTGCGCCCCGGCTTGTTTCAGGCGCGGGATGATCCGGCGCACCGTCGATTCATCCAGGATAGTGTTGACCGCCAGCCACTCCTCGTCGCTCAGGTGCGAGATGGTGGGCTTCTTCAGCGCCGGCAGGACCTCTAGCACCGCCGTCAGGTTGTCCCGGTGCACGTTCAGCATGAGCCCCACCTTGCCCAGGGCATTGATGGCGCCTTCGAGCAGCATGCGTATGTCTTCGAGCTTGCGCCGTTTCCACTCATCCTCCCAGGCGGCGAGGTTGGCGATGAGCTGGGTGTTGGATTCGAGCACGGTGTCTATGATGCGCAACTTGTTGGCGCGCAACGAGGAGCCGGTCTCGGTCACCTCGACGATGGCGTCGGCCAGCTCCGGGGGCTTGACTTCGGTGGCGCCCCAGGAGAACTCGACCTTGGCCTTGACCCCGTGCGCGGCCAGGTACCGCTTGGTAGTGGCCACCAGCTCGGTGGCGATCACCTTGCCTTCCAGATCCTCCACCGCGCGGAAGGGCGAGGCTTCCGGGACCGCCAGCACCCAGCGCACCTTGCCGAAGCTCTGCTTGGCGTAGATCAGGTCGGCCACCGTAACCACCTGCGCCTCGCACTCCTCGACCCAGTCGCGGCCGGTGAGGCCGGCATCCAGCACGCCGTCCTCGACGTAGCGCGCCATTTCCTGGGCGCGGATGAGCATGCAGTCGATCTCCGGGTCGTCGATGGAGGGGAAATACGACCGGCTGGTGGCGGTGATGTTGAACCCGGCGCGACGGAACAGGTCTATGGTAGCGGCCTCGAGGCTGCCTTTGGGAATGCCGAGTCTCAGCTTCATGTTCATGTGCGCCTCCCGTAGACGGTTTCCGGATTGTAGCAACGGGGCTCGGCGACGACCCACTGGCCGTGCTCGAAGCGGCGGTAGAAGCAGCTTTGGTAGCCCTCGTGGCAGACGCCCGGGCCGAGCGCTTCGACGCGCAGGAGCAGCGCGTCGTGGTCGCAGTCGGTTGCCATCTCTTTGACCACGAGGCGGTGGCCGGAGGTGCTGCCCTTGGTCCAAAGCTCCTGCCGCGAGCGGCTATAGAAGGTGGCGTAGCCGGTCTCCACGGTTTTTAGAAAGGCCTCCCGGTTCATGAAGCCCAGCATCAGCACGCGGCCCGAGCTATGGTCTTGAATGACCGCGGGAACCAGGCCGCCCAGCTTGTCGAAATCCAGTTCTATCGCTTGCATATGACAAAAACGCCCGCCGATCGCTGGCGGGCGCCCCTTCCGGATTGAGTTGCCGATTGGAGTTACAGGTCCGCCCGTCGGCCGATATGGCTTCCGTGGTGATGCACGGCGGCGGACCAGACTCGCATGGAAACTCCGAGTATAGCAGAATGCTCCGTGGGGTGGGCTTTCAGCCTGCCGGCCGGCGTTCCCGCCGGCCTCGTCACCCCAGCGCCTGGGCGAGGTCCGCGATGATGTCCTCGACCGCTTCGATGCCGGCGGAGAGGCGCAGGGGTTTGGTCACGGCACGAAGCGCCAAGGCGTGGACATCCCCCGCCCCGGCTGTTGGATAATAGCAGAAGGCGACAGATTATGGCATCCGTGAAGGAGTCGTTGCACGAGGCGGTCGGGCTCTTGACCGAGGATCAGGCGCGGCAGGTGCTGGGCGTGGTAGAGCGAATGATCGAACCCCCGCTTGAGGAGGACACGTTGGCTCGAAGGCGTGTGTTGGATCGCCTGGCTGGGGACCCCAGCTTCCGCGTTCCGGCGGACGACGCCGGAGCTTTCGAGGACTTCGAGCCGGTTGAGGGCCCCGGTATCCCGGCCTCCAAGCTGCTGGTTGCAGACCGTCGATGACGCTCTACTACTTGGATGCCAGCGCTTGGGTGAAGCGCTATTGGCGAGAAGTAGGCAGCGAGTGGATCCACCAGTTGTTTGCTACGGAGAACGTGCTGTGCTGCGCCTCATTGGGCTTTGTCGAAGTGCTTGCCACCCTCTTCCGCAAGCGCCACGCCGGGGAGATGGACGTGCAGTTCTGGGAGAATGCCAGACGCTCGGTGAGGTCTGACTGGGATCGCTTTTGTCATATCGAGCTGACCACCGCCGTGCGTGACACGGCTGTGCGCGTTGCAGAAGCCGCGGCCCTTCGCGGAGCAGACGCTGTCCATCTGGCCTCCGCCCTGGTGTTGCAGAGCCGATTGGAGACTATTGCCCAAGGAGTAATAATGGTTGCCTCGGATCGAGAACTCGGGGCGGCGGCGCGGCACTTGGGCTTACGAGTAGCCGACCCGGAACAAGAGTAGCTACTCCAGCGCCTGCGTCAGATCGGCGATGATGTCCTCGACCGCCTCGATGCCGACGGAGAGGGGGGAATCAGGAAGGCTTACTCCAACGGCAGCACCGTTATCAGATCCGAATACCGCGCGAAATCGGCGGTGTTGTGCGTCAGCAGGTTGTGCACGTCGTACGCGAGCATCGTGGCGACCACATTGGCATCGTGCACCTGCTTGCCACGAATGGGAATATGCTCCATGAGTTCCAGCAGCCGCGCCGTCACCTGAGGGCCGTCATCGGCGACCAGCATTGGCTCAGGGCTGCATAAACCAGGACGTTTGTATCGACAAAGACTGCGCTACCTTCCATCCGGGCCATAGAGGTCCTCTCGGCGGAAGGTGAAGCCCTCATCTACCGGCCCGGCCGGATAGGAAGGAAAGTCCAGAGGCGGTTCCTTTGCCCGTGCTGTGACGCCGTCGTCGATCATCAAGACGATTCGGTGCTCGCCCGGCTGGACTTCTGGAGGCACCTCGACCGTGAGTCTGCGATCGAGCGTCACCACAGCCTTTGTTTCCAGCGTCATCATTGCGCCTCCGCCTACCGGCGAGAACAGCCTCTCTTGATCATAGCATCTGGCTCTCACCCCAGCGCCTGCTCCAGGTCGGCGAGGATGTCCTCGACCGCTTCGATGCCGGCGGAAAGGCGCACGAGGTTGTCGCGGATGCCCATGCGGGCGCGCTGCTCGGGTGTCACCTCGCGGTGGGAGCTCATCACCGGGTACATGATCAGGCTGTGGACATCGCCCAGCGAGGTGCCGCGCACCACCAGCTTCAGGCGGTCCATGAAGCGGAAAACCTCGGCGCGCCCCGCGCCCTTCAGCTCGAAGCTCACCAGGGCGCCGTAGAGCCCCTCCGGTAGCAGTCGGCGGATCGCGGCCGCGTCCGGATGCGCCGGGTCGCCGGGGAAGTGGACCCGCTGGATGGCCGGATGCGCCGCCAGCCACTCGGCGATGCGGCATGCGTTGGCGCACTGGCGCTCGACGCGCAGGGGCAGCGTCTTGATGCCGCGCATGGTGAGGTAGCTCTCGAACGGCCCCAGCACCGGCCCGCGGACGCGCCCCAGCATCCGCAACGTCTCGTAATGGGCGGCGTCGGAGGTCACCGTGCCGCCGAGCACGTCGCCGTGACCGGCCAGGAACTTGGTGGCGCTGTGTACCACCAGGCTGGCGCCCAGCTCCAGTGGCCGCACCAGCACCGGCGTGGCGAAGGTGTTGTCCACCACCAGGGCTGCGCCGGCCGCACGGGCGATCTCGGCCACCCGGTCCAGCTCGCCCACTCGCAGCAGCGGATTCGAGATGGTTTCCATCAGCACGCAGGCGGGCCGGCGCACGGTTACAGTCTGCTCGACGGCCGCCAGATCGCAGATATCGACGAAGGCGACCTCCACGCCCAGCGGCGCCAGCACTTTGAGCAGCATGCTGATGGTGGCGCCGTAGAGCGCCTCGGCCGCCACGATCGACTTCCGCCGGCCCTCCAGCGCCGCCAGCAGCGCCATCTCGAGGGCCGCCATGCCCGAGGCGCAGGCCAGGGATCCGTGGCCGTTCTCGAGCGCGGTAACCAGTTCTTCGAGCGCCGCGTTGGTGGGGTTGCCGTAGCGCGAGTAGCTATAGCCCGGCTGCTCGCGGGCAAAGACGCGGTCCAACTGCTCCATGTCGTCGTAGAAGTAGCTGGCCGCCGTGTGGATGGGCGTGGTGACCGGTATCCCCTCGCTGGCTTTCTTGCGGTCGCCGGCGTGCACCGCTTGGGTGTGTATGCGCATGTTACTTCCTCTTCCAGCGCGCGCCGTCCTTGGTGTCTTCCAGGATGATGCCCTGCTCGGCGAGCTGCTTGCGGATCTGGTCGGCGCGCGCGAAATCGCGCCGCGCGCGGGCCTGAGCGCGCTCGGCGATGAGCGCCTCGACCTCGCCGTCAGCGAGATGCAGAGCATCTCCGACCTCGACGCCGAGGCGGCTGGGCCGCAGCACGTCGAAGATGCGGTCGAAGCGCTCGAGCAGATCCAGGGAGGGCGGGACGTTGGCGGTGCCGAAATCCCCCGCATCCATAGCGGTATTGGCCTCGCGCACGAACTCGAAGACCGCGGCCAGCGCCTCGGCGGTGTTGAGGTCGTCGTCCATGCTCTCCTCGAACCGCTTGAGCGCGTCGCCAGCGCGCGCCAGCAGGAAATCGCTCGCCCCCTCGGGGAATCTCTCGGTCTCCAACCGCAGCTTGAAGTTGCGGAGCCGCTCGATGGCCGTGCCGGCGGCCTTCAGGCTGTCGAAGGTGAAGTTCAGCTTCTTGCGATAAGGGACCGAAGCCATCAGATAGCGCAGAGCCTCGGGCGAGTAGCCCTCGGCCAGCACATCGCGCAAGGTGATGAAGTTGCCCAGGGTCTTCGACATGGTCTGGCTCTCGAGAATCAGGTGCTCCGAGTGCAGCCAGAACCGGGCAAAGGGTTTCCCGGTGAGGGCCTCCGACTGGGCGATCTCGTTTTCGTGGTGCGGGAAGACCAGGTCCACGCCGCCAGCGTGTATGTCCAGCGTCTCCCCGAGGTAGTGCATGGCCATGGCCGAGCACTCGATGTGCCAGCCGGGGCGCCCAGGCCCCACCTCGGTCTCCCAGAAGGGCTCCCCCGGCTTGGGAGCCTTCCAGAGCGCGAAGTCGCGCGCATCGGCCTTCTCGTAGCGGTCCGAGTCCACGCGCGTCCCCAGACGTATGCCGCTGAAGTCGGCATGGGACAGCTTGCCGTAGGCCGGGAAGGCGGCGATGCTGAAGTAGATCGAGCCTTCGCTCTCGTAAGTGCAACCCTTGTCGCGGAGGCCGGCGATCAGACGGGCCATGGCCGGAATGTGCGCGGTGGCGGCGGGCAGGCGCTCGGGCCGCTCCAGGCGCAGGGTGGCCGTGTCCTCGAGAAACGCCTTCGTGTAGCCGGCAGTGTAGTCCTCGATCGACTGGCCGGCCTCGATGGCCTGCTTGATGATGCGATCGTCCACGTCGGTGATGTTCATGACGTGGTCCAGCCGGTAGCCCCGGCAGCGCAGCCAGCGCCGCAGGATGTCCACGAAGGTGAAGGTCCGCAGGTTGCCGATGTGCGCGTAGTTCCACACCGTCGGCCCGCAGGTGTACATGCGCACCGTGTGGCCTTCGAGCGGCGTGAATTCCTCGACCTGCTGCGTCAGCGTGTTGAAAAAGCGCAGGGACATAACGGGGTGATGTTTCTATAGTAACAACACAGGCACGAATGCCTGTGCTACTGGTTCGCCAGCGCGCGGCCGGCCAGGTAAGCCAGGCGCACGATCTTCACCATCTTCGTGAAGTTCAGCTTGTCGATGGTGTCCGACGGCGTGTGATAGTCGGGCTGGAAGCCGTTGAACAGCCAGACCGCGGGAACGCCTTTCAGCAGGAAGGGGAACTGGTCGCCCCGCCAGAGGACGTTGAGCGCCGCGTCGTCGTCCCACTTGTAGCTCAGCCGGAGACCGACCGTGCGGTTGGCCCGCTCGAGGGCCCCACGCAGCCCGGGGCTCGACTTCAGCCCGATGAAGTTGAGCTCGTTGGAGGTGTCCGCGGCGATCTCGATCAGGCCGTTGGTTTGGGTGTTGGGCTTCTCGTCGCGGCCGATCATGTCCAGGTTGATGACCGCCCGCGTGCGCGTCAGCGGATGGGCAGCGTAATAGTAGGAGCCCAGCAAGCCGGCCTCCTCGCCGCCGAAGGCGACGAACACCAGCGTGCGCTTGGTGCGCTGGGAATCCTGGGCGAAGACCCGCGCCAGCTCGATCACCGCGGCGGTGCCCGAGGCGTCGTCGTCGGCGCCGGGAAGGACTTTCCCGTCGCGCACGCCCAGGTGGTCGTAATGGGCGGTGAACAGAACGGCCTCGCCCCGCAGTTTCGGGTCACTGCGTTCGAGCACGCCCACGACGTTGGCGCTTGTCGCGCGCCGGGATTCAGCCACTTCGATTGCCATCTCCACGCTCACGCCGGCCAGGGCTTCAGAAGCCGGCCGGAGCGAGGCGTCAATTTGGGCCTGGAGTTCGCCAGGTTTCTTGCCCGTCGGCGCCAGCAGCTCGGCGGCCACCGCGTCGCTGACCGTGATGGCCGGGATGCGGCGGTCGCTTTCGGCCAGAGCCTGGGAAGAGGGGCCGGTGGCGCGCTCCCGCCCGCCGGGAATTCGCGCCAAGCGGTCAACGTTGGATGGATGCTTCCGGTTAGGCTCCCCCGCCATCAGTACGCCCACAACGCCGTGCTGCTGCGCGTTCAGCACCTTCGCCTGCGGGCTGGCGTGCACGGTGTTCCCCAGCCCGTGGAAGACCGACTTCGGGTCGGTTTCCTGCGGCTCATGCTCGAAGATGAGCACCACTTTGCCGCGGGCGTCCAGGCCCGCGTAGTCGTCGTAGCCGAACTCCGGCGCGGTGATGCCGTAGCCGGCGAAGACCACCGGCGCGCTGACTTTGACTTCGCCTGGGAAGGCGCCGGTGAAGTCCCGGCCGTGCTCGAGCTCCCGCTCGCGGCCGCCTACGGTCATCTTCAGGCGGCGGCCTTCCGGCTTCAAGCGGTACTCCACTACCGGGAACTCCTGCAAGTAGGACTGCCCGGCGGCAGGCTTCAGGCCGGCCTTGGCGAACTCGGCGGCGACGAACTGGATAGCGACCTCCGAGCCGCGCTCCAGCGACCTGCGGCCCTCGAGCGGCGCCGAAGCGAAAAAGGCAATATCGGCCCGCAGGCGGTCAACCCGGATTCGATCAGCGCCGGTCTGCCCCAGCGCCGCCGCCCACAACCCACAACCTACAACCCAAGACCGGTAACTCATGCTTGGCCCGTCTCCTCGTGGCCTAAGATTCTACAATAAGTGGTTGGCCGCGATTCGCTTCGAGATCGTTGCCCGCTGCCCGCAGACGGGTGCGCGCGCGGGCCTGTTGGAGACTCCTCACGGCGTTGTCGAGACGCCGGTGTTCATGCCGGTGGGCAGCCAGGGCAGCGTCAAGGGACTCTCGCCCAGGGACCTCATCGAGCAGCTTGACGTCTGGTTGCTGCTGGCCAACACCTACCACCTTTATTTGCGCCCAGGACCGGAGGTGATCCGGCGCCTCGGCGGGCTCCACCGCTTCATGGGCTGGCCCCGCGCCCTGCTGACGGATTCCGGGGGCTTCCAGGTCTTCAGCCTAAGCGGCTTGCGCAAGGTCAGCGAGGAGGGCGTGCTGTTTCGCTCACACCTCGACGGGGACGCGCATCTGTTCACTCCGGAGTCCACGGTGGACGCGCAACTGGCCTTCGGCAGCGACATCCTGATGGCGCTGGACGAGTGCCTGGCCTATCCGGTCAGCCACGAAGCGGCGCGGGAATCGGTGGGGCGAACGCTGGCCTGGGCGCGGGCCGCCTTCCGGCACTACCGCGAGAGAACGCGCGATCAGGAGCGTCCCGGCGCGCTGTTCCCGATCGTGCAAGGTTCCGTCTACGCCGACCTGCGGCGGTCCTGCGCGGCGGCGGTGGCGGAACTCGAGGCCGAGGGCTATGCCATCGGCGGGCTGTCGGTGGGCGAGCCGCGCTCGCTGAGCCTGGAGATGGTGGATGTAACCACCCCGCTGCTGCCCACGGAGCGACCGCGCTACGTCATGGGCGTGGGGATGCCGGAGGAACTGGCGCAGTATGTGGCGCTGGGGGTGGACATGATGGACTGCGTGTTGCCCTCCCGCAACGCGCGCAACGGGTGCCTGTTCACCCGGCGCGGGCGGCTCATCATCAAGCAGGCCCAGTACAAAGACGACCCGCGCCCCATCGACGAGGCCTGCCCCTGCTACGCCTGCGGCAACTTCTCTCGCGCTTACCTCCGCCACTTGTTTCAGGCCGGCGAGATGCTGTACGCCAACCTGGCCACCCTGCACAATCTTCGGTTCTACATGGACCTCATGCGCGAGATCCGCCAGGCGATCCTGGCCGGCGCGTTTCCGGCCTGCCTGGAAGCCTCCCGGGCCCTGGCGGCAGCGGGTGAGAGAGAATAGCCGATATGCCCGAGCCCGCGAGCCAGTTCACGATTGCCATTGACCAGGTCCGGGACTACGAGTTCCGGGTGCGGTTCGCGGCCGGGGGCTACAGTTGCCGCATCAACTCCTGAAAGCGCGGGTGCTGGCGAAGGGGGTCGAGGTTGCTGTCGTGCTGGTACCAGCCCTTGTTCCGGAGGCCGAGGCGGAAGGCCTTCTCCAAGCACTCGAGCGCGGGCTCGAGGCAGCCGAGCAGCGAGAGAATGCAGCCCACGTTGTAGAGCACCATCGGGTCGTCCGGTCGCAAGGCCACCGCCCGCTCGGCCCACTCCCTGGCGCGCTGGCTCTGGCCGAGCGCCGCCATGCCGTTGGCGGCCATATAGAGCGCGCGCACGTCGTCCGGATTGAGGCTCACGTGCTGCTCAGCGAGTTCGATGCCTCTTAGCCGGGCGGCACGGGCGGCGTCGGGACGCCCCAGGTCGTCGTAGCTCTGGGCCACCAGCAGCGGAGACTGGTAGTCCTCCGGGCGCACCCGCATGGCCTCTTCGTAAAGGCGCACCGCCTTCTCGCGCTGACCACAGGCGAACGAGTGGCGAGCGTAGAAGTAGTGGGCCTCGAAAAGGCTCGCATCCAGCCGGAGCGCGGTCTCGAAAGCCTCTTCGGCCGCTTCGTTGCAGGCGTTCAGCGAGAGGGCGACGGCGCGGGAGGCGTGGGCCTGGGCGGAGGCGGGGTCGAGCTCGACTGCCCGGGCGCCGGCCCGGTCGGCTTCCTGGCGGGCGGCCTCGCTCCGCTCGACGTTCAGGTAGATGTACGACCAGCAGTCCGCCAAACCCGCGTAGGCCAGGGCGTAGCCCGGGTCCAGCGCAATGGCTTGGGTGAAAAGCTGCTTGGCGAAGCCGATGTCCTGGGGTCCGTAGCCGTAATAGAACTTGCGGCCGCGCAGGTAGTAGTCGTAGGCGCGGACATCCTTGGTGGGGACTGCCCCCAGCGCCGCTCTCTCCTTCGGAGTCAACCTGAGTTCCAGGGCCTGTACGACGTTGTCGGCGATCTCCTCCTGGATGGCGAAGATGTCCTTGACCTCGCGATCGTAGCGTTCCGCCCAGAGCTGGTAGCCATTTTCGGTGTCGGTGAGCTGCACGGTGATGCGCAAGCGGCCGTCCGACTTGCGCACGCTGCCCTCCAGCAGAGTGCGGACCCGGAGCCGGTGGCCGACCTCGTGCGCGTCCCTGGCTTCGGCTTTGAAACGGAAAGCCGACGTGCGGGAGGCCACCCGCAGGCCCGGGATGCGGCTCAGGGCCATGATGATTTCCTCCGCGATGCCTTCGCAGAAGTACTCCTGGTCCTTCTCTCGGCTCATGTCGGCGAAGGGCAGCACGGCAATGGAAGGCGGGCCCTCCTCCGGAAGGGGGGCCTCCCGCTCCAGTTCGGCGGCGCGGGCCTCCCACCAAGCGTCCAGCTCGGGCCTGTAGGCGTAGACCGAGCTGAGCTTGTCGTGCGGCAAGCGGTGGACTGGCAGGCCCTGCTCCCGCTCCCAGCGCTGCACTGTGCGGGTGCCGCGGCGCAAGTACGCGGCGATTTCTTTCCAGGAATCCAGCCGCTGCGCGGACGAGCCGGAGCCCTCGGATCCCGGAGACGGTTCCGATATGGGGATCACCTTTCGCGGGCGTGGCTCACCCATCTCTTCACTATAGACGGTGTGGCGGGCCGGAAGTTCCGCGGGCCTATTCGTGGCGCAGGGCCGCCAGGGGGTCCACGCGGGAGGCGCGGCGGGCGGGCAGCCAGGACGCCACGGCGGCGATGAGGAAGAAGAGCACGGCCATGGCGGCGAAAGTGGCTGGATCGGTCGCCGCGACGCCGACTAGCAAGCTGGTCATCAGGCGCGTGAGGCCCAATGCCGCGACCAAGCCGATCGCAACGCCCGCCGTGCTCAGCAGCAGCCCCTGTCCGATAACAAGCCTGAGAATGCCGGCAGGCTCCGCGCCGAGGGCCAGCCGGACCCCGATCTCCGCCGTGCGGCGCCGGACGACGGTCGATAGCACCCCATAAAGTCCTACGCCCGCCAGCACGGCCGCGACCGCTGCAAACAGCCCGATAAGCAGGAGCGAGAAGCGCGTCCCCGCCCGGGCCCGCTCGACCAACGCGTCCATCGGCTGCATTTCGCTGATCAAGAGCTGCCGGTCCAGCCTTTCGAGCTCGGCGCGGACTGCCGGCGCGAACTTGGCCGGATCGCCCGCCGTTCGGATGGCCCAGTACCGCCCAACGCCAAATCCGGCGAAGCCGTCGGTCAAGTAGATTTGTTCACGCCCTGGCTCCGCCAGAGAGGTCCAGCGCTGGTGCGCGACGACGCCGATCACCTCGAGCGGCACCGGCTTTCCCAACCACATTAGGAAGAGGCGTTTCCCGATGGCGGATTCGTTGGGGAAGGCCTTCGCCGCGAGAGACTGGTCGATGATGGTCAGCTTACGATCCGGCGCGTTGTCTTCCTCGCGGAACACTCGGCCCTCGATGAGCGGCGTGCGGAGGGTTGCGAAGTAGCCGGGCAGGACCATCTGAAAGTCCGCGGCCTGAAATTTCGTCGGGTCAGCCAGCGCCTGTTCGGCGCCCCATCGCATCGAAGGGAAGGCGCGCGTGAGCGGGAAAAGAGCCGAGGCCGCCACGTTCTCGACGCCTGGCAGCGCACGAAGCCGGCCTTGAATCTCGCGCAGAAGCGCCGTGCGCTGCGGCTCAGAACCTCGCCAGTCACGTACCAGCAGGAACGTCAGGACACCGCGCGGATCGTAGCCCGGATCGATTCGCTGCAATTTGAGGAAGCTGCGGAACATCAGACCCGATCCAATGAGCAGGACGAACGACAGTGCGACTTGCGCAACCACCACACTGTCACGCAACAGCCGGCCGGCTCCCGGTCCGGCGGTCCGTCCACCCCCTCGCAGGATCTGCATCACGTCGGGCCGCGCGGCGCGCAGTGCGGGCATTACGCCGAAGACCGCACTCGCCAGCAACCCGGCTACGGCTGCAAACGCGAGCACGCTCCAGTCGATCGCCACCGACTCCAGCCGCGGTAGATTCACGGGCGCAATGACGAGCAGTTCCTGGAGGCCGATCCAGGCCAGGCCCACGCCGAGCAGCGTGCCGAGTGCGGCGAGCAATGCAGCTTCCACCAGCGTCTGGCGCATGAGGCGCCACCGGCTCCCGCCCAGCGCCGCGCGCACGGCCAGCTCGCGCTCGCGCAAGGATGCCCGCACCAGCACCAGATTCGCCACGTTGGCGCACGCGATGAGCAGAAGAAAGACCACCGCGCCCATCAGCGCGAGGATGGCGGGCCGGACGTCCGCTCCCAGGCGCCTGAGCATCGGATCGAGGCGGATCTGCAACCCGGAGGCCGCGTCACCGGGGAAGTTCGTCCGCAGCTCCGCCTCGACCAATTCGACCTGTTGTTGCGCCCGTTGGAGGCTTACACCGCTTTTCAACCGCCCGATCACCCGAAGCGCGGCTACGCTTCGGTCGTAGCCGGCGTTGTTGGCAATCCAGACTTCGGGCCGGCGTTCGATACCGGCGCGGGGCGGGAAGAACAACTCGAAACCTGGCTCCAGCACGCCCACGATTCGCGGACCGCGCTGCCCGGAGCTGAGCATTTCCTGGCCAATCACGGCGGTATTCCCGCCATAGCGCCGCTGCCAGTATTCATGACTGAGGATCGCAACGCTGCCTACCGGGAGGCCGGCCTGCGGTTGGGCCGGCTGTGGTTGGCCGTCCGCCTCGGTGAAATTGCGGCCCAACGCGATCTTGGCGCCCATCATGCCCAGGAAGTTCGTCGTGACCTGCGCCTTGTAGATCCGCTCCGGCCTGGCATCCTCACGCGGCACGATGACGCGGAACGTGAAAACGGCGCCCAGGTCCTCGAAAACAGCGTTCGCTCCCTTGCGCAAATCAAAGAAGTCGGCATTGGAGAAGGGCACGTCCCTGACGTTGCGCTTTCTAAAGTCCAGCGACGCCAATACGAGGCGATCTGCATTCCTGTAAGGAAGGGGCCGCAAGAGCACTGCGTTTGTCACGCTGAAAATCGCCGTGCTCGCGCCGATGCCTAGGGCAATAGTAACCGCAGCAGTCGCCGCAAACACCGGACTCTTTCCGAGCGTCCGGAGGGCGTAACGCAAGTCGCGGACGCCATCCTCCAGCCAGCGCGTGCCGCGCGCATCGCGGTTGAGCAGTTCACTCAGCACGTGATTTCCTTTATACGGCGCTTGTGGCCGAAGCGCAAGGGGAACCTTCGGTCTGTCCCCGCACTGCTCGTGCCGCAGCACCGCCAGCGGGTCCACCCGCGCGGCGCGGCGGGCTGATTGATGAGCGCCACGCGCTGGGCGCCGGCCCGGTCCCCCGGGCGCAGGAGGGGGCCGAGTAGTGGCCTGGAGCCCAACGGTTCTTCTCCTTGGACCGACAAAATCAGAGTGGTGAAGCAGCTCCGCACGGAGAGCACCTCGAGGGCCGCATCCCGAGATCTTTGGCCGCGTGGCACCCCTCCGATCTGCCGACTCCACGGCCATCGGGAGACCAGATCTCGCCTTGCATGGGCGTTTATGAGGACGTATCAGGGCCGCAGGGGGCGAAGCACTTCAAAAGGAGTGTTCAAATGCTGCACGCGGCACGCCAGATTGTCTGATGATGCTCTGCAGAGTGCCTCGCCGCAACTCGTCGTGCAACGGCACGGGCACGGTGGTTGTCGTCTGG
>CAYGVJ010000065.1:0-30278 GCA_964353255.1 uncultured Solibacteraceae bacterium | reverse complement strand
AGAGCATCTGCCTTTTAAGCAGAGGGTCCCGGGTTCGAGTCCCGGCCGGCTCACCACTCATTCTAAAGGGCATAGCGGAAAACGAGAGGGACCTAGGGAAGCCTCGGGGGGTACTTCGGGGCATCACTTCGCGGAAGGGGACGCTTTCGCCCGGTTCCAGCGGGCCTGGGCCGCCTGGCGGGCGATCTCCGAGCCGCGCGTTTGTGTATTCATCCGGTCTTGCCTCTCTTAGAGAACTGCCAGAAGAGAACGGCTCCCGTAACCACGATTCCTACCAGAAGGCGCGTGGACGCATCTTCTACCTCCGTCCACGACGCCTCACCGAGCACGTTATAAAACCACCACCGCCATGCAGGGAGAACCCAGAAAAGCCATATGGCGGCAACAGTAGCCCAAACAACCAACCATTGAACTGTATTGGGGTAGCGGATCATTTCATCGGCCTCCGTTCATCTCGGCGTGCAGCTCTCGTTCCCGCTAGAACTGGCTTTGACCTCCCGCGTGACCCTTTGTACCATAGCTAGGATTTCCTCGGGGGAGTACCTGCGGGCGGCCTGCTCATCCTGGCTCCTGCTGGGGCCGCCTCTCAGCTTTCGGCCCTTTCGGCCGTATTCAGATGCCCACTTGATGAATTGGGCCGCCGCCAAGAGTTGGCTGGCATCCGTGATCGAATATGTGGTGTAGCTCGCCATCTCGGAACCCGTCTTCAGCCAGTCTTCGTAGAAACCAGCCTTCGCGGCTCGTTCCTTGTAATGGATCGGATGGCCTGAAAGCGTTAATAGGATTCCCCCTATTCTGGGCTGAACCCGGAAAGTAATGAAGTTGTGCGGCCGATAGATCCACCTTCCACCTTCCTTTTGAAAAGCCCCACCCGGAGACAGGGCCTCAGCATACCGCGCCAAGGCTACGCCGATGGGTTCAAGGTCGCCGACACGCCTGAAGTCCTCATGCATCGAACTGCTACTCATTTCTTGGGCCTCCCGCCCTTCAGTCCCGACTTCTGCGGTGGGACGGCCTTCTGTTGCTTCTTCCCGCCGCCCCACCGCGCCATGGCCGCCCGGCAGCTACGGGGCTCGCCAGATCACCTTCCCCGCCGCGTCGTATAACTCCAGGACGGCTCCCGGGCTTCCGTCAAGGAGCAGCATCAGGGCTGCCCGCCTCTTCCCCGCTGCGTCGTACAAATCCAGGCCCGGGTTTCCGTCACGGGGCAGGATCAGGGCTACCCGCGTCTTCCCCGCCGCGTCGTACAAGCCCAAGGCTAAGGTTCCGCTGGGGAGCACGCTCAGCATTACCCGCCCCTTCCCCGCCGCGTCCACCACTTCTTCACCGCTATCCAGGACTTGACCGCCAAGACCGCCAGCAGGCCCCACATTGCCAGCTTCACTCCCAACTCCCACGCGCCGGCCACGATGAAGGACGCCAGCAGAGCCAGCAGCAAGCAGAAGAGCAAGTCTGCCCGCCCGGACTCGCGCCCGCCCTTGGCGCGCAGGTTATCCGGCGCCGCCCGCCTCGCTTTCACGAATTGCGCCGCTAGTCCTCTTCTTAAAATGCGCTGGAAGGCATCCAAGGCTTCTGCTTCGGCTAGGGTTTTGTGTTCCTTCTTCCTGATAATCTGAATCGCTTCCCCGAGCCGCATACCTGGATGTTCCCGGATCAGCGGTCTTGCCACCCGCGCCACGGTTTCCCAATCGCCTAGCTCCGTCTGTGCTTGGTCACCTAGGGCTTCCAGGTCTTCAATGTGGGCATCCAACCACGCCTCTGCTTCTTCCTCTGGCAGATTCCGAAACCATCCCGCCAGGAGTTCTTCTTCCTTCCTTGCGATCTCGGCCTTCTCGGCCTCGGTCAGCACTTGTTGTTTTTGCTTCTCGTGCTCGTCCATTTCGTCCGTCCCAGTTCACGCGCTCCGCACGGAGCGTGACGTCTATGCGCGCAGCCAGGCCAGCCGCTTCAGGCCACGGCTACGGGGCTTGCCAGATCACCGTCCCGTCTTTATCGAACAGCACCACCGAGGATTCAGGTCGCATCCTGACCTCTGCCGTCTTGACGGTTCGAAGACTGGTCGTCCCTAGAACCGCTCTGGATGTTCCTTTCTTGTCCCACAACCGCAGCGACGGGCTGCTGTCGTCCATCAGGTTCAGGCTTGCCCGTATCATCCCCGTCGCGTCCTGGAAGTCCAGCCACGGGCCTCCATCACTGTGCAGGCTCAGGCCCGCCCGCGGGTTCCCTGCCGAATCCAGGAACTTGAGTTGTGCATTCGCCTCCGATCCAGTGTGTTCAACTCCAAAGGGGACGGCGAGACTGAGGGCGGCGAGACTGACCCGTTGACGCTCCGCCCCATCATAGAGTGCCAGTTCTGTGCTGCCATTAGGGAAAACCCATAGAGCCGCCCGTGCTTTTCCAGTCCCATCGTAGAGTACCAAGCCATCAACGGGCATATCCCAGTCTTTTTTCATGCCTGGTCCTAGCCTCACTCGCGTGTTCCCATCCTTATCCACCACCTCGAAACGTCTGGCCCGCACCACCTCAGGCACAGCCGGCTGCCAGACCCGCCCGCCGATCAGCACCACCATCCCGAACACCAGCCCGCACGCCGCGCCCTGCACGGCAGCCTTCACCCACGTCTCCATGGTCCTTCACCTCCTGATGCTGGCAATGGTACCCCTTTGCCCTGGCCGGTGGGCGAACTTCGGCTATCCCCCTCAGCCCCGCCGGGTCTGGGCGCCCGGCGGGTTTCCCCTTCAGTCCCGCCCCAGGCCCGCGCCTGGGGCTTTTTTGTGCCCACCGGCCGGGAAGCCCCGCCGCCGCGCACCACAAGCCCGTGGTGCAATCGGGGCACCGCAGAAGGCACCTGGGGGGCTACCCCCTGGCGGGCGATCCAGGCGCGTGCCCGTTTCGGACATCTCTCGGAACTGCTGGCGTGAGGTGGTATAATCGGGCTGGAGGGACAATCTGTGCTCAGTGAATTCCAAATCAAGCATGTGTGGGAAAGCATGCTGGCAGCAGAAGCACGCTCTCTCTATTTTGGTGATCTGGCCTCTCGTTACACGCGCCGCAAGCAGTGGATCACCGGGGTGTCTTTCTTCTTCTCTTCTGGAGCTGCTGCCACCATAATTGCCAAGGCCCCGCAGTGGGTTCCCTTGATGCTGGCGTTAGTGGTTGCTGGCGCAACTGCATATGCGATGGCAGTCAATCTGGACAGACGAATAGCAACCATGGCGCGACTACATTCAGCGTGGAGGGAGATCGCAACGCAATATGATCGCCTTTGGAACCACGCGAGCGATGAGGACTCCGAATCCCAGCTAGACAAGATCATGGAGCGGGAAAACGAGCCTTCGGAATTGGCCACCACGGACGCTCCCAACGATCAGAAACTCCTGGGGAAGTGGCAAGATCGTGTGTTCAGCCTATATCATCTGACGACTCAGCATGAGTAAGCCAGAGCCTGTACCTCCGCCTCCACAACGCCTCGTGAAGAATTGGCCTCCTATGCCAAAGCCAGCGCCGCCGCCGCCGAGGCCGCCTCCACCTCCTCCACCCCCAAAGCCCAACCCTTAGAGGATTCCCGGCGTCCAAAGTAGCCCCTTCCCGAACTTACGGCTCTACCTGCTCAAGCACCCGGAGACGGCACACGGAGGTGACCGAAAATCAAGTGGCCAAATTGGCCACTTGAAACCCGCAGCCCGCACGTGCGCGCGAGTTGCAAGCGGAGCAAAACCGCTTGGGCTCGAAAGAGCCCAAGCGGTTCGCGGCCATCACTGCTTACTCCGGAAAAAGGGGGGCCGGCTCACCAGAATCCCTCATGTCTCGCTGCCAACTCAGCGGTAGATCTCTCTACGGTGGCCCACGGCCAGGACCAAAAGGGTTTCGCCCTCGGTAGAGAGCACGAAAGGCAATCTCCATCGGCTACCGGAACGGGTGGACCGCCTTTCCGGCCGCGATGTCCTTTCGCGCCTGGCGGATGCGGCGGAGATAGCGCTTCGAGGCGAGCGCCTCCTGGTCCTCGAGGACGTCTTCCACTTTGCGCCACAGGGATAAGGGAACGAGTACCAGCGGCTCCCTGCCGATCTTGATGGTCTGGGACTTGGCCAGCAACGTAGCGTTCCCCACGGCATCTCAATCATAGCACTCCTCACCGGGGAGCTAGAAAACGACGCATCCTACTGGCAGTTCGGCGCGCAGAGCCTCCCGGGTTCGAGTCCCGGCCGGCTCACCAGCGCTCGCCTGTCGCACGCCATCAAACAAGGCCAGAATCCGCGCTTATGGCTTCGGGCGCGCCAGCCGGAGCAGCGTCTCCAGAAGGTAGTAATCGCCGTAGGTCAGCATGCCGTCGGAGGGACGCGTGGCGCAACCGTGCCGGAGCACGCCGGGGGGCGTCTTGTCGTCCGCGCCCACGGGCGTGAGATACCGGTCGATCAGAGACCGCACGATGCGTTCGCATTGGCCGCGATACTCGGCCGCGCGCGCCCGGTCCGGCGTGAGTTCGGACAGGCTGAGCAGCCCGCCGGCGATCAACGCCGCCGCCGAGGTGTCGCGATTCCGGAAGTGGACTCCCTCATCCCCGAAGTCGTACCACGTCACGCCATCCTCCGGCAGGTGGTTCAGAACGAACGCCGCCATCTTCTCCGCCGTGGTCAGCAGTTGGGGATGCTGGGTGGCCCGGTACGCCTCCGCGAAGCCGTAGAGCGCCCACGCGGTGCCGCGCCCCCAGGACGTATCGGCGGCAAAGCCCTGGTGCGTGTGCGTGAACACTCTGGCCGCAGGCGGCGCGCTGTTGGGGTACGCCACGGTGCTCCCGCTGGAGGTGAAGACCTGGCGGTTGTCGCCCGGATTGTAGTGAATGGACTGAATCACCGAGCCATCCTCGCGCACCAGCCACTGAGCCGACTTGAGCGCGTGCTTCAGAGCCAGTAAGCGCCACTGCGGGTCGCCGCTCAAGCGCGAGGCCCGGTACCAGATCTGGAGGTTCATCATCGTGTCGATGATCGTGTCGTCCCCATTCACCGCCCAGGCAGCGACCAACTCGGTTGCCGGGTTGTAGAGTTGCTTCAAGCGCTCCGCGGCCCGCATCACGCCAGCGCGGTATTTCGGGTCCTTGGTGATCTCGTAGGCCAGGGCGGACGAGTAGAAGTTCAGGAAACCCACGTCGTGGTTCTGCTGTGCCTCAGTGCCCAGCAGGCGCGAATTCCACAGCTCGGCCCAACGGCGGTAGCGCTCCTCACCGGTATACTCGAACAGCTTCCACAGCTCGCCGACCCAGAAAGAGCCGGTCCAGAAATAGCCCTTCTGTTCCCTCCACTCGCCGGTATTGTGGTCGCCGTCGGTGAAGAAGCCCAGACCGCTGGACCTATCCGCCGTACCCGCCGGCATGGCGGTGATTACGGGCTCCCACTTCCTGGCCGTCCGGTCAGCGGCCTGGCGCAGCAGTTCAATCGCCTGCCCATAGGTCCGGCTGGTTCCGGGCGACAGCGTGTCGGGAGGCGCCGGCTGCGGCGCAGCCTGGCTCGAGAGCAGCTTGAGGGTCGCCGGCGCGCCGATGCGGCCGCTCATCGCGGTCACCAGGGAAAGGAAATCGTCGCGGTTCGGCGGGGCCGTGGGCGGGGTAGCGAGCGTGCCGCCGTGAAGCCGCTGTGCCGGAGTCTTCGCCGACACCACGAGGTTCTCGCTTCCTTCCTGATCCCACAGCGCCGCCACGTACCAGCGCGCTGTCCCGTTCTGGGGCGCCAGCCGGATGAGGTGATTGGCGCCGTCGGACAGGCCGCCGGCGGAGTCCTCCTTCGAGATGAGCACCATCAACCCGAGGTTCTGGTCCGGCAGCGCTTCGGTGGCCGTCGCGCCGGGTTCCAACGCCTGGTGTCCCCAGGTAGCCAGCACCTGAACCGAATCCGGCGCCCCAGGCGCTGAAATCGCTTCTACCCCCGCTTTTTTCGGCAGCCCGGTCACCAGCGTGAGGCCATCGGCGCTCTTCACGAGGATCCGGTGCTCAAACCCGCGCTCTCCCGCCCACATAGTTATGCGGCTCACCAGATCCACGGTGCGGCCCCCGATCTTCCAGCCCTGGTACTGGAGTTCCGCGATCGCGCGAAGGGGGCCGTCGCTGATGATCCGCCATTTCCGCTCCGCCACGTCGGCCACTCTCACCGCCCCGCCGTTCATCCAGGCGCCGACGGCGCCGATGCCCAGCGCGTCGCCAATCCTGAAGATGTCGCGGCCCAGCGGAGACTCCGCATGATAGTTGTACTCGGGAGAGCCGAACAGCTCCAGATACAGGCCCGGACGCCGCTTGCCATACAGATCGATCGCGTTCCGCTTGTCGAAATAGATCCGCCAGGCGGTCAGCTCGGATTCCCAACCGAGGCCCTCGAATTTCAGCGTGAACTTGGTGTGCGCACGTTGGGGGTAATTACCGCGAAGACGGCTGATCGTCGGAGTGTCGCCATAAGCAAGCGTCACAATCCGGGTTTGCTTCGGCTTCAGATCAATCTGAAAGGCCAGCTCGTCGTACTTGCCGTCGCCGTCCAGATCGTCGGCCTGCGACACCAGCTCCGCCGTCTGGAGCGTGCGCGCGTCTTCATCCAGCGTGCCGGCGTCACTGGTGGTGACGATGGCGTCGCCCGCCCTGAAATCGGGCGCGATGCGTTTCAGGTCGGCCACCCGCACGCTGACATTCTCGGCCGGACGGTTCTCGGCGGTTGGATTCGTGACCGCGAGTTTGACGACCTTCGTGTGCGGCGCGGCTTGAATCGCGCCGACCGCAGCCAGGCATATCCACACAGACAGCGACGGACCGCAGCTTCGCAGTTTCATCTCGTCATCCACCCTCCGTCCACCACCAACCCGTGACCGTCACGGGATACCAATGATAACACCCCTTGCCGAGCGCCTTGAAAAGCGGCGCAGCCCGTCTCAGTCCCCGCCCGTGCTAGCATCATCTGCATGTTCCGTCGAGTGGCGCTCTTTCTTTCCCTCGTCTTTTTGCTCCAGGCGGCAGACCGGCTGGATACGGCGCGCATCGACGCTGTCGCTGAAGCGCAGCGTCAAGCGCTGAACGCGCCGGGTGTGGCGGTAGCCGTCGTGACCAAAGAGCAGACCTACACGCGCGGGTACGGGGTTCGCAGCCTCGACACCAAGCTTCCGGCGACCACGCGGACCATCTTCGGAGTCGCCTCGCTGACTAAGTCGTTCACCGCGCTCGCGGCGGCCATGCTGGTCGACGAGGGCAAGCTGGACTGGGACAAGCCGGTCCGGGAGTACCTTCCCTGGTTCCGGCTGTATGATCCGCACTCGAGCGAACTGATCACCACCCGCGACCTGCTCACGCACCGCTCGGGCCTCCCCCGCTACGACTTCCTGCGGTACGCCGTGCCGTTGCCGCGCGAGGAAATCGTCCGACGGCTGCGCTACCTGCCCCCGACCGCGAGTTTCCGCGAGAAATACCAGTATCAAAACCTCATGTTGACGGCGGCCGGATACCTGACCGGCGCGCTCAGCGGCACAAGCTGGGAGGAACTGATCGAGAGCCGCATCTTCGCGCCGCTGGGCATGCGGGACTCGACCGTGCGCGTGGCCGACACCCGCAAACGCGAGGACTACGCCACGCCGCACGAGCGAGTCGGCGGCGTCCTGCGTCCGGTCGAGTTCTACGACTACCAGAAGTTCGGCGTGGGCCCCAATGGCGCGGTGAACGCTTCCATCGACGACTTCGTGCAGTATCTCAAGTTCCACCTGGGCGACGGAACGGCGGACGGTAAACGCCTGCTCTCCCGGCGGCAACTGGAGGAGCTGCACCGTCCCCAGATGGTGATTGACGAGGCCGACAGCTACGCCCTGGGCTGGATCGTGAGCTGGACGGCCGGCTTCAAGCTGGTCAGCCACGGCGGTTCGATCACCGGTTTCCGCTCCTGGGCCGGCTTCGCGCCCGAGCGCGGGGAGGCCCTGGCGGTGTTCGTGAATTCAACTGCGGACGCCGGCGTCATCGCCAGCGCCATCGCCGAGCAGATTCTCGGTTGGCGCGCCCCGCGCCGGCGCCTCCCGGAGCAGCGAGTGGTGATCGTGCCGCAGGCTCCCCAGGGGCCGCCCACGCGCCCGCTGAGCGCTTATGCCGGCCGTTACGAACACCCCGCCTTCGGCCCGTGCGAAGTCGTCGAGTCCGGAGGCCGGATCGTGGTGAAGTTCCCGGCGCTGTCCTTGCCGCTCCGCCACGTCCGGTTTGACCTCTTCCGCACCCAGCCGGACCCCGTTGACGGCCTGCGTGGCGGCGGCCTCGAGACGCAATTCATCATGGACCCGGGCGGGGAATTCGCCCAGGTGCAGATCCGACTTGAGCCCAGTGCACCTGCAATCGCCTTCCAGCGAATCCGGAACTGAGCCGCGAGCGTGAGCGAGTGGCCTACTGACTCCTTGCCTCCCACACCAGCCTGCCCTCCAGGTACGTTCTCAACACCGTGATCCGTTGCTCCTGCGCATCGAAGCGGAACTCGACGATGTCGGCGCGGTCGCCGGGGTGCAACCCGTTTTGCCGGGCAGGGAAGCGCCCGATGCGCGCCGGGTTCAGCGTGGCCATCTGCACCGCTTCCGGCAGTGCCAGCCCGGCCAGCCGCATCAGGTTCTCTACACCACGATCCATCCGCAAAGCGGAGCCCGCCAGCCGCGTCTGGCCCGCCAGCACCACCCGGCCCTCCGCCGTCAGCTCCACCTCCTGCTCGCCCAGCCGGTAGCGCCCGGGCGGGCAGCCCGCCGGCGCCGAGGCGTCCGTGACCAGCACGGAACGCTCCACGCCCTTGGCCCGCACAGCCACCTTGAGGAACGCCGCGGACAGATGTATGCCATCCACAATGAAGCTCGCCGCCAGCCGGTCCTCGGCCAACTGCTCCCAGATGTAGTTGGGATGTCGCGGCAGAACCGCGTGCGCGCCGTTGCCCAGGTGCGTGCACATGGTAGCGCCGGCCGCCACCGCGTCGGCGATCTGCGCGGCCGTGGCCGAAGTGTGCCCAATGCTGGCCACCACCCCCTGCCTGACCAGCGCTTGGATGAAGCCGGGGGCCTCCGGCCACTCCGGCGCCAGGGTAACCAGGCGGATCAGGCCCTGCCCGGCCTCCTGCATGCGCTGGAATTCGTCCAGGTCCGGCGGGCGCACCCAGCGGCGCGGATGAGCGCCACGGGGGCCGTCCTCCGGCGAGATATGCGGCCCTTCGACGTGAAAACCCGCGATCGCGGCCCCCTCCGGCAGTTGCTCCTTCGCGCGCGCCAGGTTTGCGAGCGCGCCCCGCATTCGCTCCGGCGCTCCCGTAATCACCGTGGGCAGAAAGCGCGTGACCCCGGTCGAGAACAGCTCCCGTATTGAGCGGGCGATATCCTCATCTGCGGCCTCCGGCTCGTTGTAGTCCGCGCCGGCATACCCGTTGACCTGGAGATCGATGAAGCCGGGCGCCAGATACGGGGCCTCTTCGGAAACACTCTCCGCCGGAAGCGCCGAGGTGATGGCGTCGGCGAACCAGATCTCCAGCGGCTCGCCGGTCAGCGCGTGCAGGCCCGAACGTTTCATCCCCCCTCCGTTTTATCCACAGCTTACCAACAGGCCGTCCAGCCTAACTATTGGAGAAAACGAGCCAACAATTCTGTTGAAATCGACCAACAAATCGCTCCCCCGGCTGGCGTTCTCCGGCGCCGACCTGCTAAGTAAGGGGAAGCCTCTCGCGAGCTCGGTCCGGGCAGACAGTCTCGGGGGAGGTGGCTGCCCGGGCCGCGCTCCCGTAATCCCCCCGGTTCTCCTCAGGAGCCTACTGCCGCCGGTTCCGGCGCGTGCACCGCGGTCAGCCACCCGCGCCGGTCGGGCTTGGCCCCGCTGGTGATGGCGAAGAACTCCTTCTGAAGCCGCTCGGTCACCGGGCCCCGGCGACCGGCTCCGATGGTGATCCGGTCAATCGAGCGAATCGGCGTGATCTCGGCCGCCGTGCCCGTGAAGAAGACTTCCTCGGCGATGTAGAGCATCTCGCGCGGGATCAGAGTCTCGGCCACCGGAATCTCCAGGTCTTGCGCCAGCTCGCAGACCGTCATGCGCGTGATGCCCGGCAACACCGAAGCGCCCAGCGGCGGCGTCAGCAGCCGCCCGTCACGCACCAGGAAAATGTTCTCCCCCGAGCCCTCGCTCACGTAGCCCGCTTCGTCCAGCGCTATCCCCTCCACATAGCCGTTAATCACCGCCTCCATCTTGATGAGCTGCGAGTTCATGTAGTTGGCCCCGGACTTCGCCAGCGCGGGCAGGGTATTGGGCGCCATCCGGTTCCAGCTCGATACGCACACGTCTACGCCCTTGGTGATGGCCTCTTCGCCCAGATACCGGCCCCACTCCCAGCAGGCCAGGAAAACCTCCACCGGGTTCTTGCTCCCGTAAACGCCCATCTCGCCGAAGCCGCGCAGAACGATCGGCCGCAGGTAGCAGGCTCCCATCCGGTTCACGCGCACCAGCTCCCGCATGGCCTCCGCCAGCTCCTCGGCCGTGTAGCCGACTTCGATACGGTAGATCTTCGCCGAATCCAGCAGGCGTCGCACGTGTTCCCGCAGCCGGAATATGGCCGGGCCGCAGGCAGTGTCGTAGCAGCGGATGCCTTCAAAGATCGAGGTGCCATAGCTGATCACGTGAGACAAGACGTGAATCCTGGCCTCATCCCAGGGGATGAAGCGCCCGTTCCGCCAGATCTTCTCGGTGGGAGTCAACATGCCTGTTATTATACGGTCTTGCGGGCAATCCTGCCGCGAATCAAGTCCGCCCCTGATGAGAGCCTTCGACGCCATCCTGTTCGATTTCGACGGAGTGCTGGCCGACACCGAGCCGGTCCACTGGGCCTGCTGGGCCGAGGCCTTGGCGCCTCACGGGATAAGCCTAGATTGGGAAACCTACCGTGCTAACTGCATCGGTCTGGCTGACCAGGACTTGGTAGCCTTCGTCGCCGCCCGGCTGGCAACGCCCGATAGCCTTGATCGCCTCTGGGCAGAGTACCCGCTCAAGCAGGAACTCTTCCGGCGGCGCATGCTCGAACAGCCCCCCATCTCCGCCGAGGTCATCGAGCTGCTCGAATCGCTCGCCGGCTACAAGCTCGCCATCGTCAGCTCGAGCAGCCGCTCGGAGCTCGCGCCCGTCCTGGAACGCGCCGGACTCCTGGACCGCTTCTCCACGCTGGTCTGCCGGGAAGACGTAGCGCGGCACAAACCCGCACCTGATCCTTATCTCGTTGCCGCTCGACGCCTGAGTGCCGAGCGCCCGCTGGTGGTCGAGGATTCCGAGGCCGGCCTGGAGAGCGGCCGGGCAGCGGGCTTCGAGGTCCTGCACATACCCGAGTGCAAACAGATGCCGGGGTTGCTCCGGGCGAGGCTGGAGCTCAGCTCCCCATCTCAACGGTAGGCCTGGGAACGGAGGCTCACAAGCCCAATTCCTTCAGGACTTGCCCGTGCGGGATGGACTCCCCGCGGCGGTGGCGTTCGAGCGCCTCGAGGTCTCTGCGTTGCTGCTCCTCCGTGTAGGGCTCATCGTCGGGTGGTGCGGTGAGTAGCGAAAGGAGGACGGGATCGGCGGCGAGCGCGAGAAGAATGCGGTAGGCGGTGTGGACTTGGTCCTCGGGGATCTGGTCAACCAAGTCGCGGAGTTGCTGACGGCCGGACATGCTGCGTTGCTCCTTTCCCGGCGGCACCGCGAGGCGGCCTCTGGCGATCAGTCTACCATTTGCGCCAGAGGCCACGGGGCGCGTCGGCGGCGCGATGTACCGTGTTTGCTTCGGGGGGTGGGTCTGGAAAGAGACCAGGCTGGGTTTCCTGTAGGCCCAGGCGTGGCCCTGTAAGAGGCCCACCTTTGGGTTGCCAGGAAGTTGAGCAGGTGGGCGCCGGGTCTGGTGGCGGATCCTTGGCGGGTGGCGATGAGGCAGCGGGTGGCGAGGGAGTGCAGGGCGTTCTTGACGGCGCTGCGCGCGAGGCGGGTTTGCTTGGCGATGGCGCGGCTGCTGGCGGTGGTGGTGAGGTGGGTGTTGGCGTTGGCGGCCAGGGCCAGGGCCACGCGGAGCTCCGCTTCCTTGAGGGTCGGGGCGAAGTGGGCGAGGGCGGCTAAAGGGCTGGCGTCGAGCTTCCGATAACAGATATTATGTCAACTGTGGCCTGTCTGTCGGGGCCCCTCGATCACAAAAAAAGGCCTGCTCCTGGGTTGTCCCCTTCCCGAGAGCAGGCCTGAGGGAAGAAACGACCTGCAAACTTGTCAGCGATTGCGCCCGCGTCCGCCTTCGGCGCGGCTCGTGCCGCCACGGGACTCGCCCCGCGAAGCACCCCCGCGCACCTCGCCACCGCTGCGGGCTTCGCCACCTCCCCGGCGGATCTCCCCACCGGAGGCTTCGGAACGTCGGGTGGACGCGCCGGGGCTTTCGCGCTGAGGGCTCTCGTAGCGCGGGGTGGACCGTTCCCGCACGATGGGCGGGTTGATCCGCACGGACTCCTGGCTGCGCGGCGTGCTCCATCGCGGCGACTCGGAACGGGGCTCTGCCCCTCCCCTGGTCTGGGAACGCGGCGCGCTCATCTGCGGCGAGGACTCAGCTTCCGGGCTGGAACGTCTCCCCGTGCTGAACCTGGACCATCCCTGGTCGGACTCACGACGAACCGAGCCCTGATCCGGGGTCGGCCTGACGGTGGACGGCTCTGCGCCGCGCTCAACCGGCGCACTTCGCTCTGGTCGCGCCGTCGGCGACCCGAACCGCCGCCAGCTTTCCTGGGAGGCGCCGGCGCCGCGGGCGGGCTGTTCAGCACGCCGCTCCACGCGCCCGCTCTCCGGAGTTGCAGCCCTCGCTGCGGGCTCCTGCGGGCTGGCGGTCCGGGGTTGCTGCGGCTGCTCCCCGATGCGGCGCCAGCCGGATTCGGTGCGCTCCACAGCTCGGGTTGTGCCCCCGGCCTCAACTCGCGGCAGGTTGCCGGATTCGCCTCTGGCCGCGCCGCGCTCGACGCCCGTACGAGGCAGGTTGCCGGAGCCGGCAGTCTCGGCGGGCTGCGCGGCCGGGCCTCCAAACGTTCTGCGCACCATTTGCTCCATGCCCTGGCGTTGCTGCTCGAACGGGACATGGTCTACCGTCGCGGCTTGGCGCCGGGTGTAGAACCGCGTCGAGTCCGAAGCCCTGGGGAGATTAGCGCCGTTCACCGTCCTGTCGGAGAACCGGAGGCTGTCGGCCGTCGGGGTCATAGGCAGGGCCCCACGAACCACGCTGGCGCGGTCGAAGTGAGCCTCAGAGACCTGAATGGCCCGGGCCGCCCGGCCCCGGATGAACTCGCCGGAATCGATCCCGCTCACCCCGTTGGCGACCCGCGCGTTGCGGTAGACGTTGGTGATGTTGACGTTGTTGACGATGTGGAGGCTGTTGTCCACGTAGGTTCGGCTTCGGTAGCCGGAATAGTACCTGTGCCCGTACCACGGGTAGAAGGGCTCGTGCGGCGCCAGCGGCACCCAGCCGACATGGCCGAAACCTATGCCGGCGTGCAACCCGCTATAGCCGCCCCACCCGAAGAACCCCACCAGCCCCGGACGCCACCAGTGGTGCTGGCCAATGTAGCCCGGATACCAGCACCAGCCCCAGTTGGCGTGTTGATACCAGCGCCCGTAGTGGAACGGCGCCCAGCCCCACGGGTCGTAGCTCAACCAGCTCCATCCGTACCAGTCAATCCACGTCCAGCGACCATAGCGATAGGGCGCCCAGTCGCGGCCCGCGCCGTAGGGGCTCCAGACCCAGCCGTAAGGCGCATCGTAGTTCCAGCGTCCGTAAGCGTCCAGGTCGTCGGCGCCGTAGATGTCCCGGCTCACATACTGGTAGCTGCGCGTGCGCTCCAGCGCCCGGTTGCGATTCTCGTTCCAGCGGTCCCAGTCGTCCTCGGCGATCGCCCGGACCGTCTGGAACTCCGGATCCGAGGAGGTTCCGCGCACCAGCATGGCCCGGCCGGAGCCGATCCGCTCGACTCCGCGCGGCGTAAAGGCCTCTGCCTCACCCGCGCGCACGGTGACCTCGGTCTGGCCGTCCTCACGCACAGTGATGCGGTAGAGCCCCTTCTTGACCGGGCGCACCGAGACGTTCGGCGTGTTGACTTCCACCTCGGCGCTCGAGTCGCGCAGAACGCTCAGCATCACGGTGCCGCGCGCCACCTGCACTTGGTAGCGCTGCTGCTCCAGCTCCGACAGCCGCACCTCGGTGTTGGCGGCCAGCCGCAGCATGTTGGCCCAGTCGAGCTGAACCTCCGCCCGCGATGCCGCGCCGGTTAGCACCCGATCCGGCACCACCAGAGGCGTGTTCACCGCACCGGCCATCCAATCGCCGGAGTCGCCCCGGCGCACCGAGACGTCCCCGTTGATCAAGCTCAAGCGAGCCACACCCCGGCCGGGCCCCTCCTCATCCTGGGCCCAGGCGCACAAGGATGCCAGAAAAAGCACTGCCAGAAGCTTCGTCAAAGTTCTTCGTGCCATGGTCCGCCTCCTGATACTGCACTGCCCTATAAAGCACCCTGCATGCCAAACCGGAAGTATTTGATTCCAATGCCAGTTACGTTATGATGGTCTTCCGTGCAGGTGGCCGAAAAGCACCAACCCGATCGAATTAGGCCAGAGCGGTGGCTTCGAGCCCTGGCCGGACCCGCCGTCCTGCTGGCGATCACCGTCGGCTTCTACTGGAAGCTCGTCCTCACCGACCAGTACACTTGGCTGGACGGTCCCGACACCGCGAACCAAGTCTTGCCCTGGTTCCAGTTCCAGGCCGGAGAGTGGCACCGCGGCCGCTTCCCGCTGTGGGATCCTTTTCATGCTACCGGGCAGCCTCTCCTCGGCCAGGGACAGCCTGGCGCCGCCTACCCTTTGAACTGGATCGTGTTTTCCCTGCCCTTGCGCCAGGGTTGGCTCCGCCAGTCCGTCCTCGATTGGTACTTCGTACTGATTCACTTCCTGGCTGCCCTGTTCTGCTACTGGCTGTGCAGGGACCTGAAACGCTCCCGCCTTGCGGCCATCGTGGCGGGAACCGCGTTCGGCCTGGGAGGCTACGTCGCGGTTACCGCGTGGCCGCAAATGCTGAACGGGGCCATCTGGGCGCCGCTGGTTTGCCTGTTCCTGCTGCGTGCCATACGCGGCATCCGCCCGGTGAGCAGCGCAGCCGTGGGCGGACTCTTCCTCGGCGTCTCCTGGCTCAGCGGCCACCACCAAGTTCCGATGTTCTTCGCGCTGACCGCTGCGGCGGCGTGGATCTACGCCGCGGCTCGCCGCGGCCGCTCGGGCTGGCGCCTGCTCCCTCCGGCAGCGCTATTCGGGGTTTTCAGCCTGCTCACGGGCGCCCTCCAGCTCCTGCCCGCGTTCGAGTACGGCAAGCTGGCGCGGCGCTGGGTGGGCCTCGCGCACCCCATCGCCTGGAACCAGCCGGTCCCCTACAACATACAAACGCAGTACTCCCTGGACCCCACCTCCCTCATCGGTCTGCTGCTTCCAGGCATCTCACGTCAGGCCAGCGCTTTCGTCGGCGTCGTGGCGCTGGCGCTCGCTCTCCTGGCCCTGCTGGCCGGGGCCAGGCGACCGGCCGTGCGCCTGTTCGCAATGGTGGCCGTTTGGGGTCTGCTGTTGGCCCTGGGAGGATACAGCGTCGTTCACGGCATCCTCTATGCCGTCGTACCCTTCCTGGACAAGGCCCGCACACCGCAGGCCGCGATATTAGTCTTTAACTTTGGCATTGCCGTCCTAACCTCATATGGAATAGATACGTTACGCTCAAGGCGGTCTTCGGCTTGGTTGCGCCGCTTAAGCACCCTGCTGGCGGCGACCGCGAGCGCGATCTGCCTGTTGCTCACAGCCTTGTGGATCTTCCGCGACCACGCCACGGATGAGGGCCTCGCGTTGTCGGCGCTGGTGTCCCTGCTGGCTGCCGGGGTGCTGTGGGCCTGTTCGGCCAGGCACATCCGGGCAGGTGCCGCGGCCTCGTGCTGCTTGCTGTTGATGGCGCTCGAGCTGGCCTACGTGCACACCGGATGGCTGGGGAGGTCCGACCTGGATCGCAACCATAACTTGAGGAAACTCGCGCAATTCGCTGATATTGCTCGCTTTCTCAAGTCGGAGCCTTGGCCCGTCCGGGTTGACCTCGACGACCGCGAGATCCCGTTCAACTTCGGGGACTGGCACGGCATCGACGTGCTGATGGGCTACTCTGCCAGCTTCCTGGAGAACTTCCTGGCGCTGGGACTTGAGGGCGAAAACGCTCGCAAGTTGCTGGGTGTGACCCACGAGGTTCGCAAGGAACCTGCGCGGCCCACCCAGGTATTGGTTTACCGTGGCGCCGGGGGGCTGAATGTGTATCAGAACCCGGACGCCTTTCCGCGCCTCTGGGCAGTCCACGAGGTGGTGGCGCTCAAACCGGGCGCCGCAATTGCCGACTACATCTCCGACCGCGGCGTTGATCTTCGGCGGCGGGCTTTCCTGGTGCGCGGGCCCGTCCCAGCGTTGGAAACTTGCGGGGGGCCCGAGGCGGTCCGCCTGCTGCGGCGCGAGCCTGCCCACGTGCGGATTGATGCCGAGATGCGGTGCACGGGCTTGGTGGTTCTGAGTGACGGGTTCTTCCCTGGCTGGCGGGCCAGCCTCGACGGGCAGCCAGCCACGATCTATCCTGCCTACGGCGGCCTGCGGGGGGTGGTAGTCCCTGGAGGGCGGCACCGTATCGAGATGCGGTATCGCCCGCTCTCGGTCACCTTGGGCGCGATCATGACCGCCCTGGGGATCCTGGGCGCCTGTGCGCTGGCCCTGTGGGAACGGCGCAGAGGCCGGATGATACGCTAGAGGAGTTGCTGAGGAAACCAGTCGGCAAGTTGGGAGACTTACCCCACCGCCAACCCGGTATGACGCCTTCCCTGCCCGAGGTGCATGGCACGGTGGCCACCGCGCGCCTTCCCATCTGGCGCCGCATGTTTGCCTTTGCCGGGCCGGCCTATCTGGTGAGCGTGGGCTACATGGATCCGGGCAACTGGGCCACCGACCTGGAGGGGGGCGCCCGCTTCGGCTACGAGCTGCTGTGGGTGCTGGTCCTGTCGAACTTGATGGCCATTCTGCTTCAGACCCTGAGCGCGCGGCTGGGGATCGTCAGCGGGCGCGACCTGGCACAGGCCTGCCGCGAGACCTACCCGAGGGTGCTGAACCTGGGCTTGTGGGTGCTGTGCGAGATCGCCATCGCCGCCTGCGACCTGGCCGAGGTGCTGGGCGCGGCCATCGGCCTGAATCTGCTGTTCGGCCTCCCGTTGCTCGTCGGGGTGGTCCTGACCGCCACCGACACCCTACTGTTGCTGTGGTTGTCGCGCTTCGGGATTCGCCTGATCGAGAGCCTGGTGCTGGGCCTGGTCACGGTCATTGGGGTGTGCTTCCTGGTGGAGATCTTGCTCATCAAGCCGTCGGTGGGGGCAATGGCGGGCGGCTTGGTTCCGCGGCTGACCAACGAGAGTCTCTACGTGGCCATCGGCATCCTGGGGGCCACCGTGATGCCGCACAACCTCTACCTGCATTCGGCGCTGGTCCAGACGCGCAGAATTGGCATCGCCCTGTCCGACAAGCGGGCGGCCTGCCGGTTCAACTTGGTGGATTCGCTTGTGGCCCTGAACGGAGCACTGCTGGTGAATGCGGCCATCCTGATCGTCGCGGCCGCGGTGTTCTTCGAGCGCGGGGTGGTGGTCACGGAAATCAAGCAGGCGCACGCCTTGCTCGAACCGCTGGTGGGTCACGCCTTGGCCGGGATTCTGTTCGCCGTGGCGCTGCTTTCCGCGGGCCAGTCCTCGACCCTGACGGGCACCATGGCCGGCCAGATTGTCATGGAAGGCTTCCTGCGCATTCGCATGCGCGCCTGGCTGCGTCGGCTGGTGACCCGGCTGGTGGCGATCATACCCGCAGCCGCCACCATTTACGTTTCCGGCGAGCGGGGCACTTTCCAACTGCTCATCCTCAGCCAGGTCATTCTCAGCATGCAGCTTCCGTTCGCCATCATCCCGCTCGTCCACTTCACGAGCGACCGCCGACGGATGGGGACCTTCGCCAATCGCGCCTGGGTGCGTGCGTGCGCCTGGGCAGTGGCCGCCATCGTGGTCGGCTTGAACGTGAGGCTGGTGGCGCTCTCGGTGGCCCGGTGGCTGGACGCCGCCGGCTCATCGCGGCTGCTGGTCTCCTTGCTGGTCTATCCGGCAGCGGCCGTCCTGCTGCTGATGCTCGCCTGGGTTCTTTTCGAGCCCTGGCTGCCACAGTGGCTGCGTCGCCTGGGCGGCGCGCCCTTGGCCATGCCCGCGGCGGCAGCGGGGGTGGAGATCCCGACCTATCGCCGGATTCTGGTCCCGGTGGACCACACCGGCGGGGACCGGCAGGCCGTCGCGCACGCGGCTGCTCTGGCCCGCACCTACGGGGCAAAGCTCCACCTGGTGCACGTCGAGGAGGACGTAACCAGCCAGGTTTACGGCTCACTGGCCTCGACCGCCGAGGTGGAGGCCGGGCGCCGATACCTGGACGAGCTGGTCAAGGCCCTGACCGCCCAAGGAGTCGAGGCGGAGGCCGCGGTCTTCCACTCGCGGGACCCCAAGGCAGAGATCGTCCGCTTCGCGCGCCAGATCAATGCGGACCTGGTCGTGATGGGGACGCACGGGCACAAGGGCCTTCAGGACCTAATCTTCGGCGGCACCATCGACGGGGTACGCCACGCCCTGGATGTTCCGGTGCTGACGGTCCGGCACGGAGCGTGATGGGCTGTCCTGGCACGCCAGTGTGTCCCGGCGACCCATCCGGGGGCCACGGGGGCCACTTTAGCCCTGGTTTTTCAACGGCTTAGGCTGGCATGACAAGTGCCAATAGAAGGGCGCTGTGCCCGTTATGCGCCGGATTGCGACTCTGTTGCTGGCAGGGGGATTGGCCTTCCTGGTCCACGCTGCCACGCTCCAGCGACTCGAACTTGACGAAATGACCCAGAAGGCCACCGGCATCGTCCGTGGCCGGGTCCTGGCTTCCTACGCCCGGCTCCATGGCTCAGTCATTTACACGCACTACCAGGTCCAGGTTCTGGAGCGGTGGAAGGGCGCCGAAGCGGCCGAAGTTGACGTGGTGCTGCCCGGAGGAACCGCTAACGGCCTGCGGCAGAGCTTCCCCGGCTCCCCCAAGCTCACCGAGGGGAGCGAATACATCCTGTTCCTCTGGAGCGGCTCGAGCGGCCTGACCAACGTTATGGGACTCACCCAAGGCATCTTCGATGTCCAGCGGGGCGCTGGCGGCGAGGTCATCGCCCTGCGGGCGGCAACCACCGAGACGATGCTTGACGCCGCTGGTCGGCTGGTCCGAGACGAAGCTGTGCGGATGAACTTGCAGGAGTTGCGAGGCCGCGTCAGCGTGAGCCTGGCGCGGGGGGCGAGCAGGTAGAGGTATGGTGGCTGCGGTGGCATGGCGGTGGGCAAAGCTGGCGGCACTCGGCTTGTGCTTGACCGCCGCTCTGTCCGCCTACTACCCCTTCCTGCACTACCCGAGCCGCACCGGCCCGTTCATCCCCATGCCGGAGAAGTTCGATCTGGCGGCGCTGCCCGATAAGACCGTGTCCGTGTATGTGTCAGACGCGGGCCCGGCCCGGCTGACTGTCGGCGACAGCTTTACCTCCGTGGTGAGCCAGATTCGGATGGCCGTCAAGGCTTGGGACGACGTGGAGACCTCGGATCTGAGGGTAGCCTTCGGCGGCCTGTTCTCGCCGGGGACGCCGCAATCGACGCCGCACATCGAAGTGCTCTTCGACGACGTTCCGGGGGTGCTGGCGAATTGCGGTCCTGCTGCGAAGCTCGATCCGGTGAGCGGCCCCGGCGGCAGCTTCTTTCCGATCACCACCTCGGGCTGCATCTTCCACCGCGAGATGACCCAGCGGCCGAGCTTCGGCGAGGCGTTCTTCCTGATCGCGGTCCACGAGTTGGGCCACGCTCTGGGCCTCCAGCACACGCTCACTTCGAGCGCCATGGCCACGGAGCTGACGCGAGCCACCACTCGTTCGGCCCCGCTGGCCGCCGATGACATCGCCGGTATTTCGGTCCTGTATCCGGCGCCTGGTTTCTCGAGCCAGACGGGCAGCATCTCCGGCCAGGTAGTGAACCAGTCGGGACAGAGCGTGCACATGGCGTCCGTCGTGGCGCTGGCGCCGGACCGACCGGCGGTCAGCGCGCTGACGCATCCCGACGGCACCTACCGGATTGACGGGCTGGCCCCGGGGCAATACTACCTTTACGTTCACCCGCTGCCGCCGTCGCTGGCCGCCGACTTGGGACCGGCGGAGATGGTTCTCCCGGTGGACAACCTGCGGCAGCCTATTCCGCAAAGCGATCCCTTCGACACGGTGTTTTATCCCGGCACCAGAGATCCCCAGCAGGCCATGCAGGTGCAGGTAGTGGCCGGGATGACCACTTCCGGGCTGGTTTTCGCGGTGCAGCGACGGAGCACGCAGCCGCAACTGTACGCCGTGACCACCTACAGCTTCCCGGGCCAGGTAGCAGTCAAGCCGGCCCACCTGCTGGCGGGCGCCCCCCAGATGCTGGTGGCCTACGCATCCTCACCGCTGCGTCTGACCACTATTGGGGCGCTGACTCCTGGCCTGACCGTGTCGGTGCTGGGTGGTGGAGCAGTCGTGCAGCAAATGCAGTCGTACCCGGCTGCACCACACTACCTGCAAGTGGATCTGGCCATCCCGCAGTCCGCCCCCGGTCCCCGCCACCTGGTCTTCACGCTCAACAACGAACTCTACGTGCTGCCCTCGGCCTTCCGCGTGGTGACGAGCCCGCCGCCATTGATCGGCGCCGTCTTGCCTGGCTTGGATTCCAGCGGCAAGCGCTGGGGGATGGTAACCGGGACGACCCTCACGCCGGAAACCCGGATCGTTTTCGACGGCCTGCCTGCCTCGCGCATCCAGTATTTCAGCGATGCCATTGTAGTCACCCCGCCTCCTGGGGGGCCAGGGTATCAGGCTACGGTGACCGCGCTGAACGCCGACGGCCAAAGTTCGCTGTTTCTCCAGGCGCAGGCCCCGGCCACCTACACCTACGAGCCTGGTGCGCCGCCGGCGGTCTTCTTGTCTCAGAACACGCTGCCGGCCGGGGCCGAGGCGATGATCGAGATCACGGGTGTAAACACCAGCTTCGCCGAGGGACAGACGGTGGTCGGCTTTGGCTCCAGCGACATCGTGGTGCGCCGGGTCTGGGTGCTCAGCCCGACACGGCTGCGGGCCCAGGTCGCAGTCTCGGCAGCGGCCACGCCGGGCGCCACCATGGTGAGCATGGTGAGCGGCTTTCAGATGGCCTGGCAGCCGCTCGCCTTCCAGGTGTCGCCAGCCAATCCCAGGCTCCCGGTCATCAATCCACAGTTGCTGAACCCTGCGACAGGGCAAGCCAGGGTTTACCCCGGTGGCCCTGCCGTGGCGCTGGTCTCGAATCTATCCCAGATCGCCGGCATCGTTACGGCGGTGGTCTACCTCAATGACCAGCAGCTTCCGGTGACTTCGCTCGCCCCCGGCCACGTCGGATTCACCATCCCGGCCGGCTTCCCGGCGGGGCCGGCGGTCCTGAGAATCCAGTACGGTCCTGAGCAGATCTATCCGGTGATTGTTTCGATCGACTCGCTCCCGCCGGTGGTCCTGGCAGTGAGCACGGGTGTTGTGGCCGTGGATGCCATGCACCCAACCAAGCCGGGCGACTACCTGATTGTAACCGTCAACGGCCTGGCGGAAGCCGGGGCGGCGGTTGCGCCGGCGCGGGTCCGCGTCACCGTCGCGGGCATCGAGCATCAAGCCCTCGGAGTAGCTGCCTCTGCGACGCCGATGACGTCGCATCAGGTCTTGTTCGCCCTCTCGCCCTTGATTTCCACCGGCCAGCATGTCTTGACGGTGGGCATCGACGGGCGCGCTTCCCTGCCCTTCCTGCTCTACGTGCGCGGGTCGTAGCCCCCCGGCTTATTCCTCCAGCAGCGCCGCGATGCGCTCCGCATCGTTCGGCACAACGACCGGCTGGTTGCCGTAGGTGGAGCGCAGCTTCTCGCCGGAGGGCGCTGTGAGCCCGCCGGTGTGGTAGCCGTAGATATAGTCCGGGTCCTTCAGCAGGTTTCCGGTGAGCACGGCGACGACGTCGGCATCAGCCGCGATGACCCCCGCTGCACGCAACTTGCGAATACCGGCCAGCGTGGCCGCCGAGGCTGGCTCGCAGCCGATGCCGCAGCGGCCTATTTGCGCCTTGGCGTCGGCGATCTCCTGCTCGCTCACTTTCTCGACTACGCCTCTGGAGGAGAGCACCTCGTAGAGCGCCTTGGGCCAGGAGACCGGGTCGCCGATCTTGATCGCCGTGGCCAGGGTTTCCGGGTGCGCGACCGCGTGCAGCGCGGCGCGGTCCGCCGAACGCCAGAGCTCGCAAAACGGTGCGGCACCTTCGGCCTGAATGACTGCCAGCCGGGGAACCCTCTCGATCAGCCCTAGCTGGCGCAACTCGCGCAGCGCCTTCCCGAAGGCTGAGGTGTTTCCCAGGTTCCCGCCCGGCAGGACGATCCAGTCCGGCGGATTCCAGTCCCGCTGGTCCATCATCTCGACAATGATGGTCTTCTGGCCCTCTATGCGGAAGGGGTTGATCGAGTTCAGCAGGTAGATCCCGAGCCTGGCGGCCAGCGCGCGCACCAGCGCCAGGATCTGGTCGAAGTTGGCCTCGACCTGGAGCGTGCGGGCGCCGTATTCCAGCGCCTGGGCGAGCTTCCCAAAAGAGATGTTGCCGTGCGGGATGAAGACAACAGGCACCAATCCCGCGGCGCTGGCATAGGCGGCCATGGAAGCCGAAGTGTTGCCGGTCGAGACGCAGGCCACGCGCCGCATTCCCAGGCGCAGCGCCTGGGCGACGCCGCAGGTCATGCCGTTGTCCTTGAAGGAGCCGGTGGGGTTGAACCCCTGGTGCTTGAAGGTCAGCCGGTCCAGGCCGGCGTAGGCCGCGGCGCCGGGCGCTTCGAGCAGGGGCGTGTTGCCTTCCTTCAGCGTGACGATGCGATCGTAGCTGTCCAGGAAAGGTATCGCTTCCCGGTAGCGCCACACGCCGCTCTCCTCCAGCGGCGCGTTGGTGAGCCGGCGCTCGCGCCAGAGCCGCTTGAGCGCCGCCGGATCGCACTTCCAGCCCGGATAGTCAGCCTCCAGCAGCCCCCCGCAGCGCGGGCAGTTGTAGACGACCTCCGTGATAGCGAAGCGCGCCCGGCACTTCGGCTCGAAACAGACGAGCTCGGCCGTCATGTCTCCATGACCCAGCGGTGGTTGCAGCAGTCGTGCCCTTGCATGAGGGTCTTGGTGCGCGTCATCTTCATCTTGGGATTGAAGGCCGGCGCCGCGGCAAAGTCGGGGTGGCAGACGAGGGCGTAGCCGATGTCCCCGGCCCCGGCCGCCCGGAATGTCTTCGCCCAGAGGCACTCCGTCACCTTGACCTCGACGGCCTGCGGTGTGTCTTCGACGAACGCGAGCGTCAAGACGTGTTGCCAGAAGGGGCTCTGGGACTTCAGGGGAGCCGCGAAGGCGGCTAGATCCGCCTTCGGGAGTTTCGCGGCGCGCTGTTTCGTTCCCTGCGCCGCGGCCTTGGACGCCGCCCGCTTGAGCAGCTCATCGAACTTGTCTTTCCCGAGCTCTTCCGCCAGGTTCTTCAAGGCAGGAATCAGCCCGCCGTAGGCAAGCTCGTAAATCTCCTCGTAGGTCATCTCGGACTTCTCCGAGAACTTGTGCTTGGCGGAGGCAGCCTGGGCGCTCTTCTGGGCCGCGGAAACCCCGGCGCAACCCGCGCACATCAAAGCGCAGGAGGGAAACACCTTCAGCAGCAGGTCTCGACGATTGGTGGCCATGGGGAAATCCTCAACCGTGATTATACTGGGACTGGCCCATGCTTGCTGCGCACGTCGTAGAGGGCCGCGTGGAGGTGCGGCGCCAGCCCCGTAGGCGCTGACTTAAGCCCCGCGCGCGAACACGACGTGGCGCGGACTCTCAGTCTGCCGCATCGACACTCATGTCGATGCATGGCGAAACGGGCGAAAAACAGCCTCGGCACGTCCGGCAACGGATCCGCAAGCGGAAGTGCCGAGGCGGCGCGCCAGAGTGCGCGCGCCACGGCCCATGCCCAACACCTGCCTCCAAGTTAGCGCGTATGGGCGCCAGCCCCGGCTGCGGCCCGTAGTTCCGCGCGGGCGTCAGGATGAAGGACAACCCGCACGCCGCTGCTCGATTTCCTTCAGAATCTGCACTCGCGCAGTGTCCCAATCCACAGACTGAACCCGGCCTTCGGCGATCTCGTGCGAGCGCCGCTCCAGCTCACGCGCCCACGCGGCCGCGACCTGCTCGTCGGGCTCCTCCAGACTCGACAGCACGTCCTCGGCAAGACGGGCACGTTCCGTCCGGGGAAGCTGCAGCACCCGAGCGAGGAGTTCCTCCCTCGACATAAGTCCAGTCGAGCACCCGTGGTTCTGCGCAGACCGCCCGGCTCCTGCCCGGGCGGAGACTCTCCATCGCAAGGTGCTTCTGGAAGCGCGGTAGTCCAGCCGGCTGCTGAAAAAGGGTACAGGCAGCCCTGTCCACAGTGCTCGATCAACGAGCAGTCAACTGCATAGAGGCCGGGACAGGGTAGCCAGTCCCCTTTTTCCGCAGCCGGCTAGCCCGCCAGCAGCCCTTGCAGGTTCCAACCGCAGATGACGCTGGCCTGAAACTTGTTGTTGTTCGGCCCGGGCCAGTGCGTCTCCAGGCTGATCCAGCCGCGGTAGCCGTCGGCCAGCAGAGCGGCGATCTGCCCCTTCCAGTCCACGTCGCGAGTGCCGAGCGGACCCCAGATGGGCGTGTGGCCCTCGACGCGGCAGTCCTTGGCATGCACGTGCGCGATGCGCGCTGGCGGAATCTGGCGGTAGCCGTCCGGGAAGGGGACCTCGCCGGCGGCGTAGGCATTGGCCGGATCCCAGACCAGCCCGAGGTTCGGATGATCCACCGCGGCCAGCAGGCGCCCGGCGTCGGCGCCGGTCGAGATGTTGCAGGCGTGCTCGTTCTCCAGGCCGATGATGAGGTCCTCCTGGGCCGCGCTGCGAGCCAGTTCAGAGAGAGCCCCCACGATCCGGTCGAAGCATTCCTCCGGCTCGACGCTGCGCCAGTAGGAGAAGACGCGGATGATCCGGGCGCCGCTCAGGTGAGCGATCTCGAAGGCCCGCCGGGCCAGGCGCGGTTGGTCCTCGAAGGTGTGCTTGGACGCGAAGACGTCCTGCTGGAAGCGGGTATCGACAGGCGGGGCGTCCGGCAGGACGCACTTCAGGATCGGAGAGGACAACGCGATGATTTCCAGCCCCCGGGCGTTCAGCACCTGCCGGGCGCGGTCCACTTCCCCGTCCGTCAGGTCCAGGATGTTCTTGCCGAACACCACGCGCAACTCAGCGCCGGCCATCCCGATTTCGGCCATAGCCTGGGCGGCGGCTTCCAGGTCCACCGGCGAGAACTCGTCGGTGATCGCGGCAGTTCGCAGTTTCGTTTTCATGATTCTGATATTGTACCCGGACTGCGACGCGCCGGCAGCCTGGTATATCATGAGGAGTTCCACTGACAGGAGTTGAGAATGAGTCTGACCTGGCCGGCTCTGATCTTTGCTTGCGCTTTCATCCTGGTACTGGCGCTGCTATACTTCTGCCGCGCCAAAGCGTGGTACCTGCACCTGCTCAGCCTGGCGGCGGCCATCGCGCTGATGCTGATCCCCCGAGGATCCATGCCTCTGCCGCCCGCGGGGACCAGCAAATCCCTCGACCTGGCGGAGATGTTCGTGATCGTATTCCTGGTCCTGTGGGGCCTCGGCGGGCCGTTCTTTCGCGGCGCACGCAGGCGGCGCGCGGGCTGAGTGGGCTGGCTCGCGAGCCCTCTCTTGGGTCCGCTCCCTGACGGTCGCGGCTCGGAATTACGGTTCGATCTTGGTGCCCAACACTGCCAGAAACTTGGCGAGCCAGGCAGGATGGGCCGGCCAAGCGGGCGCCGTGACCAGGTTGGCATCCACATGCGCCTGGTCCATGGGCAGGTCCACGTACGTTCCGCCCGCGCGCGCCACGTCCGGCGAGACCGCCGGGTAGCAGCTACAAGTCCTGCCCTGTAGGACGCCCGCCGCGGCGAGCACCTGGGCGCCGTGGCAAATCGCGGCGATCGGCTTGCCGGCGCCGGCGAAGTGGCGCACCACTTCGATCACCCGGGGATTCAGCCGGATGTACTCCGGAGCCCGGCCTCCCGGAATCACCAGGGCGTCGTACTGCTCAACCCTGACCTCATCGAAGGCCGCGTTCAGCGCGAAGTTGTGCCCGCGCTTCTCGCTGTACGTCTGGTCCCCTTCGAAATCATGGATGGCCGTGCGGACCACCTCGCCGGCCCTCTTGTTCGGGCAGACCGCGTGCACCGTGTGCCCGGCCATCTGTAACGCCTGGAACGGCACCATGACCTCGTAGTCCTCGACATAGTCGCCGACCAGCATCAGGATTTTTTTCGCAGCCATAGGCCCCCCCTTTCTTCTGACTAGTTGTTTGTCACTCGACTCTCTTCAGCCAGATCTTGTGTAGGGCCATGACTTCGCGGCCCACGATTGCGACCGGTTTCATCTCCAGCGTGGCCTCCCCCGGCGCCAGCTTCAGGACGCCAACCGCCAGCGGGCGGAAGACATCCCGCCCGGCCGTGGCCTCGACGCGGTGCTCGATCTGGGAACCGCCGACCCAGATGCCGAGCCGCGAGCCGGCATCCTCGGGGCGGCACCCGTACTCGAGCGTCACCTGGTAGCGGCCGCCTCGGACCACCTCGATGCGCCAGCGCACTGAGTCGCCCACCTCGCTCCAGTCGTCGATGGTGTCGCGATTGTAGTGACGGGGGGTGGGGCGGACCTTGCGCCCTACCGCATCACCCCAGGTCAGATCGATCTCGACGGGGTTCTCGTCCTCGCGGCCGGCCTGGATAGGGACGCGCCGATAGTCCTGACTGGCGGTAACGCCGGTGAAGAACTTCTCGAACTCCCAGCGCAGCCTGCCAACCACCTCGGGATGCCCGCTGGCGACGTTGCGCGATTCGCCCGGGTCCTCGGTGAGCTCGAACAGCTCGCCGCTTGAAACCAGCTTAAAGCCGCGCCGGTCGCGCACGGCCCAGTTCGCAGCCAGTTGTCGATCGCCCGGGACTGAGGTCAGCACGGGCCGCACACGGTTCCACTGGTGGAAGAGGAACTCATGCGGGCTCTCGCCTCTGCCCTCGCGGATCAGGCGGAGCAGGCTGCGGCCGTCGATCTGCCGGCCTTCAGGCAGCGGCACGCCCGCCAGCTCACACAGCGTAGGCAGCACATCGATGTGTTGCGCCATCGCCTCCACAACCGCGCCCGCGGGAAAACTCCCTGGCCAGCGCACGAAGAAGGGCACGCGCACGCCACCCTCCCACACCGAGGCCTTGTTGCCCCGCAGGCCCGCCTTGAAGTAACGGCTCACCCCGCCGTTGTCGGTCATGAAGATGACCACCGTGTTCTCGTTCAGCGCCAAGCGGCCAAGCGCCTCGAGCAACCGCCCCACATTGCCATCCACGCAGGTGATCATGCCGTAGATGCGCGCCTCGGCGAGCGGTAGTCCCTTCTTCAAATACGGCTCGATGAAGCTGTCCGGAACCAGGTAGGGAGAGTGGGGCGCGTTGTAGGCCAGGTAGAGGAAGAAGGGATCCCGGCGGCTGCGCTCGACAAATGAGATGGCTTGATCGGTCAGCACGTCGGTGATGTAACCGGTGGTGGTGACCGGCTGCTTGTTGTGAAACAGCTCGTCGGAATCGTCATAGCGATTGATGAAACCGTATTGCCAGAAGCCGAAGAACTCGTCGAAGCCGCGCCGGTTGGGGTGGTACTTCATGTAACGGCCGAGATGCCACTTGCCTATCAGCGCGGTGCGGTAGCCCCGCTTCTGGAAAACCTGGCCCAGGGTGACCTCGTCGGCCCGCAGAGTGTCGCGTCCCATGTAGGTGTCGATGGCGCCGGTGCGCTGGTAATGGCGCCCGGTCATCAGCGAGGCGCGCGTAGGCGTACACACCGGCGAAGCGTAGAAGTGGTCGAAACGGACGCCCTCCGAGGCGATCCGGTCCAGCACCGGCGTCCGGATGTGCGGGTTGCCGTGGACGCCCACGTCGAACCAGCCCTGATCGTCGGTGAGGATGAGGATAATGTTAGGCGGACGGCCGCGCTCTTGTGCCGCGGCGGCTCCGGCGCCGCCGCCCGCGGTTCTGAGAAAGCTCCGGCGGGTCACGGCCCTCTCACACCCGCTCGCGCGGGCGCTCGCGTCGCACGAAATCCATGTTCTGCGCCGGTTCGGACTCGCACTCCGCCTCGATCACCGTGACGGGGTTGTCGGGGGCCGTCTTGGGCAGGCCGATGAAGCGCACGCGGAAGCGGTCCTGCTCGAAGTTCACCTTCTGTCCGCCGGCCAGCAGCCTGGCCGAGAGCACCTTGGTCTGGAGCCCGCCGACGGCGACCGTCTCGCCGGGCCAGAAATAAACGTGCACAAACAGCGTGTTGCCCAGGCGCGTGAAGTTGCAGAAGTTGGAGCGGCTCACCCGGCAGCGCTCCGCCCCGTAGATGGCCCGACCATTACGCGCCAACCACTTGCCCACCGCCTCAAGGATGCGCACCGACTCCTCGGGAATCGAGCCGTCCCCCCGGGGGCCGATGTTGAGCAGGTAGTTGCCGCCGTCGCGGGCGCAGGTCACCAGGTTGCGCACCACGGTCTTGGGCGTCTTCCAGTCGTCGTCAGCGGCGTGGTAGCCCCAACTGTCGTTCATGGTCATGCAGGCTTCCCAGGCGCGGCCCGTCTTTTCGGCCTGGATACGCTGCTCCGGCGTCGAGAAGTCCCCGGCAAGCCGGTTGCGGTTGTTCACGATGATGTCCGGCTGGTGCTTGAAGACCATCTCGTTCATCCGCTCGGATTCCCAGCCGGCCGCGTCCAGGGGCCAGGCCACGTCGTACCACAAGACGTCGATCTTGCCGTAGTTGGTGAGCAGCTCGCGGATCTGGCCGTGGACGTAGTCCACGAAACGCCGGCGCGCGGCCTCGTCCTGCGCGCAGCGGGCGCCGTCGGGGTGGTGCCAGTCCATCAGCGAGTGGTAGAAGCCGACGCGCAAGCCTTCGGCGCGGGCGGCCTCGACGTACTCCTTAACCAGGTCGCGCCCGCAGGCCCGCTTGGGCGCGCAGTAATTCGTCAGCTTGCTATCGAACAGGCAGAAGCCTTCGTGGTGCTTGGTGGTCATGACCATGTACTTCTGGCCGGCGCGCCGGGCCAGGCGGGCCCAGTCGCGGGCGGCGTTGGGTTTGGGAACGAACTTGGCGGCCAGTTGCTCGTACTCGGCCACCGGGATGCCTTCGTTCTCCATGACCCACTCGTGGCGGCCCAGCAGGCTGTAAAGCCCCCAGTGGATGAACATGCCGAACTCGGCCTCGTGCCACCACTTCATGCGGCGGGCGTGGTCCGCCTCGCCGGCCTGTGTGGCCGCGTTAGCGCTCAAGGCCGCAGCGCCGCCGGCCATCAGGCCGAGGCAGCCGCGTCTGGAAAGTGCAGGGTTCAGCATGATTTCGAGCCTCCTTGTCAATCCTTGACTTTATCACCTCCGCTACCCAGGCGTCGTCAACCAGGCCGGCACGGTCCCGTTCAACCGGGCATATCCCCCGTACAGGCAACAAAATGCGCCGTTTGACCGCCCGCGGTGGTCGGAGCGGCAGACCTCGGCTATACTGGCAAGGCGATTTCTGTTCCCCCAAGGAGGACCTCAGTTGAGCACTGCCGCCGCCCCTGCCAAGGTCAAGGGCTTCCAGATCTTGCAGCCGGAGACGACTTTAACCGGCACTCCGATCGAGCCCGTCCACCGCGGTCTGCCCAAGATCACGCAGTCGCTGTGCCCGGATTGCCTCCGCATCATCGAGGCGCACGTCTTCGAGGAAAACGGCCGCGTGATGATGGAGAAGACCTGCCCGCTGCACGGCTTTTTCCGCGACGTGGTGTTCTCCGACGCGCGCCTGTACCTGAAGATGGAGGAATGGCACTTCGGGGACAACCGCGGCCTCACCAACCCGGCGATTCCCAATGCCACGCGCTGCCCCGACCAGTGCGGGCTGTGCTCGATGCACACCAGCCACACCGGCATGGCCGTGGTGGACCTGACCAACCGCTGCAACCTGACCTGCCCGGTCTGCTTCGCCAACGCCAACACCGCCGGCTACCTCTACGAGCC